>DASRJA010000806.1:0-6586 GCA_035649695.1 Mycobacterium sp. | reverse complement strand
GTCGCGTACTACACCGTCATCGCCGGGTCGTCGGTCCTGGTGCCAATCCTCGCGTACGCCATCGCCGGTGAGCGCGTGGATCATCAACTCGAGCGTTTGAAGCAGTGGATGGAACGCCAGCACGCCGTTTTGATGGCCGGCTTCCTCGCGGTCGTCGGTTTGTTGTTGGTGTACACGGGCATTCGCGCGGTTTGAGACGCCGCACGGTCGGGTACGCGGCGACAGTGACCGCAATCGACCGGCGAGACACCAACGAGGTGGGGCGTGCCGGGCGCATCACGAACTGGGTCCTGGCCTTGGCAACGATTCCGGGCGCCGTCGCGGTGGTCTTGTTTCTGTACATGCAGATCATGGGCACAGCCGGATGCAACGACCAACCTTGTCCGCGACAGGGTCCCGGCGAGCTGGGCTTCGTCCTCATCCAATATGGGGCGCCCATCGTCGCGGTGGTCGCGGTCGTGCTGTCGTTCTTCACCGCGCGACGCCGCGGTGGGATTCTGGTTCCGGTCGTGGCGTGGCTGTTGTTGATCGCCGCCTTTGTCGTGCTTGTCTTTTCGTTTACGCCGACCGGGTAGCTTCTACCGGATGGGCAGCCCTGTGATCGCCCTGCCCATGACGAGCCGCTGGATCTCGCTGGTGCCCTCGAAGATCGTGAAGATCTTCGCATCGCGATGCATGCGCTCGACCGGGTATTCACGCGTATAGCCGTTGCCGCCGAGGATTTGGATGGCCTCATCGGTCACATAGACCGCGGTTTCGCTGGCCACGAGTTTGGCCATCGATCCTTCGGCGTTCGTGAACGGCTTGTTGTTTCGCGCCATCCACCCAGCGCGCCACACCAGCAGCCGGGCGGCATCGACGCGGGCCTTCATATCGGCCAGCTTGAACGCAATCGCTTGAAAGTCAGCGATCTTGCGGCCGAACTGTTCGCGCTGCTGTGCGTACTCCAATGCGTACTCATACGCAGCGCGGGCTACCCCGAGCGCCATTGCGCCGACGGTGGGTCGGGTCCGTTCGAACGTCTTCATCGCGGCTTGGCCTGCGGCACTTTGGCCTTCGCGGATGCGGGCGACTCGCTCGTCGAACTTGTCCTTACCGCCGACGATCAGGCCGCCCGGGAGCCGGACGTCCTCGAGGATCACTTCCGCGGTGTGCGAAGCGCGGATTCCGTGCTTCTTGAACTTCTGTCCCTGTTTGAAGCCTGAGGTATTCGGCGGGATGATGAACGTCGCCTGCCCGCGGCTGCCGAGCTCGGGATGAACCGACGCAACGACGATGTGCACGTTGGCAATTCCGCCGTTGGTGGCCCAGGTCTTGACGCCGTTGAGTACCCACTCGTCGCTGGCCTCGTCGTAGCGGGCGCGGGTGAGGATGGCGCTGACGTCAGAGCCCGCGCCGGGTTCCGACGAACAGAACGACGCAAGCAGCGGATCCTCGGGCGTACCGAACATCTGCGGGAGCCATTCCCCCATCTGTTCGGGTGTGCCGTTGGCGGCAAGGGATGCGGCAGCCAGCCCGGTACCCAGGATCGACAGCGCGATGCCGGCGTCGCCCCAGAACAGCTCCTCGAACACGGTCAGCATTCCGATACCGGTTGGTTCAGCGGCTTGGGTGGCGAACAACTCCATCGAGTAGAGGCCGACCTTGGCCGCCTCCTGGATGATCGGCCATGGGGTTTCCTCGCGCTCGTCCCACTCCGCGGCCGCGGGCCGCACCACGGTGGCGGCGAATTCGTGGACCCAGTCCCTGACCTGGATCACGTCCTCGGACAATTCAAGTGAAAACGACACAGTCACTCGTCCTTTCGGTGCCTGTCCAGCGCGGTAACGCCGCGCTTCGGTGAACAACTGTACACTGATACTTACCGCTCGGTAAGGTCCGCGGCCTGTGGAGTGCCTCACTATCACTGTGGGTAAGTCAGGGTGGTGAGCCACCACGAGCTGTTGAAGGAACTCCTGTCGACGTACGGGCCCTGCGGCCAGGAGGACGCGGTGCGGGATGTGTGCCGACGCGAACTCGACCCGGGTCGGCCCGCAGGCATGCGCCACGCCCTAGTCCAACTAGACTAAGTCTAGTAGACTGGTTTCGTGACGACGGTCAACATCCACGACGCGAAGACCCACTTGTCGCAATTGCTCGCTCGCGTCGAGAACGGCGAGACGATCACGATCGCCCGCGCCGGGAAGCCGGTCGCCGACATCGTCCCGCACGTGCGCACCGACATCGTCTTCGGCGAACTCTCCGGCCGACTCGACTACGACGCCGATCACTTCGACGATGCGGACAACGACCTCAACGCCCTGTTCGGCATCGGATGAGCGGCCTCTTACTGGACACCCATGTCCTGCTTTGGCTGCTAGATGACAGTCCGCGGCTGGGCGTCAATGCGAGGCAGCGGATCACGGCAAACGCAGCCGTCTACGTCTCCGCAGCGAGCACGTGGGAGCTCGCTATTAAGGCGGCTATCGGCAAGCTCAACCTGCCTGACGAACTCGACGGCGCGATCGAGCGATCCGCCCTGCGCGATCTGCCCGTCACACGTCGCCACACTCTCGCGTCCGACCTCACCGCACTACCGCACAAGGACCCCTTCGACGCACTCCTTGTCGCCCAGGCGAAGGTGGAGCGGCTCACGCTGCTAACGGCAGACAAGAAGCTCCTGATGGCGCTGCCCGACGCCGTCGACGCCAAGCTCTAGCGTCCGCTGCCACCGACCTCGGCAGGTAGCGGAGGTGGTAACGGCGTCGTCGGAGTTGTTGTGCTCGGCGGCGGTGCTGCTGGCCCGTCCGGCTGGTGGAAGTCCACCATTGGCTCGTCGCGAATCACGTTGTGGCCCACGCTGACTACCAGAGACTTCGCTGTCACCAGATAGCTGATCTCGCCGTTCTCGGCGACGAATCCGTTACCGGAGTCTGCGGCCGGCACGATCAGCTTGGCGCCATCGCTTAGCCGCACGCCGCGGTATTCGTACTGACCGTCCGCGGTCTTGCAGATAGCCACTCTGGAGGTCTCCGTGCTGCCGAAAAGGACTGCCGTGGACGGCGCCGTGCACCGCGCGGTTGAGTCGACGTAGCCCTGGTCATCGGCAGCCGGCCCGGCCGAAGCCGACGACGCCCCGATGGCGAACAGCACCAAACACGCCGCCGCCGCGGCGGCGGTCAGGCGTGGGCCCGCAAAGGTAATGGACGACATCAGCTTTCACCAGAACACGCCCGTGTTTATTTACGCGAGGGTCGAGGCCGAGCCTCTACACAATCGTTAGGCCCCGGTCGCGCGTTCGAGATCTTTCAGCGATGTCTCCAGATGTCCGAGCAGCCGCTGCAGATGCGGGACGCTGCGACGGCATCCGACCAGACCGAAGTCCAGATTGTCGGCGTTGTTGGTGACCGTGATGTTGACCGCCTGGCCGTCGAGCGCGATCGACAGCGGGTAGTTGCCATCCAATCGGGCACCGCGCCAATAGCGCGGTTCGGCACGACCCGCGGACACGTTGGAGATGACGATGTTGAACGGCGGTGCGGCGGTGGATAGATAGCCGGGGATCAGGCCGAACGCGAGCCCACCAATGTTGAACGCGGACAACGCCAATTGCTGCACTTGCGGGAGTTGCTTGAACACATCCTTGGTGCCGTGCATCGAGGCACTGATGATCTCGAGCCGCTCGGTCGCGTCCTCGACGTCGGTCGCCAGATTGCAGAGGAACGTGCCGACCAGGTTGCCGCCTCGGTCGTCGTCCTGCTTGCGCAGGTTCACTGGGACCATCGCGATCAGCGGGTCGTCCGGCAACGCGTCCTGCTCAAGGAGGTAGGCACGAAGCGCGCCCGCCGACATGGCCAGAACCACGTCATTGACGGTCACGCCGGCCGCCGACTTGACGGCTCTGATCCGCTCCATGGACCAAGACTGCGCGGCCACTCGACGAGCACCGCCGATGCGCACGTTGAACATCGTGCGCGGCGCGCGGAACGGCAGCGTCAGCTGTTGCTCGAGCAGCGCCGCGCGAGCCAGCTTGAGTGTCGACGGAGCGAGCGCCGCCACCGAACCTGCTGCGCCGCCAAGCTGCGCCAACAACGACGGCCGGTGCGTCGGCTCTCGACGCGGACGACGACCGAGACTCCACGGAACGCGGACCTCATCATCGGATGGGTCTGGGGTGTAAGCCCGTTGCATCAGCCGCAGCGCCGACACCCCATCCATCAGCGCGTGATGGAACTTCGTATAGACGGCGTATCGGCCGTCCTGCAGGCCCTCGATCAGGTGCGCTTCCCACAGTGGCCGGTGCCGGTCGAGCAGACTGCCATGCAACCGGGAGACCAGCTCGAGCAGATCACGAACCTGCCCCGGCTGCGGTAGTCCTGAGCGCCGCAGGTGATAGTCCAGCTCGACATCCTTGTCGAACGACCAAGCCAGATTGGTGACTCCGCCGAAGAAGGCCGGACGTTTGCGATACATCGGTTGGACGTCTGTGCAGGCGAGCATTGCGTTGTAGGAGTCGCGCACGAAGTCCGGCCCCGCGCCGTCGGGCGGCTGAAACAGCTGCAGCGATCCCACATGCATGGGGTGTTCGCGTGACTCCCCGATGAGGAACAACGCATCGGTGGGTGAGATCGGCTCCACGGTTGGCCTCGTTTCTTCCGCCTGTGCCTGCGGGTGGCACATCAGAGTAATCGTGTGCCCAGAGTCGGCGATCCGCACACGTAGGGTCGGGATATGAGCGCCGGCGAGCAGCGCGCAGGGGTCGATCTGACCAACCTCGACCAGCCCCTGAGCCCGGATGCCGGTGCGACCAAGCGAGATCTGGTCAATTATCTGGACGCAATTGCGGACCGGATGTTGCCGGGCCTGGTCGGCCGGCCGCTGACCGTGTTGCGCGTGCTTCGCGGGCAGGCACCGTTCATGCAGAAGAACGCGCCGAAGTACACCCCCGACTGGGTTAAGACGGTGCCGATCTGGGCTGAGGCCTCCAAACGAGAAGTGCACTATCCGCTCTGTGACGATCGGCGCACTCTGATGTGGCTGGCCAACCAGCGTGCGGTCGAGTACCACCCCTCATTGGGCTTGGCCGACAACATCTACCGGCCGACGCACTTGATACTCGACCTCGACCCACCGGCCGACGACTTCGACGCAGTGGTGGCCGTTGCCTTCGTAGTGCGCCAGGCTCTGGCGGATAGCGGGTTGGCCGGCGCGGTGAAGACAAGCGGCGCGAAGGGCGTGCATGTGTTCGTGCCGATCGACGACAGCGCGCCGGTCGACGATGTGGCGGCGGCCACCCGTGCGCTGGCCGCCCGTGCTGAAGCGCTCGATCCTGCCTTGGCGACAACGGCTTTCATCGTCGAAGATCGCGGAGGAAAAGTGTTCGTGGATTCGACGCGGGCGGGAGGCGCGACTGTGGTCGCGGCCTATAGTCCCCGCCTGCGTCCAGGCACACCGGTGTCGTTTCCGTTGGATTGGTCCGACCTCGACCAAATCAGCCCGGCCGATTTCACGCTGCACACAGCGGTCGACGCGCTTGCCGGGCGCGACCCATGGGCCGAGAACATGCCCGCGGCACAGCGTCTGCCGAGCGACCTCATCGAGCACGGGCGCGCAATTCCGGTCGCCCGAGTGGCAGCCATGCACGAGGGCAAACGTCGGGCTCGGGCGCGCCGGGCCGACGGCCACCGTTAAACGCGGCTGTAGACGGACGCGTCGTCGATGTCGGCACGCGAACGGTCAGGCAGGGCAAGGCAACACACCACGGTGATGACCGCGGCGATGACGATGTAAACCGAGATTGAGTACGGAGTTCCGGTCTCGTGGAGCAGCCACGTCGCCAACAGCGGAGCCGGTCCCCCCGCGAACACCGAAGCCAATTGGTAGCCGAGGCCGGCGCCGCCGTACCGCAGGTTTGTTGGGAAGCTCTCGCCGATCAGCGCGGCCTGCGGTCCGTACATCATCGAGTGCACGATCATCGACAGCACGACCGCGATGAAGATCGGGACTTGCCCGCCGTGCGTCAGGATGGCGAAGTACGGGAATGCGAACAGGCCTGCGGTGATCGCTCCGGCCAGGTAAACCCGCTTTCTGCCGAGCGAATCCGACAGGTGTGAGAAGAACGGGATCGTCGCGAGCTCGACGGTGGCGCCCACCAGGACCGCGGTCAGCACGAACGTCTTGCTGTAGTGGTGGCGCTGCACGACGTAGGTCAAGACAAACGTGGTGAAAAGGTAGAACGGCATCTGCTCGACGAAGCGCAGACCTGCGGAAAGCAGGATCTCGCGCCAGTGATGCCGGATCACTTCGGCGACCGGGGCACTCGCGGCTTTGCCTTGCTCCAGCACCTTGCTGAACATCGGCGTCTCGAGGATCTTCAGCCGGATCACCAGGCCCACCGCGACCAGGATGAGGCTGGCCAGGAAGGGTATCCGCCAGCCCCAAGAGTCGAACGCCTCGTCCGACATCGTCGCGGAGAGCAGGGTCATTCCGCCAGTGCCCAGCACCAGTCCGACGGGGACGCCGACCTGGGCGAAGCTGCCGAGCAGTCCACGCCTCTTCTGGTCGCCCCATTCCATCGTGAGCAGCACCGAACCGCTCCACTCACCGC
>DASRJA010000805.1:0-19594 GCA_035649695.1 Mycobacterium sp. | reverse complement strand
CCACCACCAGGTCCACCCCGCGGCCACTTGTCGCGTCCTTCACCGCCTGCAGCCAGCCCTCGGTCAACGGCAGCACGACGTCGGCGCCCAACGACTCGACAAACTCTGTTGCGTGCGGCCGGTGCACCATCGCGATTACCTTGGCGCCCAACGCCTTCGCGATCTGCACGGCAGCCGTGCCGACACCGCCCGCCGATCCCAGCACCAACACTGTCTCGCCGTGCCGTAGCGCGCCGCGTTTGGCCAGCGCGAAGTACATCGTCTGGTAATTGCCCAGCAGCGCGACGGCCTCGGCGTCGTCGAGGTCATCCGGAGTGGGCCGAATATTCTCCGCCGGCACCACCACTTGTTCGGCCCACCCACCCAGCATCGCGAGCGCGGTCACCCGTTGGCCCGGCTTGAACGCGGACTCGTAGGGCGCCGACCGCACCACCCCGGCGACCTCCATGCCGGGGATGAACGGCGGCTCCAGACGCAGCTGATACTCGCCGCGCAGGAGCAACAGGTCAGGAAAGCTCACCCCCGCCGCGCCGACGTCGACGACAATTGCGTCCTCGCCGCCGACATCCTCGACGTCGGTGTAGACCAGTCCCGAAGGTCCGGAAAGCTCCTGCGCTACAAGCGCTTTCATCTAGATCTCAGCGGAGGCTGAACGTGGCAGGCTGCGCCGCCGACAGGTCGGTGATCTCGCCCCACTTGCCCGCGACGTCGTCGACGCTCGGGACATCCGGGAACGTGACGCCGTCGGTCTGGAACAGCGCGGCGCGCTGCACCTTGCCGCCACCCACGATGAAGATCGACGCGGTCTCGGGCACCTCTTCGGTGCACAGGTACGCGACGACCGGCGCCACGTATTCCGGCGTCAGCTTCTCCAGCACTTCCTTCGGAAGAATGTCCTCGGTCATGCGGGTGGCAGCGATCGGCGCGACGGCATTGGTCTTGATGTTGTACTTCGCGCCCTCCTGCGCCAGCGTGTTGATCAGGCCGACGAGCCCGAGCTTGGCGGCGCTGTAGTTGGCCTGGCCGAAGTTGCCGAACAGGCCGCTGGTCGAGGTGGCGACGACGACGCGGCCGTAGCTCTGCTCCCGGAAGTGCGGCCACGCCGCGCGGATCACGTTGTAGCCGCCGTACAGGTGCACCTTGAGCACCGCGTCCCAGTTAGCGAACTCCATCTTGTGGAAGGTGCCGTCGCGCAGGATGCCCGCGTTGGAAACCACACCGTCGACCTTGCCGAACTCGTCGACGGCAGTCTTGATGATGTTCGCGGCGCCCTCCGGCTCAGCCACGGAGTCATAGTTGGCCACCGCGCGGCCGCCTGCGTCCTTGATCTCCTTGACGACCTGATCGGCCATCGAATGTCCCTCACCGGTGCCGTCACGCGCACCGCCGAGGTCATTGACGACTACGCTGGCGCCCTCCTTGGCGAGCGTCAACGCATATTCGCGTCCGAGTCCGCCTCCGGCCCCGGTGACGACGATGACACGATCCTGCACTCCTGGCATGAAGGTTCCTTCCTAGAACAGCCGTCTGGCGAGCTTGAAAGCCTTCTCTGTATACGGGGGATAGATGAAGGCGCCGACATCGGGTCGGGTTGGCTTGGTCATCACGGTCTTCTTGTGGCTGAACTGCTCGAAGCCGAACTTGCCGTGATAGGCGCCCATGCCCGACGGCCCGACGCCGCCGAACGGCAGCTTGTTCGTGGAGAACTGGAACAGCAGGTGGTTGATCACCATGCCGCCGGCCGACACCTCTTTGATCACCCGATCGCGAATGCTCTTGGTCTTGGTGAACAGATAGGCCGAAAGGGGCTTCGGTCGCGAGTTCACGAAACCGATTGCGTCGTCCAGGGATTGGACGGTGACCACGGGAAGAATCGGTCCGAAGATCTCGTCGGTCATCAGCGGTTCGGCCGGGTCGGGGTCCACGACGACCGTCGGCTGGATGCTGATCTTCGACGAATCCGAACCGCCGCCGATGACGACATCGCCCTTGGTCGCGGCCAGCGACGCCGTGAGCCGGTCGAAGTGCCGCTGGTTCACGATGCGCCTGCCGCCGGGGTTTTCCGCCTCGAAGGTCGTCACGGCAGCTTTGATTTTGTCGACGAGTTGGTCGCGGATCTTCGCGTCGGCCAGCACGTAGTCCGGCGCGATGCAGATCTGGCCGGAGTTGATGAACTTGGTCCAGGCGATCCGCTTGGCCGCCACGTCGATGTCGGCGTCCGCGGACACGATCACCGGGCTCTTGCCGCCGAGCTCCAGGGTGACCGGCGTCAAATGAGGTGCGGCGCCTTCATATACCTTGCGGCCGATCTCGGTGCCACCCGTGAAGCAGATGTGGTCGAAGCCCTGCGCGATGAGCTCCTGGCTGACCGCTCCGTCGCCTTCGATCACGACGATCGCGTCGTTGTCGAGGTACTTCGGCACCAGCTCGGCCATCAGCGCCGACGATGCCGGGCACACCTCCGAGGGCTTGAGAACCATGGTGTTGCCCGCGGCGATCGCGCCGACAGCAGGTCCCAGCGTCAAGACGAATGGGAAATTCCAGGCGCCGATGACCAGCACGGTGCCGTAGGGCTCGTACTCGATCCATCCGCGCCCGGGCAGCTGCGACATCTCCAGCAGGCGGTACTTGCGGCGCATCCACTTGCGCACGTTCTTTGCGGCGTCCTTGGCCTCGCCTGCGGTGCTGGCGATGTCGGCCAGCCATGCCTCGAACGGGCTGCGGCCCAGGTCCTGTTCGAGCGCCGCGGCGATGGCCGCCTCGTTCTCCGTCATCATCGCCTCGAGAGCCCGCAGCTGCTGTTTGCGCCACTCAACGCTGCGGGTGCGACCGGACTTGAATGTGTCCCGAAGTTTGCCGACGATGGCGGGGATGTCGGTGGCCGGAGCTTTGACGGCTTCAGGCGCGACGGATTCGGTGGTCATGGTGGGTGTCCCTCCTGACCCGAGGAGGAATACCCGATCCTAACCAACCGGTTGGGTCGCCCAGAAGGCCCAACCTCAGCGCGAGCTACCCCTCTAGCCGGGCGTGCACGAACACGCTGTCCAGCGCTTCCTCCACGAGGTTTTCGGTGGTCGGCCGCCCCAGGCGCGTCATCTCCTCGGCGCTGGGCACGGCGGCGACGCGCCAGCCGTGCGCGGCCAGCCATTCGGCGGCGTCGGCCCGCGCGTCGTCGGTGTACATCAATGTGTCGACGTCGACATCCAGTCCCAGGCGCTCGCGCAGCTGGGCGGATCGTTCCCGCCGGGCCGCTCGCTTTTCCGGGGAGTACTGCGACGGTTGAATGTTGAACGCCTCGACCGCGATCTGGCTGCCCGCCGCGCTGTTCGCGGTGATCATCTCGAAGAGCCGGTCCTGGGCGTCGCCGGGGAGATACGGCAGCAGGCCTTCGGCGAGCCAGGCGGTCGGTTGCGCCGGATCGAACCCGGCGGACACAAGTGCTGCGGGCCAGTCGTCGCGCAGGTCCACCGCCACCGGGACGCGTCGCGAGGTGGGCACTGCACCGTGGGCGTCCAGCGTCGACGTCTTGTACTCGAGCACCTTCGGCTGGTCGATCTCGAACACCGTGGTGCCCGCGGGCCAGTCGAGTCGATACGCGCGGGAGTCCAGTCCCGCGGCCAGGATGACGACCTGGCGGATACCGGTGCGAACCGCCGCGGTGAAGTAGCCGTCGAAGTAGTGCGTCCGCACGGCCTGGTAGTCACGCGCCATGGCCTGCATCCGCCGGGCATCCTCGTTGTCACCGAGCCACTCGTCGTCTGCACTGGCCATCTGCGCCCACGCGGGGCCTGCGGAGGCGGTCAACAGATAGGCGAATTCGTCGCGGATCAGCGCGTCCGGGCGAGCGGTTTCCGCGGCCCGCGCAGCGGCGACACCCAAGGCCGTCGCGCCCACGCTTTCGGTGATGTCCCAGCTGTCGCCATCCGTGCGGACCAGCCGCACCTCACTCACATCGGTCATTCAGCAATGCTATCTAAAAACTTAGCAGAGCTATACAGACTGTGGGCTACATCACCGCAGGTTGCGGGTTTATTCGTGCAGGTTCCACAGCTTGTTGGCCATCAACAGCTCGAACTTGTGCACCACCGAATTCAGCTCGTCGTGGCTTCCGACGAAGCCGGCATAGAAGCCCATGCCCCACATCACCGCGACCAGCATTTCGACCAGATGGTTGACGTCGGTGTCGGTGGTGAGTTCGCCGAGTTTGATTGCGTCGTTGACCGCCCACGACATGAATTCGCGGGACGCGGTCAGTGAGTCGTGGTCGTCGCTGGCCAATTCGGGATGCCGTTGCGACTCGAGTACCGAGGTAACGAGAAATGCTGCCGCAGAACGATCTTCGGAGTCCGCCTGCATCGCGACGGAGAAGAACGCCGACAGCCGAGCCAACAAATTGGTTTCGTTTTGGGCCCGTTCCATCCCTGCGCTAACTATCAGGGCGTTGGTTTGCTCGACGACTTCGCGCCAGAGCACCCGTTTGCTCGCGAAGTAATGGTTAATGGCGGGACGGGTGAGGTCGGCGCGGATCGCGATCGCCTGGAAGGTGGCGGCGTCGTAGCCGAGTTCGCTGAAGACTTCTCGAGCCGCTTGTACGATGCGCTCACGCGTTTCTGCTGCCTTCGCTGCGGGTGGGCGACCGGGTCCTCGACTCGCCGTATGTTGCGGCACGGTCAAATTGTGCCACACGTCACTGCCCTGTCTGACCCGGTGTCGAAACCTCGCCCCATCGACGGGTCGATCCAGCAAATTCTCAGGGCCCGGCGGGGGCCCCCACCGTCCGTCGGGCTTGCCGATCGCCCTCGGAAGAGTGGGCGTCATCGAACTAGGGTGCTGCCATGGCGAGCGTCGCATCGAGGGAGGCCTATTTCGAAACCGGCCTCGACGTTTTGTCAGACCTGGGATACGGCGGATTGAAGCTGGCCGAGGTCTGCAACCGTCTCGGCGTCACCACCGGCTCCTTCTATCACTACTTCTCCGGCTGGCCCGCCTACACCAAGGAACTGGTCGCGCACTGGATGCAAGGCCGCACCGTGCAGGTGATCGAGGCGGTCCGCGGCGAGCCGGATCCGCGGCGACGCATCGACACGTTGATCAACGTCGGGCTGGCGCTCCCGCACGGCGCCGAGGCCGCGATCCGGGTGTGGAGTTCGGTCGACCCGCAGGTGTACCCCGTCCAGGCGGCGGTGGATCAACAGCGCTTCGACATCATGTACGAGTCGGCCTTCGAGATTCTGCAGAACAAGAGGCAAGCCCAGCTGTTCGCGGCGTGGGGGGTGTATCTGTTGGTCGGCTACGAACAGGCCACCCTGCCACGCGACAGCGATGCGCTGGAATGGATCGCCGGCCAACTGCTCGACGCCCTTGACTCCGGCCGGTTCGCGTCGGTGCCAGACGGTGAGTAGCGCGGCCGGGACGGCCGCGGTGTTGCGACACGTGGGATACCGGTGGCGTGCACGCGATCCCGAATTCGACGCGCTGCGGCGCGCGTCGCGTGCGGCGATCGTGTTGCCCATCGCGGCGGCGGTCAGCTTCACGGTCGGCGGCGGCTCGCAGACGCCGCTCTTCACCATCTTCGGATCGGTGGCGCTGCTGATACTGGTCGACTTCCCGGGTAACCGGCCTGCGCGCGCCCTGGCGTATAGCGGCCTCGGGATCAACGGCGCCATCCTCATCACGCTGGGCACGCTGGTCGCGCCGCATCCCTGGGTGAGCGTCGCGGTGATGTTCGTTCTCGGTGTGGCGGTGATCTTCGCAGGGGTGCTCAGTGAGATCGTTGCCGCCGGTCAGCGCGCCACGCTACTGATGTTCGTGCTCCCCGCCTGCATTCCGGTCGGGCCCCTTCCGGAGCGGCTGCTGGGTTGGCTGATCGCGCTGGCGTTGTGCGTCCCTGCGGCGCTGTTCCTCTTTCCGCCGCGCCATCACGACGAGCTGCGCGCAAACGCGGCACGCGTGTGTAACCGCCTGGCCGGCCGACTGGAGGGCACCGTGTCGGCACGCGATGTCACCAAGGCGATGAATGCGCTCTACGTGACCTTCCTTGGCGCTGACTACCGGCCGGTCGCGTTGACCGCGGGCAGCCGTGCACTGGTTCGGGTGGTTGACGACCTCGGCTGGCTGTCCGATCGGATCACCGACGAGACCGGTCGGATGCTGGGGCCGATGAAGGACCCGGCGGTGCGGGTGTTGCGCGACTCGGCGGCGGTGCTGCGGTTACCAAGCGTTGCCGGGCGGGCGGAGCGCAGCGCCGACCTCCGCGATGCATTGACGGAGCTGCGGTCGGTGTCGCAGGGCCGCTACCGCGAGGACATCGCCGAATTACTCGGTGAATCCAGCGATGGGGCGGCGGTGGAGATCGGTCGCACGCTGTTGAACCGTCGCACCATCGCGGCCACCATCGCGGTGACCGGCCGCATCATCCGCAACGCGGCCGCGGCCGACGCCCGGCCGGTGTGGGCACGGGTGCTGGGCCGTCGGCTGCCCGATACCGGCGCCGCCGATTGGGTCATGCCAGAAACCGTCGCCGTCGCCGCCATCACCAAGGGATTCCTTGCCACCCGGGCGGTCGTGCTGCGCAACAGCATTCGGACGGGGCTCGGGTTGGCCGTCGCGGTCGCGGTCACTCATGTGTTCCCAGTCGAGCACGGATTCTGGGTGGTGCTCGGCGCAATGTCGGTGTTGCGCAGCAGCGCGCTGACAACGGGCACGCGCGTGCTGCGAGCGGTCGCAGGCACCGCGGTCGGTTTCGTATTGGGCGCGATCGTGATCGAGCTGCTCGGCGTGGATCCCGTTGTGCTGTGGATCCTGTTGCCGATCGTGGCGTTCGGGTCGGCGTACGTGCCCGAGGTGGCGTCGTTCGTCGCCGGCCAGGCCGCATTCACGATGATGGTGTTGATCAATTTCAACCTGATCGTGCCGACGGGCTGGCAGGTGGGATTGATCCGAGTGGAGGACGTCGTGGTCGGCGCGCTGGTCGGCATCGTGGTGTCGGTCCTGCTGTGGCCGCGCGGCGCGACGGCTGCGGTGTCCAAGGCGATCGACGATGCCCGCGCCGTCGGCGCCGAGTTCTTGACGCAGGCGGTGCTGCGGGTGACGCGTGGCGCCTCCGAGGATGCCACCGACCGCGTGATCGCACTCAGCCGCGCGGGGCTGGAAGCCTCGCGGACAGTGGATGATGCTGTCCGGCAATACCTTTCGGAGAACGGCGGCATGACAGAGTTGCGCGCACCGGTGGTACGGGCCGCCAACCGCGCCATCCGGTTGCGCGCGGCCGCCGAGTTGATCGCCGACGTCGTGCCTCCGCCGCTGGGGGTGTACGAGCGGACCCGCGAGGTACTCGAATCGCACGCCGATGCGATCGAGGCTCGGCTGACCGGCGATCCCGGCCGGGAGCTCCACACGATCAGCGACGACTTCGTGCTCTCGCTGCGCGCCGACGCAACCAACGACGATCTGGCGATCTCCGCCGCGCTGCCGCTGACCACCGTGGCGGCCAATCTCGGCGAACTGGAGCTGCTCTATCCGCGAGCGGTAGCGTCAGCCGGATGAGCGAAGTCCTCGTGCTCGGTTCGGGTTTCGCGGGGCTGTGGGCAGCGCTCGGTGCGGCCCGGCGGCTTGACGAACTCGGTTCCGCCAACGGCGACGTGCACATCACCGTGCTCAGCTCGCAGCCCTACCACGACATTCGGGTCCGCAATTACGAAGCCGACCTGACCCCGTGCCGCATCCCATTGGGCGACGTGCTCGACCCGGCCGGGGTTGCGCACATAACCGCCGACGTAACGGCGATCGACGCGATCTCGCGCACCGTGAAAAGTTCTGTCGGCACACACGTTTACGACCGTCTCGTGGTCGCGCTGGGCAGCCGGGTGGTGAAACCCGACATTCCGGGGCTGCGCGAGTTCGGTTTCGACGTCGACACTTATGGCGGCGCGATGGCGCTGCAACGGCACCTGGAGGCACTCGCCGGTCGTCCGCACACGCCCGCCGCGAGCACCGTCGTTGTGGTGGGCGCCGGGCTGACTGGCATCGAGACCGCCTGCGAGCTGCCTGCGCGGTTGACCGCACTGTTCCCCGATGCCGGCGGCCGGGTCGTGCTCGTTGACCACAACCCGCACGTGGGCTCGGACATGGGCGCGTCGGCGCGGCCAGTGATCGAGGCCGGGCTGAATAGCACCGGGGTGCAGACCCGACTTGGAGTGGGCGTCACCGTCATTGAGGCCGACCGGGTGACATTGTCGACCGGCGAAACGCTTGCGGCGTCGACGGTGGTGTGGTGTGCGGGCATGCGCGCCAATGCGCTGACCGCGGATTTGGGTGTGGCACTTGATCGGCTAGGCCGACTGCCCGTCGATGAGTATCTGCGTGTCAACGGTGTACCGGACGTATTCGCCGCCGGCGATGTCGCGGCCGCGATGATGGACGACACGCACGTATCGGTGATGTCGTGTCAGCACGGCCGCCCTATGGGCCGCTTCGCCGGTTACAACGTCATCAGCGACCTGCTGGGCGAGCCGATGCTTTCACTCCGAATCCCTTGGTATGTGACGGTTTTGGACCTGGGTCCTGCGGGTGCTGTGTACACCGAAGGCTGGGATCGCCAGGTCGTTGCCACCGGTGATGAAGCCAAGGCCACCAAGCGCACGATCAATGCGCAGCGAATCTATCCGCCGCTCAACGGAAATCGAGAGGCGATACTGGCCGCCGCCGCGCCGACGCTGCAGTCCCGACCGAGCGCCGCAGGCTAGCTGGCTGTGCCCGGGGCGTCTGCAGTCCTGAGTATCAGACGGCTGGCCATCACCACCGATGGATCGATCACCGGCACACCGCCCAAGCTCTCCACGGGCAATGCTTCGGGCAGCTCCGTGCAGCCCAAGACGACGCACCGCGCACCTCTGTCGATGAGCTCCCGCGCTGCCTGTGTCACTAGATCGCGCACGCGCGCGCTCACGATCGTGCCTGACTTGAGGCCGTCCACCTCGTTGTATATGGCCGCATGTACTTCACTTTGTCGAGAGTCGTCCAGGTAGAGCACCTCAAAGCCGGCAGCGCGCATCACCCGCCCGTACACGTCGCTACGGATGGTGCCGGTCGTGCCGAGCACGCCCACCTTCGAGCCGGGTGGCAAACGGGCGCCGACTTCGCGACCGGTCTCCTCGATGAGGTGCAGCAACTCAACGTCGCATTCTCGGCGAGCAAGAATGTCGGTGATGGCACCAAATCGGAGGGGCATGCACCGAGCTGCAGGCCACGCCGACGCACGTGGCGCCGGCGCTCGCGAGCAGCTGCACGCTCTCTGCGACAGCGGCCGCCGGGTTCTCGTCGCTGTGTCCAAGCAGGAATTCCGTGCGGTCGCTGATGCGGCCAGGCATGGAAACGAGCACCACGTCGCGATGATCCTGGTCACGTGAAGCGGGTGTCAGCCGAGTAATGAGCTCGACCAGGCGGACCCGGGCCAACGGCCCCATGCCGCCGACGACTCCAATGACCTCGCGCTTCGAGCCGCTCATACTTCCCCTGTCACTCGTCCAATCTCTCTACGGCGGTTTCTATTTCATGTCATTCCGGAAGTGTTCGCTGCGAGATTCGCCCGGCTGGTCTCATGCACCCTCGGCGCTGATCAGGATGGCGACGTCGCAGACTGCGCTTTACCCGTGCCCCCGGCCCCGTGGTCTAAGTAGTACTGCGGCACGGCCCCGGCAATATCTCGTGAGGTTCCGGCCAGCGGAAAGTGCGCGAGCATGGCGGGTGAGAACTCGACCTCGCCGACGATGTAATTGGTGGCCGTGGGTCGGGCCGTGATGTCCGGTGTGATCAGGTCGACGCCCGCGTACCCGATTCCCGGGATCGCACGAACCGCTCTGATCGCAATATCGATGAAGCCGGGGTGCGACTCCTCAGTCAAATCGATGCTGTCCCCGCCGGCCGACAGGTTGGACGCACTTCGAAGCACGACGGTCTCGCCTGCAGCTGGGACATGCGACATGGTCAGGCCGGCGCTGACCAAGCGGTCCAGCAACTCAAGTGTCGTCGGGATGGGATGGGGTGATCGCACAGGTATGCGTTCTCTGCTCGGATCGCGTTCTTGCGGTCGATCAGTTCGCGTACGGTCGCATGGCCGTCACCGACGACGAAGGCCCTGAAGTCGTTGCCTTGGAAGTGCTTTTCGACAAGGACTGGGCGCCATCGGCGCTGCCCCGCCGTCGAGCTCGCGTCACGGATCAGTTCGCGGTAGGCCGGCAATTCCGGGCGCGACTGTGCCCGGGAGCTCCACGGACGGACCGAGCAAGCGTCGCCGCCACGTGAAGCCATCCCTGATTCGCGGTACGCGCTCGCAGCCATGCTGTTGAAAATTCCTCCGGTCTTTGAATGTTCGCGGTAACACCGATGCCACGCGCGAGGTTGGTCGGCTTCACGACCACGGGGTATCCGATGCTCTCTGCGTACCGCAATCCCTCGCGAAGCTCGCTCGGCTCGAAGGCCTGCGAGATGGCCACGTTCAGACATGCGCGTTTGAGTAGGTCTCGCGCGACGGTCTTTTCGTCGCAGTAAAACCTCCCACCCATGCTCCGCGGGCCATTCATCTCGTGGAAGAAGATCGGTGGGCCAGTGTCTCCCGGCACCTGTATCACGACCTCCGTGCTGCTCCAACGAGTCGAAGCTAGACCTCTGCTGATCGCGGCGTGCTCGATGAGCGCCGACTTTGACCCAATCCCCGCTCGTGCCGCTGCGCGCACATACTCGGCCGCGGAGTGGCTGGACCGGGCGATCTCACGTTCTTGCCCTTCGCATGGTGGCACGAGGCCTACCCGCTAACGTTCTCCGTCACGCTGCAAGGCCGCCCGCCGGTGCCTGCGCGACGCGTGAACAATTGGAAGTGGCGGCTCCGCATCATGCACAGGGTGTACGACGCCGACACTCCGACGAGAGGCGCCGCCGCGTTATCGTCGGCGCTCGCCATATCAGCCAAAATTCGCCGGCAATTTGCTCTCGCTGGCTTCGGCGAACCGTCGGCGTCACTGCGGCGTCCACATCCGGGCACAGGTCCTGAATCGCCGCGAACCGGTTTCCAACCGTTCGCATCACCGAACGCCACGACACCAAGGCGGCGGGGCCATCAGCAGCGCCCTTCTGTTGATGTCCCCGCGGTGCCTGCGCCTCCGATGATCAGGCGGCGGGCACTGACCACCGAAGGATGGATGATCAGCACACCGCTCAAGCTCTCAATGGGCAAGGGTTCAGGCAGATCCGTGCAGCCCAAGACGACGCGCCACGCACCTTTGTCGATGAGCTAGCCTCGCCGAGGCCGGTGCGGCATGAGGGCGTCCGGCGGAACGGTGCCGAACTTGCCCGCCTGAAAGTCCTCCATCGCCTCGATCAGTTCGGACTTTGAGTTCATCACGAACGGGCCGTACTGGAACACCGGCTCGCGCAGTGGCTTGCCGCCCAGGAGCAGAACCTCAAGCGCGGGTCTGCGTGACTCTTGTGTCGGTTCGGCGGCCACGGTGATCCGGTCGCCCGGTCCGAGTACGGCCAGCTGTCCCTGGTGGATCGGATGGCTTACAGGTCCGACAGCGCCGCGTCCGGACAGCACATAGACGAGCGCGTTGAAGTCGCGGTTCCAGGGCATGTTCAACCGCGCACCGGGCTCAATGGTGGCGTGCGCCAGGGTAATTGGCGTGTACGTCGCGCCCGGTCCCTGATTGCCGTCGACTTCACCGGCGATGACGCGGACCAGCGCGCCGCCGTCGTCCGACGACAGCAGCCTGACCTGGTTGCCTTCGATGGCCTGGTACTTCGGCGCCACAAACTTGTCCGTGCGCGGCAGGTTCACCCACAGCTGGATGCCGTGGAACACGCCGCCGCTCTCGACGAGTTCGGCGGGCGGGGTCTCGATGTGCAGGATGCCCGATCCGGCCGTCATCCACTGCGTGGCGCCGTCTGTGATCAGTCCGCCGCCGCCGTGCGAATCCTGATGCGCGAAGCGGCCGTCGATCATGTAGGTGACGGTCTCGAACCCGCGGTGCGGATGCCAGTCGGTGCCCCTCGGCTCACCCGGCTGATACTCCACCTCACCCATCTGGTCCATGTGGACGAACGGGTCGAGGTCGGCGGCGCTGACTCCGGCGAACGCCCGAACGACGGGGAAGCCCTCACCTTCATAGCCGTGTGGCCCGGTGGTGATGGATCGGACCGGGCGTTCGGTGTCGGTCGGCGAGGGGGCGGCAATGCGCGGCAGCGTCAGGGTGTCGGCGGTGATGGCAGGCATGCAGCAGTCAACCGGACCGCAGTCCGATTAATTCCCGAGCGCGGACAGCGCGGCCGCGCGCGCGTCGGCTGCGGTTGCGGTGCCCAGCACCGCGTCGGCGGCGTCGCGGCACTGCTGCAGCGTGACCCGGGCAAGCTTCGCGCCGACGCCCTGAATTGCGGCGGCCGCCGCTGACAGCGATGTCACGCCGAGCCCGGTCAGCACGCATGCCAACAACGGGTCGGCGGCGGCCTCACCGCACACGCCGACCGGCTTGCCCGCCGCCGCGCCGGCCCGCACCGCCATCGCCACCAACGTCAGCACCGCCGGTTGCCACGGATCGGTCAGCGTGGCCAGATCGGCCGACATGCGGTCTGCGGCCATCGTGTACTGCGCCAGGTCGTTGGTGCCGATCGACAGGAAGTCGACGTGTTCGAGAATCCGGTCGGCTAAGAGCGCGGCAGCGGGCACCTCGATCATCACACCTGGCGTCAAACCGTGCGAACGCACCTGCGCGGCAAAGCTTTCGGCCTCTTGGGCGGTGGCGATCATCGGCGCCATCACCCACGGTTGGCTGGCGGTGCGTTGCGCTGCGGTCGCGATGGCCTGCAGCTGCCGGTCCAGCAGCCCGGGGTTGTCCTCGGCGATGCGAATGCCGCGCACGCCGAGCGCGGGGTTGGCCTCATCGGGGTGGCCGACGAATCTCAGTGGCTTGTCCGAGCCGGCGTCCAGCGTCCGGATCACCACCTTGCGACCCGAGAATGCCTCGAGCACGTCGGCGTAGATGTCGGCCTGCTCCTCGACGCTTGGCTCGGTTTCACGGTTGAGAAAGCACAGTTCGGTCCGGAACAGCCCGACGCCCTCGGCTGGGGTTTCGCCGGCCGCGCGGGCGGCGGCACCGTCTTGGACGTTGGCAAGGATCGACACGGCATGGCCGTCGGCGGTGGCGCCGGGACCTGACCAATGCGCGGCCTGTTCGGCCTCGCGCTCTGCCGCTGCGACGGCCTCGCCTGCGGCGGCGTGATCCGGCGACACCGTCACGGTGCCGAGCGTCCCGTCGACGAGCACCATCGTCGCGGCCGCGACGTCATCGAGCCCGTCGACGGCGACGACACACGGAATGCCGAGCTGCCTGGCGATGATCGCGGTGTGGCTGGTCGGCCCGCCCAACGTGGTGGCAAGGGCGACAACGAGGTTCGGATCGAGCCCCGCGGTGTCTGCGGGCGCGAGATCCTCGGCGCACAGGATCGACGGAATGTCGGGCAGCGGGACGCCCGGTTCCGGCAGGCCGCTCAGTTGCGCGATGACGCGGTCGCGGATGTCACGGAGATCGGTGACGCGTTCGGCCATCAGGCCGCCGAGTTGGGTGAACATGTCGACGAACTGCTCGGCCGCTGCGACGACCGCAGCGACAGCGGGTGTGCCGTCCTTGATGCGCTTTTCCGCGGCCCCCAACCATGCGCGGTCCTGCGCCAGCGCTGCGGTGGCAGCGAGAACCTCCGAGGCGGCGCCGGTGGCATGCGTCGCGCGCTCCCGCAACCTGGTTGCGACGGCAGTAGCCGCCGCCGCGAACCGCGCGGCCTCGGCCGGGCGATCGGTTTCCTCTATATCTGCCTCGTTCGTGAGGTCGACGCCGGGAAGCCGACCCGGTCGGATCACGGGCGCGTACACAACGCCGGGGACCACCGGAACTCCGTGCAGAACCGTGCCCGCTGCGGGAAGTGACGTGGGCGGGGATGAGGCGGTCATGTGAAGCAGATTACAAGAAATTCTTGACAAGTCAACACGAACAGTAGTAAAACCAAACATAACCAAATCAATATGGGCCTATAACCACACAAACGGAGCCTCATGTATGCCGAAGAGCGTCAGCAAGCGATCGCCTCGCTGGTGATCGGGCAGGGCCGTGCCTCGGTGGCCGAGCTGGCGCAGGCCTACGACGTCACCACCGAGACGGTGCGCCGCGACCTCGCCGTCCTGGACAAAGCAGGCGTGCTGCGGCGGGTGCACGGCGGTGCCGTACCGGCCCGGGCACTGCACCTCGTCGAACCGGGTGTCGGTGAACGTGAGACCACTCGCTCCGAGCACAAGGACGCCATCGCCGCGGCGGCCACCGAGTTCTTTCCGCTCGGCGGAGCCACCGTCCTGCTGGACGCCGGGACCACTACCGCGCGTATCGCGGCCCAGCTGCCGACCGACCGTGAGCTCGTAGTGATCACCAACTCGGTGCCGATCGCCGCCCGGCTGGCCGCCATGCCGTCCATCTCTCTGCAACTCCTCGGCGGCCGGGTTCGCGGTCTGACCCAGGCCGCGGTCGGCGAGCAGACGCTGCGAGTGCTGGACACATTGCGGGTGGACATCGCGTTCATCGGCACCAATGCGATCAGCGTGCGCCACGGCCTTTCCACACCGGACAGCGACGAGGCGGCGGTCAAACGGGCCATGGTAAATGCCGCGAATTTCGTTGTGGTTGCCGCTGATTCGTCGAAGATCGGCCGGGAGGACTTCGTCAGCTTTGCCCCGATCTCCAGCGTCGACACCCTGATCACCGACTCGGAGATCAACGCCGCCGATCGCGATCAGCTGACCGAGAGCGGCGTCGAGGTCGTGGTCGCATGATCGTCACCGTCACGCCCAACCCGAGCATCGACCGCACGGTCACGCTCGCTGGACCACTCACCCGCGGTGCGGTACACCGGGTTTCGTCGGTGACGAGCGAGCCCGGCGGTAAGGGCGTCAACGTCGCGCGCACGCTGACGCTCGCCGGTCTGGACGCCATGGCGGTGCTCCCGGCCCCAGCCGCCGATCCGCTGGTGGCAGCGCTCGAAGCAAGCGCCGTGCCGTTCAGGTGCGTGCCGACTGCCGGAGCCGTGCGGACCAACCTCGCGATCACCGAACACGACGGCACCACAACGAAACTCAACGAACCGGGCGCGACTCTCGACGCCGTCACCCTCGACGCCCTGACGCGATCCGTGACAGCGAGCGCCGAGTCCGCTTCATGGGTGGTGCTGTCGGGTTCACTGCCGCCAGGAGTGCCGGACCACTGGTACGCCGACGTGATCGCCTTGCTCGAGCCGTATCCGTGCCGGGTTGCGATCGACACCTCGGAAGGTCCACTCGCGGCCCTCGTCGCATCCTTCGACCGGGCCGCGCCCGACCTGATCAAACCGAATGCCGAGGAGCTCGCCGGTGTGCTCGGCTACTCGCCGCAGGCGCTGGAAGCCGCAGTCGCCCAAGGTGATCCAGAACCGGTGGTCTCCGCCGCGCTCAGGCTCGTTGACCGCGGCGTGCGCGCGGTGCTCGCCACGCTTGGCCCCGCCGGCGCCGTGCTGGTCGACGAAACCGGAAGCTGGATGGCCAGTCCCCCGCCCATCGTCGCGCGCAGCACCGTCGGTGCAGGCGACGCCTCGCTGGCCGGCTACCTGCGTGCCGACGTGGGCGGTGCCGTACCTCCCCAGCGGCTGCAGATGGCGGTCGCCTACGGCAGCGCCGCGGCCGCACTGCCTGGATCCGCGCTGCCCACGCCGGCGCAGATCGACCTCGATGCCGTTCTGGTGACACCGATTGCCCCGATCTCACCCACCACCAACACGAAAGTATCGCCATGACAAGCACCGCTCCCCAGCCGATCATCAACACCGACCTCGTCTTGCTCGACGTCGATGCCGGCGGAGACAAGCAGGCCGTCATCGGCCGGCTCGTCAGCAGACTCGCCGACGCAGGCCGCACCCACGACACCGAGGGCCTGATCGCCGCGGCGATGGCACGCGAGGAACAATCGGCCACCGGGCTGCCCGGGGGCATCGCGATCCCGCACTGCCGATCGCCCCATGTCGACACCGCATCGATCGGGTTCGCCCGGCTGAGTCCGGCGGTCGATTTCGGCGCGCCGGACGGACCGGCGGATCTGGCGTTCCTGATCGCTGCCCCTGAGGCCGGCGGAGCCGACCACATGAAGCTGCTGTCCAGCCTGGCCCGCGCCCTGGTGCGCAAGGACTTCGTCGAGTCGCTGCGCGAGGCCACCAGCCCCGACGAAGTGGTCGAACTGGTCGACGGTGTTGTCAACGCGACGGTCGAAAAGCCCAAGCCCGTAGCCGAACCGGTGAAGGCCAAGACGCTGGTCGCGGTCACCGCATGCCCAACCGGCATCGCGCACACGTACATGGCCGCCGACTCGCTGGTCGCCGCAGCCAAGAAGGCGGGCGCGACGTTGCACGTGGAGACACAAGGGTCGTCGGGAAGCACGCCGCTGTCGCCGGCGACCATCGCCGAGGCCGATGCGGTCATCTTCGCCACCGACGTCGGCGTCAAGGACAAACACCGGTTCGCGGGCAAGCCTGTCGTCGCCTCCGGTGTCAAACGCGCCATCAACGAACCCGACAAGATGGTGGCCGAAGCACTTGCCGCCGCAGCCGATCCCGCCGCCGCGCGCGTGCAGGGTGACGCGGGCGCGCCTACCACCGCGGCGGCACCGGCAGGCGGTGTCGGCTGGGGCACCCGCACTCGGCAGATCCTGCTGACCGGCGTGAGCTACATGATCCCGTTCGTCGCCGCGGGCGGCCTGTTGATCGCGCTCGGATTCCTGTTCGGCGGGTACGACATCGCCAACACTCCTGCGGGGGAGCCGAAGCCGCTGGCCTTCGGAATGAACGCTCTCGGCAACCACATCGCCATCACCAACACGTTGACCAACCTGCCCCCCGGCGGCCTGACCCAGTATCTGGGTGCGGTGCTGTTCACGCTCGGACAGCTTGCATTCATGTTCCTGGTACCTGCACTTGCCGGCTACATCGCCTTCGCGATCGCCGACCGCCCAGGTATTGCGCCGGGGTTCACCGCGGGTGCAGTGGCCGTGTTCGTCGGCGGTGGCTTCATCGGAGGCATCGTCGGCGGTCTGATCGCCGGGTTCACCGCGCTGTGGATCAGCCGAATCGCCGCACCGCGGTGGCTCAGAGGCTTGATGCCGGTCGTGATCATCCCACTGGTCGCATCCCTGGCTGTCGGCCTTCTGATGTTCATGTTGCTCGGCCGTCCGTTGGCCGCCATCACCTCCGGCCTCACCAACTGGCTCAGCGGCCTGTCGGGCACGTCGGTCATCATCCTCGGCGTCATCCTCGGCCTGATGATGTGCTTCGACCTCGGCGGCCCGGTCAACAAGGCGGCCTACGCGTTCGCCACCGCCGGCCTGAACGTCACCGATCCCGCATCGCTGCGGATCATGGCCGCGGTGATGGCCGCCGGCATGGTGCCGCCGCTGGCGATGGCGCTGGCCTCCACGATCCGGCCAGGACTGTTCACCGAGCCCGAGCGGGAAAATGGCCGGGCCGCGTGGCTTCTCGGCGCATCGTTCATCTCCGAGGGCGCCATCCCGTTCGCGGCGGCCGACCCGCTGCGGGTCATCCCGTCGATGATGTTCGGCGGCGCGATCACCGGTGCATTGATCATGGCGTTCGACGTCACGCTGAAGGCACCGCACGGCGGCATCTTCGTGTTCTTTGCCATCGGCAATCTGCTGTGGTTCGTCATCTCCCTTGTGGTCGGGACGGTGGCAGGCGCGTTGGCCGTCATCGCCGCCAAAGAGTTCATCAAGCCCAACGTCGAGGCCGAAGAAGCCCCGGCCCTCGCCGCCGCCTAGACCCATCCATCAGTAAGGAGAACCAATGCCCACCAAAACCGTCATCGTTGGCTCGGCCATCGGACTGCACGCCAGGCCGGCGGCCATCATCGCCGAAGCCGTCGTCAACGCCGGCGTGCCCGTCACGCTCTCGATGGACGACGGTGAGCCGGTCGACGCCGGCTCGGCGCTGATGATCATGACGTTGGGCGCAGGCAACGGTGCCGAGGTGACCGTCGCCTCCGACGACGACGAAGCGCTGCGCACCGTCGCGGAGCTGGTCCAGCAAGACCTCGACGCCTAGTTCGGGCCCGAACCCCGCGACCCGGCTAAGGCCAGTTAGCGGATCTACCCCCTCCGGCATCCCCTTAAGATTGGCTGCGTGCATTGGGCCAATCGGCTTGACGTGAGAATTTGCGCCGCCGCCCGGTCGGAACACGGTTTGCTGTGGGCTCGCCAGCACACTGCTGGCCGGTCCGACGTCGAAAGGGGTGATCGCGCGTGCGCCGTATCGGTGTGCTGCTAGCAGCGCTGATTCTGGCGTTATTGAGTGCTCCCCCCGCCGCAGCGATCGAACCTCCGACCATCGATCCGGCCGTGGTGCCGCCGGACGAGACAGGCCCCGACCAGCCAACGGAGCAGCGCCGGGTGTGCTCGGCGCCCACCGCGTTGCCGAATTCGAACTTCGCGGACAAGCCGTGGCCGAACGACTACCTGAGGATCAGCGACGCGCAGAAGTTCGCAACCGGCGCCGGGGTAACTGTCGCGGTTATCGACACCGGGGTGAATGGCTCCCCGCGAGTGCCCGCCGAGCCGGGTGGCGATTTCGTCGACAAAGCCGGTAACGGGATGAGCGACTGCGACAGCCACGGCACATTGACCGCATCGATCATCGCCGGTCGCCCCGCGCCCACCGACGGGTTCATCGGCGTCGCACCGGACGCGCGGATCCTGTCGCTGCGTCAGACATCGGAAGCGTTCCAACCGGTCGGTTCGCGCACCGATCCGAACGACCCGAACACCACCCAGACTGCGGGCTCACTGCGCAGCCTGGCCCGTGCCGTCGTGCACGCCGCCAACCTCGGGGCGCAAGTGATCAACATCAGCGAGGCCGCCTGCTACAAGGTGACCAGGCCGATCAACGAAACCGGGCTCGGAGCGGCGATCAACTACGCCGTCAACGTCAAGGGCGCGGTCATCGTCGTCGCGGCGGGCAATACCGGCCAGGACTGTTCGCAGAACCCGTCGCCCGATCCAGGCACACCCGCCGATTCGCGCGGATGGAGGCGGGTCCAGACGATCGTCAGCCCGGCGTGGTACTCGCCCCTGGTGCTGACCGTTGGCGGGATCGCCCAGAACGGGCAGCCAAGCAACTTCTCGATGAACGGCCCCTGGGTGGACGCCGCCGCCCCAGCGGAAAACATCGTCGCGCTCGGCTACGACGGTGCTCCGGTCAACGCGCTGCAGGGCCAGGACGGGCCGATCCCCATCACCGGCACGTCGTTCGCGGCCGCCTACGTTTCCGGGCTCGCGGCGCTGCTCAAGCAGCGCTTTCCCGACCTCACCCCAGCGCAGATCATGAATCGGATCACCGCGACGGCGCGGCATCCCGGCGGCGGCGTCAACAACGAGGTGGGCGCCGGAGTCATCGACCCGGTCGCCGCGTTGACGTGGGATGTTCCCGCCGGCCCGGAGCAGGTGCCGTACAAAGTCAAGCAACTTCCGCCGCCGGT
>DASRJA010000804.1:0-2305 GCA_035649695.1 Mycobacterium sp. | reverse complement strand
CTCGTCACGCCCTCGTCGATCAATCCGTCCATCGCCTTGAGCGAGAACTCGTCGACGCCACCGATGATCTGGTGGAAGCCGTAGTCGATGCAGGCGTTCCCCGCCGCTTTGGCGTGCCAGGTCGCTAGCCCTTCCTCCACGCGCTCGCCGTAGCGCTGCACCGCAAAGTCGATGATCGACGTCGTGCCGCCCCAGGCGGCGGCTAAAGTACCGGTCTCGAACGTGTCAGAGGCCTGGGTGCCGCCGAACGGCAGCTCCATGTGGGTATGTGGGTCGATGCCGCCCGGGATGACGTACTTACCCGCGGCGTCGACGACGGAGTCAACGTTCCCTTCGAGATCAAGTCCGAACAATCCTGATCCAGGATTCAGTACCGCGACGATGGTCTCGCCGTCAACGAGCACGTCGGCGGCAGCAGAACCCGTGGCATTGATCACGGTTCCGTTTTTGATCAAGGTTGTGGTCATAGGATTCTTCCGATCATGGCTTGGTGATCGCGGCGTACGAGTCCGGCCGTCGGTCCCGGTAGAACTGCCAGGTGTTGCGTATCTGTCTGATCATGTCCATGTCGAGGTCGCGCACCACGACCTCCTCGTGCTGATCGCTCCCCATCGCACCGACCACGTTGCCCTGCGGATCGCAGAACTGGCTGGAGCCGTAGAAGGTGACGGCTAGCTCGCCGTACTCGTTGTCCTCACGGCCGACCCGGTTGCACGCGGCGACGAAGTAGCCGTTGGCCGCGGCGGCCGCCGGCTGCTCGATTTCCCAGAGCCGGTTGGAAAGCCCGGGTTTCGTGGCGTTCGGGTTAAAGACGATCTGGGCACCGTTCAGGCCGAGCTCGCGCCAGCCTTCCGGAAAGTGGCGGTCGTAGCAGATGTAGACCCCGATCGGGCCGACGGCGGTCTGGAATACCGGGTATCCGAGGTTGCCGGGGCGGAAGTAGAACTTCTCCCAGAACTTGTCGAGGTTCGGAATGTGGTTCTTGCGATACTTCCCGAGCACCCTTCCGTCGGCATCGACCACCACCGCGGTGTTGTAGTAGATGCCCGGCTGCTCCTCTTCGAAAATCGGGAGCACCGCGACCATCGACAGCTCAGCGGCAATGGCGGCGAAGCGCTGCACGATGGGCCCGTCGGCGGGTTCAGCGAAGTCGTAATACTTGACGTCCTCGGTGATGCCCAGATATGGCGAGTAGAACAGCTCCTGGAAGCAGATCACCTGCGCACCCTGAGCCTTGGCCTCCCGGGCGAACTGCTCGTGTTTGTCGAGCATCGATTCCTTGTCCCCGGTCCAGGTCGTCTGGGTGATCGCCGCTCGGATCGCTGTCACGCTTCTGCCTCCCCTTGGATGTCACTCATTCTGACTTGTCCAAGGTTTCAGACGGCAGCGGCCCTAGCGCCCTTAGTAGGCGACGCCGACGGCGTGGCGTACGGTCTCAGGTTGTTGGAGCACGGTCAGCATCAGGTGCGCGACATCTCGCCGCGAGATGAACAGGCCGTGGCGTACGTTGCGGTCTATCGCAGTCCGGTACGTGCGGGTAAGCGGTCCGTTGGTGAGCCGCGGTGGCCGGATGGAGGTCCAGTCCAGGCTCCCGTCGCGCAACTGGTCCTCCATTGCGGCGAGGTCGGCATAGAGAGGGCCGAAGAGTCGTCGGATGAGAGGGCTGAGGACGGAGCGCATCAGCTGGTCGTCGCCGGGGTCATAGCGAGGCGGATGCGGTTGGTGGGTCGAAGGCACAACGCCCACCGGCGCGGCACTGATCACCACGAGGCGGCGGACGCGTGCACAGTCCATGGCGTGTGTGATGGCGGCAGTGGCTGGTGCAACGATCCCGGCCTCGGCTGCACGGTGCGGGCCCACCGCGGAAATCACTGCATCGACGTCGCGCATTGCGGCGGCGAGGACTTCGAGGTCCGGAGTTGCCAGATCCTGCCGTACGACGTCGACGTCCGCCGGCAGCTTCGACGGGTTCCGCACCACAGCCGTGACCAGGTGACCGGTAGCGACGGCCTGGCTAAAGATTTCGCGGCCGACGCCACCGGTCGCGCCGAGCAGGGTGAGTTTCACGCGGCCATCCCCCTGAATGATTCAGCGTGGTCAGCCGCCCAGGTAGCGAAATCGGTCGCTGGCCGGCCCAAGATCTCCTCGACCGTGTCGGTGACCAGAGCCGGCCGGTCTACGGCCTCGGCTTGCAGCAGCAGGTACCCGGTGACGAAGCCTTCGGGGAAACCTTGGGCCAGCATCGCCCGGCGGGCCGCCTCCGGTGGAAGCTCTTCGAATCTGATCGGCCGCCCGAGAGCCTTCA
>DASRJA010000803.1:0-10291 GCA_035649695.1 Mycobacterium sp. | reverse complement strand
GCGCGATCCTCCGTCGTGGGCACCCAAGTAGAAGCAACTGTAAATCTTACAGTATCCCCTGTGACTCGCGGCTAGCGCGGTTCGATGAGGTTGCGCAGGCGTTCAG
This sequence comes from Mycobacterium sp., assembly GCA_035649695.1. Lineage (GTDB taxonomy): Bacteria > Actinomycetota > Actinomycetes > Mycobacteriales > Mycobacteriaceae > Mycobacterium. The sequence goes on along the minus strand of DASRJA010000803.1, from coordinate 10,185 downwards.
CCGGGTAGACCGACGCACCGGCTGCCCGGACTCGGTCGGACAGCGCTCGGTCCGAGGTGGCCACGCGGATCTCCGCGGGATCGGCGTCGGCACCCACCAGCCGGACAATCTCATCGTCGGCCGAATTCGCGGCCGGCTCCGGCGCATGCGTCACAGTGATCACCGACGATTCAATAGGTGGGGTCGGCGGCCGCTCGAACACCACTGTGACGTCAGCACCTTCGGCCGCGGCCCATTGCTCGAGTCGGTCAACCAACGCGGTCATCGCACGGCCGCGGTCGCGCCACCACCCGTCGGGCCGGGAGCCGATCACGTTCATGCCGTCGACGATCCACCGCACCCGCCCAGGCTATGCCCACGCCAAGCATGCACTGCTCGAAGTGGCGATGTAACTGTAAGAATTACAGTATGGTCGTGGGGTGATCGAGCACAAGCCGACCTTCTGCCGGATCTGCGAACCGCTGTGCGGCATGATCGCCACCGTCGAGGACGGGCGGCTCGTCGCGCTACGCCCGGACAAGGGCCATCCGCTGTCGTCGGGGTTCGCCTGCCAAAAGGGCATCGCGTTCGCCGAGGTTCACAACGACCCCGACCGCGTCACTGCGCCGCTGCGCCGCGGGCCGCGTGGCTTCGAACCGGTCAGCTGGGACGAGGCGATGACGGACATCGCCGAACGGCTGACCGCCATCTACCGCAGGCACGGTTCGGGCGCGGTCGGCTGGTACATGGGCAACCCGGCGGCGTTCAGCTACTCGCATCTGCTGTGGCTGCAGGCGTTCGTCAAAGGTCTCGGCGGCGACACTCATTATTTCACCGCGTCCTCGCAAGACACGAACAGCCGGCTCATCGCGAGCCAGTTGCTGTACGGTACGCCGACATCGGTGCCCATACCCGATCTGACGCGAACGGACTTCCTCGTCCTGATGGGCGCCAACCCTGTTGTCTCCCACGGGAGTTTTCTGACGGCGCCGCGCATCAAGGACCGGATGCACGACATCGTCAAGCGCGGCGGCCGCGTATTGGTGATCGACCCGCGCAGGACCGAGACCGCCGCCAAGTTCGAATGGCTCGGCGTCGTCCCCGACGCGGACGCCTACCTGCTCTTGTCGCTGTTGCACGTGTTGTTCGCCGAGAATCTGGCGGCCCGCGACCGCGCCAACCGGCAAGCCGACGGTGTCGAGTGGCTACAAGCAGTGGCCGAACCGTTCACCCCCGAGGCCACTGTCGCGCACACCGGCATCGAAGCGGATGTCGTTCGGTCACTGGCCCGCGACCTGGCCAAGACGCCGCGAGCTGCGATCTACGGACGGTTTGGGACCAGCGTCGGTCGTAACGCCACCTTGACCACCTATCTGATCGACGCGGTCAACCTCGTCGCGGGCAATCTCGACCGCCCCGGCGGGTCGGTGTTCAGCGGGCTGGAAATGCCGGGCCAGAAGTGGGGAACCAAAGTCATGGGTGCCGCGCTGCGCCGGTCCTACGAGAAGCGGCGCTCCCGCATCGGCGGATTCCGAGCGGCTATCGGCTCCGAGCCGGCGGCGTTGATGGCCAAGGAGATCACGACGCCGGGCAATCGGCAGATCAAGGCGATGTTCGTCAGCGCGGGCAATCCCGTGCTGTCGGTGCCAAACGGCAATGAACTGGAAGGGGCGCTCGACGGCTTGGAGCTCTCGGTCGCACTCGACTTCTACGTCACCGAGACCACTGCGCACTGTGACTATGTCCTGCCGGTGACAACGATGTACGAACGCGACGACTTTCCCGTGACGTTCCAGACGTTCCAGGCCACCCCATTTCGTCAGGCCACCGAAGCCGTCGCGGCGCCGGCGGGCCAAGCGCGCACCGAGTGGGAGATCATCGACGACCTGATGCAACGAATGAAGGTCCGGACGCCGGTGTTCACGGTCATGTCCGGTGCTCGAAAAGTGCTGGGGCTGTTCGGTGTCCGCCTCACGCCGCGACTGATGATCGACGGCATGATCCGCCTTGCGGCGGGCGGAAACCGGTTCGGGCTACGTCGCGGCGGCCTGACGTTCAAGCGGTTGACGGAACGCCACCCGCACGGCGTCGTGTTGGCCCCGCATTTGCGCACCGATGTATTGGATGACGTGGTTGCCTATCGGCGGGGCCGGATTCGGCTGGCGCACGCCGATATTGCAAACGAGGTAGCCGCGTTGGTCCGACGTGAGGAACCGGAAGGGTTCCCGCTGCGGATGATCGGCATGCGCGAGCCACGATCGGAGAATTCGTGGATGCACAACTCGCCGTTGTTGATGCGCGGCGGACGCGGGCATCACGCCCTGATGCATGTCGATGACGCCGCGGAACTCCAGATCTGCGATGGCGACGAGGTGCAGGTGAGCTCGCCCTTCGGCCGTATCACCGTGCCCGTCACGTCGACGAAGGATCTCGTCGCCGGCGTGATCGCGATTCCACATGGCTGGGGGCACAAGGGCACTGGGGGTTGGCAGCTCGCCAACCGGGCCGGGGGATCCAACGTCAACCAGCTCATGTCGAGCGCACCCGAACACGTCGAATCACTGTCCGGAATGTCCTGGCTGACCGGCGTCCCGGTACGCGTCGACCGCATTTGACCGCGAAACGGTATTCCGGCAGGCCTGCACTCGAACTTTCTCTGCTGGAATACAGTTTCGGCGAGACCCTAGGCGATGGCGCCTTTGTCCTTGAGTTCCTCGATGCGGTCCCACTCCATCCCGAGTTCCATCAGCACGATCTCGGTGTGTTCGGAGGCCTGCGGGGCGCGCGTGGTCTCGAGCGGCTCGTGGTTGAACTGGACGGGTCCGCGAACGACCTTGAACGGCTTGCCGCCGTCGCCTGCCTCGACTTCGACGATCATGTCGTTGGCGATCGCTTGTTCGTCGTTGGCGAGGTCGATGAAACTCTGGAACGGCGCCCACTGGCCTTTCATCGTCTTGAGGTGCTGACGCCAGTAGTCGAAGGGCTTGCTGCGGATCTTCTCTCTGATGAGTTCGACGGCGGCCGCGGCATTCTCGATGAGTGGCATCACGTCGGAGAAGCGCGGATCGTCGGCCAACTCAGGCAGTCCGAGATGTTCGAACGCATCGCGGATGTACCCGGTCGGGCTGACGATGCACAAGTTGATGGTGCCGCCGTCGGAGGTCAGGTAGTTAGCCATGAACGGGTTTACGCTCGGGCCTGTTGCATCCGGCATCGCTGAACGCATCGTCTCACCCGTCTCCATCCCCTGGGTAACGCTTGCGCCGCCGGCCCACCAGGCCGTGCTCAGCAATGACACGTCGAGCTCCACCGCCTCGCCCGTGCGCTCACGATGGAACAGCGCCGCGGAGATGCCGCCGGCGATGTTCATTCCGCCGATGGAGTCGCCGAACGCCGGGATGCCTTGCGACAGTGCGCCACCCAGTTCCTCAGGCGTCAGCGCATGGCCCACGCCGCTGCGCGTCCAGAACGCAGTGCCATCGAAACCGCCGGTGTCCCGTTCCGGCCCCTTGTCGCCGTAGGCGCTGCCACGCGCATAGATGATGTTCGGGTTCACGGCGCGGATGTGCTCGACGTCGAACTTGTTCTTCTGCCGCTGCGCGGGCATGTAGTTCGTCAAGAACACGTCGGCGGTCTTGGCGATCTCGTACAGGACTTCCTGCCCGCCCGGCGTCGACACGTCGATGCCGACGCTTCGTTTCCCGCGATTCGGATGTTCCATCAACGGGTGCCGGTTCGGGTCCAGTTGGAAGCCACCCATGTTGATGAAGCCGCGCTGGGTGTCGCCGCGCACCGGGTGCTCCACCTTGATGACGTCTGCGCCCCAGTCGGCGAGGATCGCCCCCGCCGCAGGCACGAACGTGAATTGAGCAACTTCGAGGACGCGAACGCCCTCCATCACCTTGATCAAGTGAGCCCTCTCCTGCGCTGTTGAAATATCCTACTGTAATGTTTACAGTTGATCGTCCCGCAGTGTCCGATTGTACGAGGTGCAGGTGAGCGACGTCGAAGAACGGACCGAGACCAGTGTCGAGCTGGGCAGGCGGGCAGCCAAGCACGCCGAAGCCCGGATGCTGATCGACGGCGAGCTCGTGACGGCCGCCAGTGGCGAAGAGTTCGACAACGTCAGCCCTGCCACCGGCCTGGTGCTGGGCACCACTAGCGCCGCCGAGGCGACAGACATGGACCGCGCCATCGCCGCCGCCCGGCGTGCCTTCGACGAATCCGATTGGTCGACCAACCGCGCGCTACGCAAGCGCTGCCTGGAACAGCTGCAAGCGGGGATCGAGGCCGACAAGGAGAATCTGCGCGAGGAACTCATCGCCGAAGTCGGCTGTCCCGCGATGACGACCCAGTCCGCGCAACTGGATTGGCCGTTGGCGGAGGCCCTGCGCTATCCCGGAAAGCTGATCGACGACTTCGAATGGGAACGCACACTGGACGGCGGCGGCTTGTTCGGTGAGCGGAACGTGCGCGCCGTCGTCAAGGAGCCGGTGGGCGTCGTCGCTGCCGTCACCCCCTCCAACTTCCCGATCGAGGTCATCCTCAACAAGCTCGGACCCGCACTGGCGACCGGCAACACCGTCGTGCTCAAACCCGACCCCAACACCCCATGGAACGCCACCCGCCTCGGCCGTCTCATCGCTGAACACACCGACATCCCGGCCGGCGTTGTGAATGTCGTGCCGACCCCGTCCAACGAGGTGGCCGGAATACTAGGGACCGATCCTCGCATCGACATGATCTCGTTCACCGGCTCCACGAACGTAGGCAAGCTGCTGATGCGGCAAGGCGCCGACACCATGAAGCGGACGTTCCTCGAACTCGGCGGAAAGTCCGTCTCGATCGTGCTCGACGATGCGAACCCCGCCGCGATTCTGGGCGCCGCGGTCGGAGTCTGCGTTCACGCCGGACAGGCATGCGCGGCGACCACCCGCATGCTCGTCCACCGGTCGCTGTACGACGACGCGGTCGCCACCATCACCGCGGCATACGGGGCGGTGCCGGTCGGCGATCCCGTGCAGCCGGAAACCCTTGTCGGACCGGTGATCAGCGCCGCACAGAAGGAGCGCGTACTGAGCGCGATCGAGCGGGCCCGCCGCGACGGCGCGCAGATCACCGTTGGCGGCGGCGAGGTCAACAACCTGCCCGCGCACCTGCGCGACGGCCATTATGTGGCGCCTACCGTGATCGTCGGCGTCGACAACAGTGCGGCGATCGCACAGGAAGAGGTCTTCGGCCCGGTGCTCATCGTGCTGCCGTTCGATGACGACGACGAGGCGGTCCGCATCGCCAACGACAGCGCGTACGGGCTTGCCGGCGCAGTCATGTCGCGGTCCATCGAGCGCGGCATGAACATCGCGCGCCGCATCCGCACCGGCTCGTTCGGCGTCAACGGCGGCATGTTCTACGGCGCCGACGCGCCATTCGGCGGCTACAAGAACAGCGGTGTCGGCCGGCAGTGCGGCGTCGAGGGCTTCGAGCAGTATCTCGAGACCAAGACCATCGGCTGGCGAAAGCCCCGACAGAAAGAAGGCTAATGGGAAAGCTGGACAACAAGGTCGCAGTCGTATCGGGCGCCGCGCGCGGCCAAGGCCGTTCCCACGCAGTCAATCTCGCTGCCGAGGGCGCCAGCATCATCGCGCTGGACATCTGTGCCGACCTGGAGGGCAATACCTATCCGCTGTCGCGGCCCGAGGATCTCGATGAGACGGCGCGGCTGGCGGAGAAGGAAGGTGTGCGTGTGTACACCGCGATCGTCGACGTGCGCGAGCGCAGCGCCGTGTGGAAGGCGATCGCCGACGGCGTGGACGAGGTGGGTCGACTTGACATCGTCGTCGCCAACGCGGGCATCTGCGCAATGGGCAAGGGCCAGACCATCCAATCGTGGTCCGACACCATCGACACCGATCTGGTCGGTGTTTTCAACGTGATTCAGGCCAGCCTGCCGCATGTCAACGACGGTGCCTCGATCATCGCGACGGGATCGCTGGCCGCCCAACTCGGTAGTGCGACCAACCAGGGCCCCGGCGGTTCGGCGTACAGCCTCGCCAAGCAGATTGTTGCCCGCTACGTCAACGACCTCTCCGTCCAGCTGGCCAAGCGGATGATTCGAGTCAACGCCGTGCACCCGACGAACGTGAACACCGACATGCTCCACAACGAGGGGATGTACAAGGTGTTCCGGCCCGATCTGAAGGAGCCGACGCGTGAGGATGCCGAAGCATCCTTCCCCGCCATGCAGGCCATGCCGATTCCCTACATTGAGCCGCAAGACGTTTCGAACACCATCGTGTTCCTCGCCAGCGACGACTCCCGCTACATCACCGGCACGCAGTTGCGGGTGGACGCGGGCGGGTTCGTCAAGGCGAAGCCGTGGAAAGGCTGATCAGATACTCGGCATGATCCAGGATGCTGTCGAGGATGTAGTCGAAGTCGATATCGTCGGCGAACCCGATGTACCGGTGGTCATTGCGCTGAGCGGGAAATCCCTCGGTCTTCTGCTGTAGACGCTGCAGCACGACCGATCCGCGAGTGTGCACAGAAATCGCGCCGTAGGTTTCGACGGCCTGCTCGGGCGTCAGCCCTGCCTCGACCAACGCGGCGACGGGTCGTTCGATCTCATGCAGGGCACCGTGAAGCGCGTGCATGCCGTAGTGCCCACGAATGAGAACAAGGTCGCATAAAACGGGGTCCTCCAGGAACTGCCGACGCATCGTCTGCGCGTGATTGCGCAGCGACTCACGCCAATTGGACGCATCGATTGAAGGCACGGTGAATTCGTACTGCGCCAGTGCCCGGTCGGTCATTGCGTCGAGAAGCTCGTCCTTCTTGCGGAAGTACCAATAGATGCTCGTCACTCCGACATCCAGCTGCCGTGCCAAAAGCGGCATGCTCAAGTTGTCGATCGAGACCTCCGCCGCCACGTCGAAAGCGCCGTTGAGGATCTCCTCGACGGAGATCGACCCGCGCTCGCGTCGCTGGCGCCGTTGGGCCATCGGTCACCCCGCAGCGTCGAACGTCACCGGAATTGCCGTCGGCGACCGGAACGGCTGACCCCAGATGTGTGGATTGTCGTCGGTGACGAGCTTGATGTCGGTCAGCCGAGTCAGCAGGCATTCCACCGCGACCCGCGTCTCCATCCGGGCGAGGTGAAGACCCATGCAGGTGTGCTCACCGGCGGCAAACGAGATGTGCGGCAGGCGTTTCCGGAAGATGTCGAATTCCTCCGAGCGCTCCCAGCGGTGTTCGTCTCGGTTGGCCGACCCGATGCACACGTCGATCACAGCTCCGGCCGGAAGCTCCACGCCTTCCAGTTCCGTGTCCTCCGTCGCGTACCGCTGAACAGTGGTCAGCGGCGTCTCGAATCGCAAGCCCTCTTCAATGGCCGCCGGAATCAGCTCGTGATCGGACTGCACGGCTCGAAACTGGTCGGGGTGTGTGAGCAATAGGTAGAGGAGGTTCCCCGACGAGCGGTAGGTGGTCTCCAGGCCGGCCGGAAGCAAGAGCCGCAGGAACGAGTAGATCGCTTCGTCGGACAGCTTCTCGCCGTCGATCTCCGCAGCGACCAGATCGCCGATGATGTCTTCGGTCGGCTTGGACCGCCGCTGCTCGATCTGTTGCAGGAAGTAGTCTTTCAGCGCTGCGGACGCCTCGAACGCGCGCTTGTACTTGACCGTGTAACTGATCAGCTCGACGGCACGTTTACGGAACCAGGGGAGGTCCTCGGAGGGCAGGCCCAGCAGCTTCGAGATCACGCGCGTCGGAAACTCGAACGTGAAGTCCTTGACCAGATCGGCCTCACCGCGGTCGATGAACTCATCGATCAGCGCGTTGACGACCGGACGGACGATCTCCGGCTCCCACCGCAGCAAGGACTTCGACTTGAACGCCGCAGACACGAGATTGCGGTGTTCCCAATGTTTCTTGCCCTCCATCGCGAGGATGGTCGGGCCCATGAACAGACCGATGGTGCTGTCGTAGATGTGCGAGTTGAACACCTTTCCGTCGCGGAAGACGCGATTGACGGCGTCGAAGGAGACCGCGGCGTACAGATGCTCGGGCAGCATCGATTCCGGTGTCTTGGACCAATCCATGACGCTGCCCTTGAAGACGCCAGACTCCCGCCGCTTCTGCGCGAAGAGCGGGTACGGATCACGAAGGAGGTCGAACGTCGCGTCGGCCGTGACGTCCTGCACCGGGCTTTCCACCGCTGATCTCCAGCATCGTCGAATGGACAGGCATCCTGCTATAGGTACTGTAAAGCTTACAGTATAGCGAACCTACAGCTGTACGGGCGCCCCTGCTGTCATACAGCTGATGAAGCCGCCGTCGACCTGGATGTCCTGGCCGGTGATCCAGCGGGCCTCCGACGACCCCAGGAACGAAATCACGGGCACGATGTCATCGACGCTTGCGTGCCGGCCGACGGTAGCGCGGCACATGTCGAGCACGTCCTTGCCCATGGTCTTCTCGAAATCGGAGAGAATCGGCGTCTCGACCGGCCCCGGGCTCACGGTGTTGATCCGCACCCCGTACTTGGTCCAGGCGGGGCCGGCAAGCCGCTTGCTGTAGAGGATCACCGCCTGCTTGGACGTGGTGTAGACCGGATAGTTCGGATCCTGGCCCGCCTGCCACTTCGCGACCGCCTCGGCATCGGTGAGCTCCAACAGTTCGGTAAGCGTGTCGATGCGTTGGTCCCAGCCAAGCGCGGCCGTCGACGCGACGGCGACCACCGATCCACCCTCACGCAGCAGCGGCAGCATGCCTTCGGTGACCAGTCGCATGCCGAGGTAGTTCACTTTCAGCACGTCGGCAGCGGGCGCCGTCCCGGGGATACCAGCGACGTGAGCGAGCATGTCCCACCCCGAACCGATCTGGCCCAACAGCGTGTTGATGCTGGCTGCGTCGCGCAGATCGCACTGTAGATACTCGGCCGCCGGAGTCTGGTGCTCGCGCACGTCCACCGCCAGCACGTGGTCGCCGCGGTCGTGGAAGTGCGTCGCGACCGCCGCTCCGATGCCGGATCCCGCACCGATCACCACGACCTTGCGTCGCTCACCGCTCATTCGACCAACCCTTTCCGCCGCACCGCGATGTCGGCGTACTATTCGAATGGCCGACAGTAAGGACGACAGTAAACAATTCTGGTCCGCCAGACAATGAGTACGGGACGGACGAATGAGCACAACGCAGGAGCAGGTTGACGGCGCAGTCGACGGCCGGCCTGACGCGATGAGAGCGATCCTCGAGCGTCAGCGGCAAGCGTTCGCGGCCGACGGCGCACCGAGCGTTGCTGTGAGGCGTGACCGCATCGACCGGCTGCTCGCACTCGTCCTGGACAACGCCGATGAATTCGTCGCCGCGATGTCGGCCGACTACGGTACCCGGCCGAAGACGGGATCGTTGTTCACCGAGATCCTGGGCATGGTCTCGGTGATCGAGCACACCAGATCGCATGTGCCGCAGTGGATGCGGGCGACCAAGCTGATGCGCGCCGGTCGGCTGTTCGGTCTGAAGGCAGAGGTCCAGCCGTCACCGCTGGGTGTTGTCGGGATCATCGGCCCGTGGAATTTCCCGCTCAATCTCGTGGTGCTGCCTGCCTCGGCCGCGTTTGCGGCGGGCAACCGGGTGATGATCAAGATGTCGGAGATCACCCCGCGCACAGCGGACCTGTTGAAGGCGACGGCGCCGAAGTACTTCGATCCGACCGAACTCGACGTCCTCACCGGCGGTCCCGACGTCGCGGCGGCTTTCTCGGCGCTGCCATTCGACCATCTGTTCTTCACCGGTTCGCCGTCGGTGGGCGCGCTCGTGCAGGAGGCGGCCGCACGCAACCTCGTTCCGGTGACGCTGGAACTGGGCGGCAAGAACCCGGTGGTGGTGTCGCCCGACGCCGATATCAATCGATCGGCGGCCCGCATCGCGCAGGCGTGGATGATCAACGGCGGCCAGGTATGCATCTGTCCCGACTACGTATTCGTGCCCGATGACCGACTCGACAAATTCGTCGACATCGCCCGCGACACGCTGCGCGCGATGTTCCCGTCGATCGTCACCAACGACGACTACTGCTCCTCGGTCAACGACGCCAACTTCGACCGCGTCGTCGGCCTGATCGACGACGCCAAGGCCAACGGCGCCACGGTCGAGACGATCGAACCTGCGGGTGAATCGCTGCCCGACCGCGCCACTCGCAAGATCGCG
>DASRJA010000802.1:0-5998 GCA_035649695.1 Mycobacterium sp. | reverse complement strand
CGCCAGAACGGCACGCCGACAAGGACGTCTGGCTCACCCGCAAGGGCGCGGTCGACGCCCACCAAGGCGTCATGGGCGTCATCCCGGGTTCGATGGGCACCCGGTCGTACATCGTGCGCGGCAAGGGCAACCCGGCCAGCCTGTGCAGCGCACCCCACGGTGCGGGCCGGCGGTTCTCCCGAACCGAAGCCCGGCGCCGTTTCACGGCGGCTGACCTCGCCGCGCGGATGGAAGGCATCGAATACCGGCACGGCGACGCGTGGGTGGACGAGATCCCCGACGCCTACAAGCCGATCGACGTCGTCATGACTGACTCGAAGGACCTCGTCGAGGTGGTCACCACCTTGCGTCAGGTCGTCAACGTCAAAGGCACGTAGCGGTTAATGCTCGGCGCCGGACCGTTCAGTCGGGCCGTACCCATGTCCCCCGGACGACGTGCCGAGCGATGTCGCGAGTAGGCGTCGAACTCGTCAAGTCGATCACCATCGGCGGAGGCTCGTCGGCGAAACTCACGGTGCATTGGATTTCTGCCACGTCACGATCGATTGCGATCGTCCGCGCTTGCACCGCGCCGTCGGCCGTTTCCTCGACGTATTCGATCGGGGACACGATGCTGTCCTCGATCGCGATGTGCGCGCCGGACGCAATCTCGACGTGGGGCGTGGGTCGCGGTGGAGACAGGAACGGCCAGTCGGCGTCGTTGCGCGTTCCGAAACCGATGTGCAGCGTCCGGTCGGCGTCGGCATACCGGATGTATGTGATGATCGACGCTGCGTAGACGGGGTGGTCGGACACGTTCATCAGGGTCACTGTGACGAGGTAAACCCTAGCGCCACGTTCGGTTATTTCGTCGGTCTCGCGCAGTTCGACCGACTCCATCGTCACGTGCCCTGACATACTACGGACCGCTCGAGGAAGTGCGCTTGCTCCAGTAGGCGATCCAGAGATGGATCGACAGCACGCCAGTGCGCTCGAAGCCGCTGCCCGAACACTGCCCGGTTGGAGCTTTCGGGAAAGACCCTCTCGCGCAGCGCATCGAGCTCGTGCCGTAGACCGTCCGTCGGGAGGGCGTCAGGGGGAAGCGGCACGGTTGCCAGCCATGCACCGATCGCCGCTGTCAATTGCGCTGCGGCGTCGGGCCGCCCGGTAGACCACTGTGCTGCGGCGCGCAGGAACATACAGATACCGGCTAGCACCCACGCGGGGCCATCCGGATCGGCACCGCTCGCGCGCACCGACGTCACCACGTGGCCGAAAAGACCGGCCGCGGTGTCGAGCGCTGCCGCGGACCTCTGGCCGGCGAGGGCGCGACTGCCCGCGAGCGCCGCGTCCGCGGCGGCGCGGAGATGTGTCGCGGTCACGGCGCCGGCCACCTCCGCTTCGTAGCCAGCCAAGGCCGCATCAACTGCAGCGACCGCGCGGCCGGTGTCGGCTGCCGCGTCCAGATAGCCCTCGACCGACCGAATCAGATGCACCGCGGGCTGAACGCCGTAATGCACTGTGGCGCTGCGTAATTGCTCGTCCTGCGATACCGCGCGCGCCACCTTGGGACCGAATAGTCGGTAGGAGTCGAGCATTGGCGCCAGTATCGGCACCGACCCCAACGTCAACCGTTGGAAATTGCGCTTCGCCGTTCGGAATGTCGCAATCTGCCGGTTGATTGGCGAGCCGAGGGCGGCAGTTGCGATGCTGCAGAGCTTGCAGTGCTCCCACGGGTTGCCATAGGTGCTCCAAGTGCAGTTCGGAAACTTCAGCCCGCCACGCGTCGGCATACCGTACTCGACCTTGACATAGTCCGTCGGATGTTCCCTGGGCAGCTGCAGGGCATCGCGGAACGCGTTGTCGTCGGCCCTGACCTGTTTCTCCTTCTCGAACTGTTCTAGCTGTGGATCGGCCAGCTGCGGCGCGTCCTTGGCGATGAACGTGTGAAACACATGCGAGAGCTCGTGAAACAACAGCAGCGGCAACGGTTCCCATACCAAGAAGTTGTGGGTGTCGTCCGGAAGAAGGCGGTGGGTGTCGTTGGCATCATCTACGTCAACGAAGATGTCGGCCCCTGGATCGCCGGTGAACTTGGGAGCAGTCAACCCCCCTTCTTCGATAATCCTCGTATTGGATCCCGGACGGGGAATGATCTGGTCGGAGTGCAGTCCGATGATCGTGGTCAGCATGGGGCTGTCGACTACGGCCTTCAACCGGTTGGCAGAAGCCACCGTCCGCCAGTTGTTCCCCTGCTGATAGTGGACCTCGAAGCTGAAGTCGAACTCCTGCGTCGTCAGGCCAGGATCACAGCGCGCAATCTCCACCAGCGCACTGAAAACGTTCTTCGCTTTGTACGATGCTGTCGGATCCTTTGCGATCTCGAGTGTCATGTGCTCCCCTTCAGTCTGCGGATTGGCGCGGTAGGGCACTCTGAACGCTGACGATGCGGCCGGCGGCATCCAGGGCGAACGCCGACGGGGTGAACGACACGCCTGCTTTGCGCGTCAAGGAGCCGTCGGGGTCGGCGACAAACTCGGCGGTGCTGTCGTGTTCAGCACGTAACGCACGCACCTCCTGCGGGCTGGCACCGGTGAAAACGATCGCGACGCACGGGGGCGTGTCCGGATCGTCGGCATCTCGGCTCAGGTGCGAAATCGCTTCAGCTGACGCCACACCCGTGTCCGCGAAAAGCACCCGCGAGCCGGTTGTGCCGGCGCGCTGAAGCGGTATCGGCGGGCAATCTCGGCCCCCCAGTTCGACGGGAAATCGCTTACCGATGTCGACGACCTCGTGTGGGGGCCCGCCGACGAGGGCGGGCTTGCTCGTAACCAGCCGGTCGTTGAGGACTTCGGCAAGTTTCGAGTCGTCGACAGTGTCGCTGCCCACCCAAGTTGTGATGCCGTGCGGGTCGATCAGCCGCCACTCGGGTAGCGTCTGGCCATTTAGCGCTAGCCACCGCGCCCAGGCGCCGTCGATGTCGTCTGTCACCAACAGCGGCGCCTCCAGTTCTGCCCGCAGCTCGCTCATGCCTGCGGCAGCGTCGGCGTTGAGGGTCTGAAGCGCTCCCTCGCGAAACAGGATCATCACCAACAGCCCGGCGTCGGTCCGTCGGCATGCCCGCAGCCCGCCAGCCAACTGTGATCCGACGTGAGGGTGCCACTCGCTGTCCATGAAGACCACCAGCGTGTTGGCGACCGGCTCCTCTTCTGCCGCGGCACATTTCAGTCGGCCGATCTCAGGTGCTGGCCCGCCGCGCACAGCGCGCAAGGGATCACAGACCCGTAGGTACGGCCCGTTCATCTCGAACGGCATCTTGAACTGGTAGCCGAATTTCACGCATTGCGGTCCGAACCGAACCGGCACGAATTGGCCCGTCGTGGCGTCGACCTGCACACCGGTGATGCTCAGGCACACCTCGCCCCACCCGTCGAGACCGGGCAGTGGGCTTTCGCCTCCGATCATCGGGCCGAACCTACTGCGTGGCCTTGCCGGGCGCTCCAGGTAGAAACTGTCCGGCTCAGAGCGGGAACCTGCAGGGCCGGGTGGCTTTTCGATCGGATTGGTGAACCAGCGCCACGACCATTCGTACCGGTCCACCCGGCCACCGGGAAGCCACGTCTCAATCGCGTCGAAGTGGTCTCCGGTCGCTGGAGCGAACGCAATATGCGGCGCGTGCCGATGGCGTACTCTCACGGCACCGCCGACGACGATCCCGTCGCGGTCGAAGCGGGCGCCGGTGAGAAATGCGTCGGCATCCGCGTCGATCGTCTTGAGCTGAGCGATGAATTGCTGCTTGTTCGAGGTGAACGCCATCGTATCCAGCGTCGCTTGCGCTTCACCGATCTTCGACTTCATAACCGACGACGCGATGCCGCGAATCATGTTTTCGGCCACTGCCTTGACCAGTCCCGGGAGGGGGCTGATGAGCTTTACGGCCGGCTCGCCCATCGCCGAGACAACGAGTCGTTCGCCGCTCTGGTCGAACATGAGCATCAGGTACTGCTCGGCGGATGCGCGGATGTCGAGGTCGTTGATGCTCACACTTCCGATGTTGAACACGCCGCTGCGGTACAGCCTGGAGGCCCAGCCGTGGCAGTTGATGGTGATCTTGATGATTCCGCCTGGGGCGCCGACCGCGCCGCCAAGCCACTCGGTGGTGCTGCCATCGACGCGGGCGTGGTAGTCGAGGATAAGTCCGCCGCCGGCACCGGCATCTCGGGTGTGGTGGATATTCTTCTGGTATCCGGTGAAGGGATCGAGTTGCTCCTGTACCGTTCGCACGATGTAGTCGCTGCTGATCGCGACCGCAAAGTCGCTGCCTTGCAAGAAAATCCGCGTAATGGTGTGCAAATCCCCGCCCTGCGGCGCCGAACCGTCGACCGACAGCGGAATCGCGACGCCGGCACCTGCTGGCCCCGACCGCGTCACCATCCGACGGAAAAGCGGCCCGATAGCGTGTGGTTTCGGTTCGAACTGGCCAGCGAGTAATCCGGCGAGGTGCTGACTGAGGCGCGCCCGCACACCCTCGTCATCGAAGATGGCGACCAGCGGTATGCCTGTTCGATAGGCGGAGCCCTCAAACGACACCGACGACCGCACCACCCGTAACCAGAGGTAGTCGCCGGCCATCTTGGACCACCCCGGACAGTGGGGGTCGATGGGGGCGACCCGGTACAACGCCCGGATCGTGCCATGGATGACGTCGGCCAGCGGTGCCGATCCGGGGTCCGCCCGGTAGCGCGCGCGGAAGCCTATCTCAAGCCAGAAACGGTCGGATGCCCCGTCAATCAAGACGATGCGCGGCACCCCGATTTGCGCTTCGACCGAGCCGTGTTCGCCGTCGACCGGATTGTCATCGCCGATCCGGAACCGCGCGATATGGGGCAGGCTCGGTAGGTCAGGATTGGCGAAACCGTTCTGGTGCATGCTCGCGACAAGCCGCTCAAGGGTGGACTCGCTGACTTCGAGCACGAGATCGAAATCGCCGGTCAATGCGTTGGGCATGCCCGTGCCCTCCCCTCCCCGTCATGCAACTGCAGCCGAACGCCGCGACCATCGTCACACACGCACCGGTCAATAGAGTCGGCTTTTGATCGGGCTCTTCTGCGCGATGGCGGCGCGCTCGGGCCGTCGATCTCATCATCGATGCGATCCATGCACGGTCGGGACAATGTCGTCCCGCCCACCGCGCCACGCGCTAACGCGTCAACGACAGACACCAAGCCTTCAGCACTGTTGTACATGTGTTAACTAGAATGGCGGCATGCCCGAGTCCCGACGGCGGCTGTCGCCCGACGATCGTCGCAACGAACTGCTGGCGTTGGGTGCCGAGGTGTTCGGCGAGCGCCCGTACGACGAGGTCCGGATCGACGAGATCGCCGAGCGCGCCGGGGTGTCGCGGGCACTGATGTACCACTACTTCCCGGACAAGCGGACGTTCTTCGCGGCGGTGGTGCGCGCCGAGGGCGATCGGCTCTTCGAGGCCACCAGCGCCCCGCCCGACCCAGGACAGAGCCTGTTCGACCAGGTGCGTGAGGGCGTGCTGGCGTACGTGCGATACGACGAGGAACATCCACACGGCGCCTGGGCCGCCTATGTCGGCATGGGCAGCTCCGACCCGGTGCTGCGCGGGATCGAGGACATCGACAACGACCGGCAGGCCAACCGGATCATCAGCCGCATCATGGATGCGGTCGGCGGCGCGATGGATTCCAAGGTCGAACGCGACCTGCGGGTCACCATCTACGGCTGGCTGGCGTTCACCTTCGAGATGTGCAGGCAGCGCCTGCTCGACCCGTCGATCGACGCCGGATACGTCGGCGACGCCTGCGCGCATGCCCTGCTCGACGCGATCGGCCGGGTGCCGGGCATCCCATCCGCGCTGAGTGACGCCGTCGCCCCCGAGCATCGCTGAACGCGCCGAGCGCACGCTTGTTTACGCCCCTACTCGCGTTTTCTGTACAACAACCGCACCCTCGGCGACACAATTTGTCGGTGGCTGCGTGCACGATGGCTA
>DASRJA010000801.1:0-4763 GCA_035649695.1 Mycobacterium sp. | reverse complement strand
ACCAGCCGATCTCTCTCGCGCCCAAAGGATGTCGCCGAGCTGTGTTTGGCTTTCGAGGTGCGCCGCCGGCTCATGTAGCCATGCGGATGTTATCGGAACCGCTGTCGTGCCGATGAAGCGGCGAGAGTGCGCGGTGACGCCGTTGTCACCGCGACACAGTCAACACGAACTCGCGAACCCGCAGGGCGGTGTTGCCTTGACCACCGGCGCAAACGACTCGGTGGCCATCGTAGTTGGGTCCGCAGCAATTGCCTTGTACCGCAAGGGTTCTCCTGTCTTAGTCGCCGACATTGACTTCGCAGGCGAGCTTCTTGATTGCCTCGGCTAGGTCGGACACGGTGAGGGACTCGATGACGCGGTGTCCCACAATGCGATCGACGTCCTCCGTTTGATGTGACCAGACACCGCTGTAGCAGCCCGAAGCGCGGCCGATCACGGCGAGCGGCTTGTCATGAAGATTCGCCTCGTCCCATCGTCACGTCAGCCAATCGATGGCGTTGTGTACGACGGCGGGCACGCGCCCGTGGTAAGTCGTCACAATGAGCACCGCGTCGGCCTCTGCGGCTGCCCTGCGCAAGTCTCCGACAGAACTCGGCGTCTCCAGGTTCTCGAAAGGTTCCCGATACCGGGGCAATTCGGTGAGGCTGTCGAACATATTCAAGGCTATGCCGTCAGCTGGACTGTCGGCCGCGACCTTCGCGAGTTCGCGATCGACGGATGCCGCACGAAGCCCGACGATGATCAATACGTTGATGTCTGTCGTGGCCGTGTTCATAGTCGGGAAGTGGCGTGTCATCGCGTCCTCATCTGCACTCAATTGGTGGCCGTCGTGAAAACGGTGCCGGCGTCATCTCTTAAATGACTCGATCGTCCGTCGAGTGACCGAGCCCGTCGATGTTGTCGGATACACCAGTGGCCGCAGTGCGTTGTCCGTGACGACATCAGGGTCGGCGTTGAGCGCGGCGAAAGCGCACCCGCAGCGGCTGTGGACGCGATTCGCCACGGCGAGCGATCTTGCATTGGGTGTTCGCGGCAGCATTTTGCGCTCTGTGGTGTTGTCCGCGGTGACATCGACACCCGTGGGCATGCGGTCGAAGATAGAAGGGGCGGTGGACCCACTCGGGTATCCACATCTTTGACGAAGCGATGATCGCGATGAATAGCCTTGTCGGGCAGCGGCTGCGGAAAACGCACCCTGGCGGCTGAGAATACTGTTAGCGCATCGTCGCGAGTCCCCTACCGCCGAAGCGAGAGGAAGAATCATGACAAGGGCAAACTCTGTGCCCGCGGTCGAGCTGGGCGACGAATTATCAGTCAGCGCAATCGGATTCGGCGCGATGGTCTTGACACCGGTCTATGGTGAGGTCGACGACGCCGAATCGCTGGCGACGCTGAACCACGCCGTGGATCTAGGTGTCACGTTCATCGACACCGCCAATCAGTACGGTGGCGGGGCCAACGAGCAGCTGATCTCGAGGCTGCTCGCCGACCGTCGCGACGAAGTAACGCTGGCAACCAAATTCGGCATCGTTGGCACCCCGGCCGACCGTGCTGCAGGCAAACTCGTCGCGCGAGGTGATGCCGCATACGTGCATCAGAGCATCGACGAGAGCCTGCGGCGACTGCAGACCGACGTCGTCGACCTCTATTACATGCACCGGCGCGACGTGACTGTGCCGATCGAGGAGACGGTAGGCGCCATGGCCGAATTGGTGGCTGCGGGCAAGGTCCGCCACCTCGGGCTGTCGGAGGTGACGGCAGAGGAGCTGCGGGCCGCGGTCGCGGTGCATCCAATTGCCGCGGTGGAGAGCGAGTGGTCGATCTGGAGCCGCGACGTCGAACGCAATGTCGTGCCCGCGGCGGCCGAACTCGGAGTTGGGTTCGTGCCGTATTCGCCTCTGGGTCGGGGCTTCCTGACGGGCACGATCCGGTCGGCCGATGATCTGTCGTCGACGGATTTCCGTCGCAACTTGCCGCGGTATGCGGAGGGCGCGCTCGATGCCAACCTCGCAGTGGTGGAGGTGGTGAAGTCGGTTGCGGATCAGCAGGGTGCGACCGCCGCACAGGTGGCGCTGGCGTGGCTGCGCTACCGCGCCGACGCACTCGGCGTGGCCTCTGTGCCGATCCCAGGAACCCGGCGGGCCGCCCGGGTGGAGGAAAACCTGGGCTCACTCTCGGTGACGCTGACACCCAAGCAGCTCGACGCGCTGGACGCCGCGGGCTCGTCCGTGACTGGCCATCGCTTGAAGGAAATGGGCTGGGTATCGGGGGGACGCGAGTAATCACTCCCAGTTCGTGTGCGCACTGGAGAGCATCGACGTGTATGCCACCGTGTTGGACGGTTGCGTAGAATGGCCCGCACTGCAATCGGCAGTCCAGCAAACGGTAGACAGGACACCCCGTGCGGCCTTCAACCGGCCGATTTGCCGTCGGCGGTCAGCGGCCCGCCACTCCGCCGATTCGGGGCCGGGCAGACGAGCTGAAGGTGATCGGCGCGCTGGTGACGGCGCTGGTGCAGGGGCACGGGGGCATCCTGATCATCGAGGGCCCGCCGGGCATCGGGAAGAGTCGGCTGCTGACCGAGGTGATGGCGCTGGCCGACAAGGGCGGAGTACGCACCCTGTTCGGTGAGGCATTCGAGTATCAGCAGACGGTGCCGTTTTTCGCGCTGTTCATGGCGACGCTACGCGCCGATCCCCCGGTCGGAGACGCCGACGCGCTGCGCCGGCTGGGCGGTTCGGCGGATCTGCGCTACTGGGTGGTGCACGATCTGGCGGACGCGATTCATGCGGCGGCGGCGGAGACCCCGCTGGCGATTGCGCTGGAGAACATTCATTGGGCCGATGACAGCACGTTGATGGCGCTGCGGTCGCTGGCCAGCACGGGGCCGGATGTGCCAGTGCTGTGGGTGCTGACCGCCCGCACCGGGGCTGGCGGTCCGGCGGTGCAGGAATCCTTGTCGGTGCTGCAACGCGCGGATGCCACCTTCATGCGGGTGGCGGCAATGTCGCCGGGCGCGGTCGCCGACATGGTCTGCGACGCAGTGCGCGCGAACGCCGATGAGTCGCTACTGAAGTTGGCCACCAAGGCCCACGGAAATCCATTCCTTGTCAGCGAGCTGGTCGGGGGTCTGGACGAAGAGGGCCGGCTCAACGTCAGCGGCGGGCGTGCGGTGGCCTCCGGAATCGCGCTGCCGCGACGCCTTGGCGCAAGTATGCGGCAGCGACTCGATGATCTCTCCGCCGGTGCTGGCGAGGTGGTGCGGGTGGCTGCCGTGTTGCCGGACCGTTTTTCGGCTGGTCTGTTGGCCGCGATGCTGGAACGTAAGCCGACGTCGTTGATGTCGGCGCTCGAGGAGGCAGTGCGCGCGGATCTGCTCGTCGAAGACGGTGAACGGTTGAGGTTTCGGCACGACTTGTTGCGTGAGGCCACCCGACAATCGTTGCCGCAGTCGCTGCGGCGCGCGATGGAACGCCAATCCGCGTCGATCATGCTGAGTATGGGCGCGGCCCCGGCCGAGGTGGCCACCCAGCTGGCGCGCAGCGCCGAGCCGGGGGACCGGGAAGCGATCGGCGCGCTGCGGCAGGCCGCTCAATCAGTTGGCCACAGTGACGCGAGTGCGGCCGCGGACTTGAGCAAGCGCGCGTTGGAGCTATTGCCCGCCAACGACACTGACCACGGGTTACTGGTCGCCGAAACGGTGGGACTGCTCAACCGGGCCAGCCACTATACGGAGGCCGAAGAGTTGGCGGTTGCGGTGCTCTCGGAGGCGGCGTCACCCCAAGAGGAGGCCGAGATTCGGCTGCGCCTCCCGACGCTCACCAAGCACAGTGCACAGCGGCGCGTGGAGGAGCATCGCCGAGCGCTGCGCTTGGGCGATATCAGCGAGGTCACCCGGGCACGGCATCTGGCGTGGCTGGCCTACAACCTGGCGTTGCACGACCAACGTGGGGAAGCGCGCGCGGCAGCCAACGAGGCTGCCGCGGCCGCTGCATCGGCTGGCGATCTCGAGGCCACCATCGTGGCCGATGTCGCCCTCGCATTGCTCGACGATGGGGAGGGGTACGCCGGCCGCGCCCTAGACCGCCTCGAGGAGCTTTGCAACCGAGCCCGCGCGAATGATGTGACCGCTGCTCACTTCCCGGCCGCACTCAACTACGCGTTCCTACTGGCGATGGTCGGCCGATTGGATGACGCTGCGGCCCAGGTCGCCGACGGATCACAGCAAGCCCGCCGGGAAGGCAACGCGATGGCCCTTGATACCTGGGCCACGATTGACGGTGTAGTCCACTTGACTGCGGGCCGCCTGTCTGCAGCCCGCGCCGCGACTGAATCCCTGCCGCGCCCAGAGCGGACTGGCGTGACCCCGCTGGACATGATCGGCATCGTGATTCTGACCGAGGTGGCAGTGCGCACCGATGACCGAAACTTGTTGCAGCAGATGGTCAATGACGCGCGCGACGCCAACTCCACTGGCTCATCTATCGTAGATCGGGGAACGGCGTACGTGCTGGCGCTGGCGGCGTGGCAGCGCGACGATGTCCATGACGCGATGCGCTGGCTGGGCAACATCGCCCTTTTCGGGACACCATTTTTCCCCCAGGTTTTAGATCAGGTGATCTTGGGCGCGCGGGTGGCGTCGGCGGCCGGTGATGCCGGCTTGCGCGCACGTGTCCTGCGGGCCACCGAGCTGCTCGAGGGTGAGCGGCCGGAGATCCCGTTGTTCACGGGGGTGGCCGGGTATGCCCGCGGGATACTCGAAC
>DASRJA010000800.1:0-4892 GCA_035649695.1 Mycobacterium sp. | reverse complement strand
GCCGGTCAACCGGGACAGTGCGATCGCGTAGAGCCCGAATTCGAGGACTTCCGCGACACTGCCGGGGTAAAGCACGGGCACCGCGAGGTCGGCCAGCGCTAGCTCCGATGCCGACGGCAGGCTGGACGACTTGGTGGCCGGGTCGTCTCCCACAATCAGCAGCGCGCCGCCGCGGTAGTCAGCGCCCTGAAGGTTCCCGTGCCGGATCGCATCGCTGGCCCGGTCCAGGCCGGGCGCCTTGCCATACCAAAGGCCGAGCACCCCGTCGTACCGTGCGTTCGGTCGGGCGGTGGCGAGCTGGCTGCCCCCCACCGCCGTCGCCGCGAGCTCTTCGTTGACTGCGGGCTGGAAGACCACGTCATGTTCGTCGAGAAGTCCTTGGATGCGGCCGAGTTCCAGGTCGTATCCGGCCAGTGGAGAGCCTTCATAGCCGGTGATCAGACACGCGGTGTGTACCCCCGCCGCCCGGTCCAGCCGCATCTGCAGAAGGGGAAGACGCACCAGAGCCTGAACGCCCGACAGCAGCGCGACGCCTTCGTCATCGCGGTACCGCCCGACTCGGAACGACTGGTCGGCGGCGCCCATCGCTGCAGTTGAGGGCGTCATGGTCGTCCACTCCTTCGGGTCTTCGCGTATCGACGGGGGGCCGGGTGTCCGGCGGGAATAGTGCGCGCAGCACCGGTACCGGGAGCCAGGCGCGGTTGCCAGCGCGACCGGCTCCCGGTTTCAGCCGAGGTCAGGCATAGTGGCCCGGGCTCACGGTGACCGGAAGCCGAGTCCGAATTCGGTCGGAGCTCCACAACGTCGTACTGGAGATCTGGACGTCAACTTCATCGACGCCGGGCAGCTCAGCGAGCACGTCGCCGACAAACTGCTCGATCTGGCTGAAGAAGAAGCAGTTCGGGTCCGTGAGTATCACCGTGATTGTGACCTTGCCGTCCGCGATATCGATGCGCTCGACCAGTCCCATGGTCACGATGTCCATCGGCTGGCCCATCGCCTTGCTGCACGGGTCGATGACCCCCTGCAGCGCCTTCTCCACAGTTGCGGTGTCGAGCTGTGTGTCGGGCATCAGAGTGCACCCGCGCTTGCCGCCACCCGGTTGTCGGCCTCGTCACGGCGCAATGCACTCCAGGGCGCGGCCAGGCCGTCGGCCTTTGCCCGCTCAAACTCGTCGTCTTTCACCGCGGCCAGCACGGCTTGCGGGTCGATGCCATGCGTCCTGGCGATGTTGAGGCCGAGGATCTTTGCCTTGATCTCGTCGGTGACTTCGGGGAAGCCGAAACCCTCGACCAGATCCCTCGGCATCTGGAACGACTCGAACGCCTCCAACGCAGGCTGCGGGTGCAGCAGATTACAACCGCTGGCAAACACGATCTGCTCCGGAGTTCCATGGTAAAGCATCTGACCGAGGGTCTCGGCAAATATCCGCGGCCGTTCCACGGCATTAGCGAAGGTCGACTCCAGATTGGCGTGGAAATTCGGGAACCGATGCAGCATCACGCAGGTCTCTTCCAGGAAGTTCATCCCGGCGTGGATCATGAAGAAATTGATGTCCGGGAACTTGGGCAGCACAGCGTCGAGGTCATCGACTTTGAAGAACGACATCGGGCTGGGACCAAACATCGGCAGAGCCTTATGAATGGCGATGTTCTTGATCCCGAGGTCACGAGCTGCCTCGAACAGCGGCACCGCGAACTCGGGCCCGTCCATCCGCCACCCGGTGTGCTTGCCCTTGTAGACCAGCGATGGGAAGCATTTCAGGCCATCGATGTGGGCCTCGCGTACCTGCCACTCGAGGTGCTTGATCGCTTCGTCCAGGTCGAGCGTGGTCACCCAGCCATAGAGCTTGAATCGGTCTGAAAACCGCTCGCGTAGCTTGACCATCTTGTCCAGGTCGGTGACCACACCTTTGGTGAAACCGAGGTTCGGTAGAGCGTGGATGATGGCGAAGTCCACGACGCTCTCCGCGAACAGGGCGTGCGTCATGGCATAGGGGTCGAAGTCGCTGACGAACTCGTTTTGTCGCAGCAGATAGTCGGGCCGACTGGACTCGACCACCTTGTTGTACAGCCGATGGTGGTGATACCCCCCAATCACCTGCTTGTAGCCGTCGCCCCAGTTCTCTTCGCTGTAGTCGAAGGGATGCACTGTCGCGTCCACCACGAACTTGCCGTTGAGCACTACTCCTCCTTTGAGGTAATCGATTCAGTGATGGCACTGCTAGCTCTCGCTATGCTGTGCTGATCCCCGTCCGCAGCACCCTGCTGCGAATGTCCAATCCGGCCTCGCCGGCCAGCTGCAAGCCAAGCTCACGCAGCCCGACGAGATCGATCCCGGTGGCCCAGCCCAGGCTCTCCGCGAGGTGCGCGACCTCCTCGGTCGCCACATTCCCCATCTCGGTGCGGTTACCGGGAATCACGCTGCCGGCGCCGATGCCGAGCAACGAGGTGTCGAACATCGTCACGCCCGCATCCACGGCGGCCAATACATTCGCCAGTGCCAGGCCGTGTCGGTTGTGCAGGTGCACACCGAAGGTCATATTCGGCTGCTGCGAGCGCAATTCAGCGAGCAGTGCGTAGACACTGGGCGCGCTGGCCATTCCGAAGGTGTCGCCCATCCACACCTCGTCGAAGCCAATGGATGCCAGTCGGTTCACGATCGACACCACCCGAGCCGGATCGATGTGCCCTTCGTACGGACACTCGAAGGCAACCCCGGCACCCGCGATCAGCCGTATCCCCTCGGCGCGGGAGTAATCCAGCATCTTGGCGAGCTCGTCGAGCCCATCCTCGATTGACTTTTGCACGTTGCGACGCTGGTATTCCTCGCTGCACGACAGCATGCCGATCATCGTCACCAACCCCGGGGCTCCCGCGCGCGAGGCACGTTGGAGTCCGCGAAGGTTCGGCGTGACGGCCCGGAACGTGATCGAGGTGTCCTTGGGCAGTCTGGAGATGATCTCCTCAGCGTCGGCGAACTGCGGCAGCACCCGCGGGTGGGCGAAGCTGGCAACCTCGATGCCGGGCATCCCGAGCGCAATCAGCTCGTTGATCACGCTCATTTTTCGGTCGACCGAGAAGTACTGCAGCGCTTCCTCTGGCATCGCCTGGGCGCCGTCCCGCAGCAACGTCTCGGTCAGCTGAACCCGGGTCCCGGACCTCCCGGTGCTCCAGTGCCCGACGGCGGAGTGCTCGGTGATCGTTGGCGTCGCCATCGTCACCGTCCCCTGAACACGGGCTTGCGGCCTTCGCGGAATGCCCGCTGGCCTTCCTGGCAGTCCTCGCTCGTATAGATCGCGCGGCACAATTCGTCGGCGAGCAGGAACCCGAGAGCACGCCCTGCGTCCATGGCGCGATACAACAGTTGCTTATGGGCCCGAACAGTGATCGGCGCGTTGTCGCGGATCTCCTCGGCGATAGCCCACGCGGTGTCGTAGAGCTGAGCCCGGGGCACAACATGATTGACAAATCCGACCTCGTAAGCGCGCCGGGCGTCGATCTGATTGCCGCGCATGATCAATTCGAGCGCGATGCCCGCTGGAACTGCCCATAGCAGTGGCACCGCCCACGGCGCGCCACGGCCGACCTTCACCTCCGCCACCCCGAACTTGGCATCCTCAGAGGCGATCCGGATGTCGCAGTTCAGCGCCAGGGTGAAGCCGCCGGCGAGGGCATATCCATGAATAGCGCCGATGACGGGTTTTCGGGTCTCGAACTGGTAGGTAGCGCTCGGATACCGCACACCCGCAAACGTCTCCGTACTGTCATAAATGTGCTGGACGGAGCCCTCGGACATTTCCTTAAGATCGCCCCCGGCGCAGAAGGCCTTATCGCCGGCGCCGCGGACGATGGCGACGTGCGCGTCGTCATCGTTTTCGAACTGACGCCACACCTCGGGTAGCCGGTCAACCATCGCCACGTTCATCGCGTTCAGGCGCTCAGGCCGGTTCAGCGTGATCGTTGCGATCTTGTCTTTGACCTCATAGAGGACGGTGCTTTGGTTCGTGCTCACCGTGTACCTTCCGTGTGCGCGTGGGCACGATCGGTGCCCGACGACTCCGATGACAGCTCGACACGAACGTCGAGTGCTTTCAGCTCCCCCGCATTCGTGATCACCAGCGGGTTGATGTCAATTGATTGGACTCGGCCGCTCTCTGACGCAGCCAGCGCGGAGACGGAGGCGGCAACCTCCGCGATGTCGGATACGAGCTGGTCCACGTCGCGTCCGGTGCGTTGCGCTGCAAGCCTCAACTCGGCCATCAACGGCCGGATCCCGGCCACCATATTCCGCACCTGCGTCGAGTCAACCGGCGCGAGCTCGACTGCGACGTCCGGGTCGGTCTCAACATCCCGGCCGCCCCGGCCGACGACGACGACCGGGCCAGCGACGGGGTCGTCGACGGTGCCCAAGAAGATCTCGCAAACCGATGGCGTCATCACCTGCAGGAGAATTCGGGCGTCGGCCGAGCTGGCGCGTTCGAACAGCCGCGCGGCCACGAGCCGCGCGTCGGCGACAGTTGCCACGCCGAGTTCGACGCCACCCGCGGCCGCCTTGTGTGGAAGGTTTCGGTCGAGCAGCTTGAGCGCGAACGGCCCGGCACCCAAGGCAGCCTCCGCGACGTCATCGAGAGTTCGAGCCACTTGCTCGGACACAAACGACACACCCAAGGCGGCCAACGTCTTCTTTGCCTCGTCGTGCAAGACGAGGCCCCCGTTCGCCGTTGTGGCAGGCCAATGCACACCCGTCACCGCGATCGCGGGGTCGACGTGTTGCACCGGCGCCGCGGCCATCTCGGCGACCTGCTGCACCGTGGTGAGGCCGCCGAAGAGGGTAGCGCCGCTGTCGGCGACCGGAACTCCGACCTCAGCGAGGTCGCGGCGGTGCTCCTC
>DASRJA010000799.1:0-9082 GCA_035649695.1 Mycobacterium sp. | reverse complement strand
GCGAGCGCGATGTTCCCGACGAGCACCAGCGCGACGAGTCGGTTGTAGTGCATCACGCGGGGATGCTTGAGGATTCGCTGCACGAACGGCCCACACGGCGGCAGGTGAACTGCCGGTGCGGCCAGTGTGCAGCTCTCGGTCACGGCGTTAGATTCCCGCCGCGCCCCAGGGGCCGACAGCGTAATGGACTACCTGGGTTTCACCGCCGCGCTACGCGACGACGTCGCCTTGCGGTATTCGCTCCCAACTGTCTGCAGCGAACAGGGCCCCAGCGTCAACCGGGGCCCTGCTACGCCGATGACTAGCGGTAGTCGATGACGACGCGCCCGTCGATCTGGCCGCGTTCCATCCGGCCGAACACCTCGTTGATGTCGTCCAGGCTCGCACTCTCGACCGTCGGATGGATCAAACCGCGGGCGTAGAAGTCCAGCGCCTCGGCCATATCCTGGCGAGTGCCGACGATCGACCCGCGGATCGTCAAACCCTTGAGCACGATGTCGAAGATCGGCGCCGGGAAGTCGCCTGGCGGTAGGCCGTTGAACACAATCGTCCCGCCGCGCCGCGCCAGGCCGATCGCCTGGCCGAAGGCCTGCGGGTGCACGGCTGTGACGAGCACCCCGTGCACACCGCCGGTGGCCTTCTGCACCTCGGCGACCACGTCGGACGTTTTCGCGTTCACGGCGACCTCCGCGCCAAGGCGCGTGGCCAGCGCGAGCTTGGAGTCGTCGATGTCGATCGCCACCACCCGCAGTCCCATCGCGCGCGCGTACTGCACCGCAACGTGGCCGAGCCCGCCGATGCCGGAGATCGCGACCCACTGGCCGGGCCGGGTGTCGGTCACCTTGAGGCCCTTGTACACAGTGACGCCCGCGCACAGGATCGGCGCGACCTCCAGCGGATCGGCGTTCTCCGGGATGCGCGCCGCGTAGGCGGCGTTCACCAGCATGTAGGTACCGAAGCTGCCGTCGACGCTGTAACCGCCGTTCTTCTGGCTCTCGCACAGCGTTTCCCAGCCGGTGCGGCAGTACTCGCAGGTGCCGCAGGCCGACCACAGCCAGGCGTTGCCGACCTTGTCTCCGACCTTCAGGTCGTCGACGCCCTCACCGAGTGCCACGACGGTGCCGTAGCCCTCGTGTCCGGGGATGAACGGCGGTTGTGGCTTGACGGGCCAATCTCCGTGTGCGGCATGTAGATCCGTGTGGCACACTCCGGAAGTCTCGAGCTTGACCAATGCCTCGCCGTAGCCCGGCGTTGGCAGTTCGAGCTCTTCGACCTGGAGGGGTGCGCCGAATTCGGTGACGACGGCGGCACGCAGGGTGTCGTTGGTATCGGGCGCGACAGGGGCGCCAAGCGTCTGGGTCATTTCATCATTCCAATCGTGAAAGTGTGGTTGTTGAAGGGTCTTTGGTCCCGGCTCAGAAGAAGCCTTGGGCCTTATTGCCGTAGGACACCAGCAGGTTCTTGGTCTGCTGGTAGTGGTCGAGCATCATCTTGTGGGTCTCACGTCCGATGCCCGACTGCTTGTAGCCGCCGAACGCAGCATGCGCGGGATAGGCGTGGTAGCAGTTCGTCCACACCCGGCCGGCCTTGATGTCCCGGCCCGCCCGGTAGGCGACATTGCCGTCGCGACTCCACACCCCCGCGCCGAGGCCGTAGAGCGTGTCGTTGGCGATGCTGATCGCGTCGTCGTAATCGGTGAACGACGTCACCGCGACCACCGGCCCGAAGACCTCCTCTTGGAAGATCCGCATCTTGTTGTTGCCGGTGAAAACCGTTGGGGTGACGTAGTATCCGCCGCCCAGATCGCCGCCGAGCTCGGCGCGTTCACCGCCGGTGATGAGCTTTGCGCCATCCCTCTTGCCGATGTCGATGTACGACAGGATCTTTTCCAGCTGGTCCTCGGATGCCTGGGCACCGATCATCGTCTCGGTGTCCAGCGGGTCGCCCTGACGGACGGCCTTGGTGCGGATCGCGGCCAGCTCGAGGAACTCGTCGTAGATGTCGGCCTGAATCAGGCTGCGCGACGGGCAGGTGCACACCTCGCCCTGGTTGAGGGCGAACATCGTAAAGCCTTCGAGCGCCTTGTCCTGGTAGTCGTCGTGCTCGGCCAGGACATCGTTGAAGAAGATGTTCGGGCTCTTGCCGCCCAGCTCCAGCGTCACCGGGATGAGGTTTTGCGACGCGTACTGCATGATCAACCGGCCGGTGGTGGTCTCACCGGTGAACGCGATCTTCGCGATTCGCTTCGAGGACGCCAGCGGCTTACCCGCTTCAAGGCCGAACCCGTTGACGATGTTCACCACGCCGGGCGGCAGCAGATCACCGATCAACGAGAAGAGGTAGAGCACGGACGCGGGCGTCTGCTCGGCGGGCTTGAGCACCACCGCATTTCCGGCCGCGAGCGCCGGCGCCAGTTTCCAGGTGGCCATCAGGATCGGGAAGTTCCACGGGATGATCTGGCCCACCACGCCGAGTGGTTCGTGGAAGTGATAGGCGACGGTTTCGTCGTCGATCTGCGACAGCGACCCCTCCTGTGCGCGGATCGCACCGGCGAAGTACCGGAAATGATCGACCGCCAACGGGATGTCGGCGTTCAGCGTCTCCCGCACCGGCTTGCCGTTGTCCCAGGATTCGGCGACTGCGATGGATTCGAGGTTCTCCTCGATGCGGTCGGCGATCTTGTTGAGGATCACCGCGCGCTCGGCGGCGGTCGTCTTGCCCCACGCCGGTGCGGCCGCATGGGCGGCGTCGAGCGCCTTTTCGATGTCGGTCTCATCAGAGCGAGGGATTTCGCAGAACGGCTGACCGTTTACCGGGCTGGCGTTCTCGAAGTACCGGCCGGCGGCGGGCGCAACCCACTCGCCGCCGATGTAGTTCTCGTACCGAGACTGGAAGGACATCACTGAGCCTTCGGCACCCGGTCGGGCATATACGGTCATGGCGTTTCTCCTGCCTTCGCGACGCAAATGTGTCGGACGTCACTGAAGGTAGGTTTTGGACCGTTGCAGCACGGTTGCACGACGTTGCAACCGCCGGGGCCTTAGGCCAGGTCGAAATCCAGCCCCGCAAGGCGGCCGCGGGCCTGGGCACGCATGACCGAGCCTGGGGCAGCGTGGTTGTAGAGCACCCGCCAGCAGTCGCGGTCGTCGCGGCCCTCCGGCAGATCCAGCCAACGGCGAAGCAGCGCAAGGTTTCCCGACGACAGCACGGCGCCGCGCATGCTCGCGCTGAGTTCCCTACGGAGCCGCGCGATTCCGGGTGACACCGATTGCGGGAGCAGCTCGCCGGTGTAGAGCCTCAGCGCGCGGTCGACGTCGCCGGCCTGCAGGGCATCGGACACGTCGCTCACGTCACTGGCGATCGGTTTGAGCAAGCGGTACGGCCGGGAGTCGATGTAGTCGGCGCCGATCACGCGGCGCAGCCGGGACATCTCGGCGCGGATCGTCACCACGTCGAGGTCCTTGTCGTCGAGCAGCATCGCGAGATGGTCGGCGCTCAGACCTTCGGGGTGGCGGCCGAGCAGGACCAGGATGTCGGCGTGTCGGCCGGTCAATGTGCTGGTCTGAAGCTCGGACTGCCAGCGCGGGCGGTCGGCGCCGAGCACCGTCAGCCGTGCGGTCGTCGGCGCTTTGACGGTGGGCTGGTTGAGCTGCAACAGGGCGAGGTGGTTCTCAACGGCGACGGCGGTCGCGCGGACCAGGGCGAGGGTCTGCGGCGACGCGACCTGGGTACCACCGGTCAGGTCGATGGCGCCGATCAGCACTCCGGTGGCGGGGTCGTGCACCGGCACCGCGGTGCAGCTCCATGGCTGGACGATCCGGGAGAAGTGCTCGGTTCCGCGGATCTGCAGCTCGGCATCGAGGGCGAGCGCGGTGCCCGGTGCATTGGTACCGGCGCCGCGCTCACTCCAGTCGGCACCGGGCACGAAGTTCATCCGTTCGGCCTTGCGGCACGCGTTGCGATCGCCCTCGACCCAGAGCAATGTGCCGTCGGCCGCGGTCACGGCGACGACGACGCCGGCGTCGGTCGCGTCGTCGACGAGCAAGCGGCGGATGACGGGGAGGGCCGGCGCGAGTGGATGGGAGGCGCGCATGCGGTCCAGAGCAATGGTCGCGGCGGGCATCGCGCCAGCCAGGTCGGGGTCGACGCCGGTTGCCAGGCTGCGGCGCCAGCTGTCGGCTACGACAGGACGCAACGGCGTGGAGTCCAGATCAACCTGTCCGGCGACGAAGAGCTCATGGACGGCGCGCAGCGACGACGACAGCCGGGCCGACGCCCGTCCACCCGATGTCTTCGAGACTCCCACCGGCGATCACGCTCCTCGCACGCGTGGCCGCCACGATAGCCCACTTTCGCGGGTTCGCGGCAGGGACTTTTGGCCCTCCCCGCGCGATTTCGACTTGAGGGCTGTGGCCGCGCGCTCGATCACAACCCTGGTGCAGAAATCGGCGACCGCAAACAATGGAGTGAACATGTTTCGTGTTCTGATTGCCGCAGCATTCGTTTGCTTGGCCGCCGCCATTGGCGCGGCTCCGACGGCTAGCGCCAGCGGACCATACGCAAACTGCACGGAAGCTCACCAGGATGGCCGCTACGACATCCCGCAGGGCGACCCGGACTATTGGAACGGCGGCGACCGCGACCACGACGGCATCGCATGCGAGTCATAACAGGACTGTGCGGTCCCACCCGGCTGGAGTACACCGCCCCCATTCTCGTAGTCGGCTGGGTGTGGGCCACGTCGCGACGCCGGCCGAGCGGCCTGACGCTTCTCGGTGTCGCATTGGCGATAGCGGGAATCATGTTGGTGCTCAACGTCTTTGCCGGTGCCCACATCAACCTGATCGGCGTCGGTTGGGCACTGGCGGCCGCCGTGTGCGCCGCCTGCTACTTCGTGATGTCCTCCTCCGTCGCTACCGACGGGGACGGCCTAGACGCGGTCACACTGGCAACGGCGGGCCTGATCGTCGGCGCGACCGCGGTCGCGACCCTGGGCGCCACCGGGCTGATGCCCCTGACCTTCACCACCAACGATGCCGTCGTCGCGGGGTGGACGACGTCGTGGCTGGTGCCGGTCATCGCACTGGCTCTGATCCCCACCGCGATCGCCTACACGCTCGGCATCATGGGCGTCGCCCGGCTACAGCCGCGGTTCGCCTCCCTTGTCGGCCTGTCGGAGGTGATGTTCGCTGTGCTGGCCGCGTGGGTGTTGCTGGGCGAGGCCATCACGCCGACGCAGGCGATCGGCGGCGTCGTCGTGCTCGTCGGACTCGCGCTCGCCCGACAGGGCGATCGCACCGAGAAGCTGGCCGAATTGACGTGGGCGGAAGTTCCACCCGGAGGCGTGGCATACGACCAATCGGTTGGTCGGAGCTGATCCAGATATGTGAAGATGGGCGGCGTGACTTTGCTCCGGATGTCAGGCCGGCTGGCCGCCATCGTTTCGACCCTGGTCTTCGCGGCCGTGCCGCTCGCTGTCGCCCCGTCGGCGGCGGCGGATCCGTGCCCCGACATCGAGGTCGTCTTCGCCCGCGGCACCAACGACGCGCCCGGGCTCGGAAACCCCGGCCAGGCCTTCGCCGACGCGCTGCGGTCGCAGGTTGATGGCCGCACCCTGACCACATATGCGGTCAACTATCCCGCTAACTACGACTTCCTGGCCGCTGCCGACGGGGCCTCCGACGCGGCCAACCGCATCTCCCAAATGGCGGTCGCCTGCCCGTCGACACGGATCGTCCTCGGCGGATATTCGCAGGGTGCCGCGGTGGTCGACATGCTGGCCGGCATCCCGCCGCTCGGCAACAAGATCGGCGAGGTCGGGTCGGCACCACCGCTGGCGAGCAGCCTCGTCCCCAATGTCGCAGCGGTCGCGGTGTTCGGGAACCCCGCGACGAAGTTCGGGAACCCGATCACCTCATCGGTATTCGGCGGCAGGTCGATCGACCTCTGCAAGGACGGTGACCCGATCTGCTCCCGCGGCCGCAACCCGTTCGCTCACAGCGATTACGTGAGCTCGGGCCTGACAAATCAGGCCGCGAACTACGTAGCTGGCATAATTTAGCCTGTCTATGCGCTAGAATTTCTTGTGCCATCGAAACGAATTCGCCGCTGGCTCAACGCCTCGGCAACTGCTGTCCTGGCGGCCTCCGCGGCTCTTCTCGCACCGACGGTGTCTCTCATGCCAATTGGGACCGCGTCAGCCGACGACTGCCCCGACATCCAGGTGGTCTTCGCGCGGGGCACCAATGACGCGCCAGGCCTAGGAAACGTCGGAGGCGCGTTCGTCGATTCGCTGCGCAGCAAGGTCGGCGGCCGATCCGTCGGCGTGTACGCGGTGAATTACCCCGCCAGCTTCGACTTCCTGGCTGCAGCAGGCGGGGCCAACGACGCCAGCGGGCATATCCAGTACATGGTCAACAACTGCCCCAACACCAGGCTGGTACTGGGCGGGTACTCGCAGGGCGCGGCGGTGATCGATGTCATCAGCGCGGTGCCGATCCCCGCCGTCGGGTTCGACAACCCGCTGCCACCCAACGTGCCCGATCACGTCGCCGCCATCGCCGTGTTCGGCAACCCGTCCGCCAAACTGGGCCTCCCACTCACCGTGAGCCCGGTATGGGGTGGCAGGGCCATCGACTTGTGCAATGGCGGTGACCCGATATGCCAGACCGACGGCGAAAGCATCGCCGCGCATCGCGCCTACCCGGGTGGACCGACCAACCAGGCGGCGAATTTCGTGGCGGGTCTGCTCTAGCCCGCGGCAAAGGGGAATTGACGGCTGCGTTCACAGCATTCCGTTAGGATCGGCGAAGTGCGCAGTGATCTTGACTCACGAGGTTGGGTCCGCAGAGGTTTATTGGTTGTCGGGGCACTAGTCCTGGCCGCTGCCGGTCTGATTGCGCCGACCGTCGCCCCTGCGACGGGTGTCCTCCCGTCGGCGTCCGCTGCGTGCCCCGCGGTCGAGGTCGTATTTGCCCGTGGCCGCCTCGAGTCGCCGGGCGTTGGTGTCCTCGGGAACGCGTTCATCAACGCGCTGCGCTCGAAGGCGAACAAGAACATCGGCGTCTACGCGGTGCGCTACCCCGCTGACAATCAGATCGACGTCGGCGCCAACGACATGAGCGCGCATATCCAATCGATGATCAACGACTGCCCGGATACCCGGCTGGTGGTGGGCGGCTACTCGCTCGGCGCGGCGGTCACCGACGTGGTCCTTGCACTGCCCTTCGACTTCTTCGGATTCAAGAACCCACTGCCGCCCGGCGCTGACACACATATCGCCGCGGTCGCGGTGTTCGGCAACGGAATCGCTTGGGTCGGGCCGATATCGAACTTCAACCCGATCTACCGCGAGAGGACCATCGAGTTGTGTCACGGCGCGGATCCCGTCTGTAATCCGGCCGATCCCGACACATGGCAGGACAACTGGCCCGCCCACCTCGCCAATGCGTACATCAGCGCCGGCATGGCCAACCAGGCAGCCGATTTCGTCGCCGGCAGGCTCTAGTCGCCAGATGCAGCGCGACACGCACGGTAACCTGGCGTAATGAGTTGTCCGCCCTGGCCGAGTCCAGATGTCCCGTCCGATGCGGTGGATAACCGTTTTGGCTACGACCACCGCTGCCGTCGTGGCGGTCCTCGTCACTCCCGGCTTGCTTCCCCGGGCGGCGGCCGACTGCCCGGACGTCGAGGTGGTATTCGGCCGCGGACAAGGCGAGCCGCCCGGTCTGGGTGCGGTCGGGGACGCCTTCGTCGCGGCGCTGCAGGCCAAGTCAGGCAGGCCGATCGCGTCGTATGCGGTCAACTATCCCGCGGCGAACCTGGATATCGCTCCTGGTGTCGCAGACATGGCCGGCCACATCGAATCGATGGCCGCGAATTGCCCGAACACCAGGTTCATCCTCGGCGGGTATTCGCTCGGCGGCGCCGTGACCTTCCAGGTTCTCAACAACGGGCTATCACCGGGTATTGACCAGCGTGTGATCGGGGTGGCGACGTTCGGCAATGCCGCGCGAGCGCTCAATCTGCCCACCCCCGTTCCGCCTCAGTACGCGGGCAAGACCCTGGACCAATGCAATCCGGGTGATCCCGCCTGCTCGGGGGTACCCTTCTGGCCCGCACACCTTCAGCCCTTCTACATCATGGGCGGGCCCGTCGAAACAGCAGCCGGCGCGGCGGCCTCGCTGCTTTAGTCAACGACCCGCAGGTCGCGGGTGACCTTGGCGCGGGCCTCGAGCTGGTCATCGGGCGGGTAGTCGACGCCCACGAGGGTCAGGCCGTGCGGCGGCGCGGCGGCGAAATCGCTGGAGCGCTGTGTCGACGTCAACAGCGTGGCGCACCAACCGGTTTCGCGGCGGTGCTCGCCGACCGCCAGCAAGGCTCCGACCAATGAGCGCACCATCGACCAGCAGAACGCGTCGGCGGTGACGTAGGCGGTGACCCGGTCTCCGTCGCGGGACCAGTCCAGCCGCTGTAGATCGCGGATCGTGGTGGCACCCTCGCGCTGACGGCAGAACGCGGCGAAGTCGTGCAGCCCCACCAAGTTTCGCGACGCCACCGCCATCGCCTCGACGTCGAGTGGTCTCGGCCAGGCCGTTACGAAGCGCGCCTCCTGCGGCTGGACACCATACGGGGCCGTCGACAGCCGGTACACGTAGTGTCGCCGCAGCGCCGAAAATCGGGCGTCGAAACCGGCTGGGGCACGGTCGATGTCGAGGATGCGCACATCGGCAGGCAGGAACCGCGCGAGACGTCGCACGAGCGGCAGGAACTCGCGATCGCCAGCACGCGTCGCACGCGGATAGGCGTTGGGCAGCGTATCAATTGGAATGTCGACGTGGGCCACCTGACCCGTTGCGTGCACGCCGGCGTCGGTCCGGCCCGCCGCACGCAACTGCACGGGTACCCGGAACACCGTCGACAGCGCGTCGTCCAGAACGCCTGCCACCGTGCGCTGCCCGGCCTGCAGGGCCCAGCCCGCGAATGCCGTTCCGTCGTAAGCGATATCGAGCCGAAGACGAACAAACCCGCCACCGGAATCGATGGCGGGTTCGTTCACAGCTTCGCTACTTGGCGTCGTCGG
>DASRJA010000798.1:0-5431 GCA_035649695.1 Mycobacterium sp. | reverse complement strand
GCCGCTGCTGTTGCCCGCCGTGATCGAAAACCCTTCGATCTCGGGATGCAAGGGCTTCAACGCAGCCAGCTTCTCGACGGTGGTGTCGCGGCGCGGATGCTCGTCGACGCTGAAGTCGACCACCGATCCGTCGAACTGCTGAACCTTCAGCGGGATGATCTCGTCAACGAACTTGCCCGCGTCGATGGCGGCGATCGCACGCTGGTGCGAGCGTGCCGCCCAGGCGTCCATCTCCTCGCGCGTGATTCCGACGGCCTGCGCGGTGTTCCACCCCACGGTGATCGACATGTCCTTGCAGGGCGCATCGGGCGTCTCGACGTGGGTCGGCGGCATCCACCGCTCCTCGAACTTCAGCTCGGGCCCGGGGATGCGCCAGTTCGTCAACGGCGTCATCGACAGCGACTGCACGCCGCCGGCGATGAGCGCGCGCTCCATGCCGGAGCCGATCTGCGCGGCCGCGTTGCCGATCGCGGTCAGGCTGCCCGCGCAATGCCGGTTCACCGACTGACCGGGAACACCTTGCATGCCGGTCGCGTCGGCCGCGTAGCGCGCGAGATCGCCTCCGCCGTAATGCGATTCGGCGAAGATGATGTCGTCGAACGCGCTGGGATCGACGCCGGAGCGGCGGACCACCTCGGGCAGCACGGTCGTGATCAGCGTCTCGGGTGGTGTGTTGACCAGCGTCCCCTTGAACGACCGGCCGATGGCCGTCCTGGCAGCACCGACGATGACGGGTGTTGGCATGTTTCTCGACCTCGACTTTCGGCGTTAACGACGTTACAAAAGTAGCAGATAATGTATCGCTGCTAGTAGGTGACCGGCGTCACTTAAGGCTCCGGCACGAAGAAGTGCTCGTCACGCAGCCGGAACGCCTCCTTGGTTCCGTGCTGCGCCCGCGTCTTGACGAAGTTGAACTCGCCCGGCGCGAACTGCAGGTTCGTCCCGAACGCGTGGAACAGGTAGCTGGCGACTTCCTCACCCTGATAGGCCTGGCTCTGCTCGACGAGCCGGAACGCTTCCTTGGCGATGACGACACCGTCGGCGGGCATCTTCGCGGCCTTCTCCGCCCAATACCTGGCCCTCGCGGGCACCGACGCGGGCTCGCATGTGTCGGTGAAGATTCCGAGGTGCTCGATGGCACCCGCTTCGATGATGTCGCCAGTCAGCAGCAGCCGCCGCGCCAGCACCGGCCCGAGCCGGTGAAAGAACATGTGCAGACTGCCCAGTGCGGGTCCGAGGAACCGAGTGGCGGGCATGCCGATTTTGGTGTCGCGTCCGATCACGGAGATGTCGGTCATCAACGCCATCTCGAAACCGCCGCCGAGCGCATAACCACTGATCTCCCCCACCGTGACCTTCGGGAAGCCCATCAGATTGTGGTAGAAGCTGAACGACTTGCGGTCCACGGTCAAACGCCGCCGCTGACTGGGCCGGCTCTTGGCCGGTTTCGCGTCGCGGTCGCCGTACCAGCCGTACGCGTTATTCATGTCCGCGCCGGTGCTGAACACACCGTCCGCGCCGCGCAGCAGCACCACGGTGATGTCGTCGTCCTCGGCGACGCGATCCAAGTGCCGCGCAACGGTGTCGCGCATCGTCGCGTCGTAGGAATTGCGCTGGCTTGGGTTGTTGAACGTGATGGTCGCGATTCGCTTTTCGGAATCGACGTTGTAAAGCACGCGGTCGTCTGTCATCTGCCGGGCTCCTGATGGTTCGTACTCGAGATCAGTTTGGCTTCAATGGTTTTGTCATTGCCGACGGCGAGGGTGTTGCGCCGGGCGGCGGCCAGGTGGTCTTGCGCGAGCCGGACCGTCCTGGTCGAGTCGCCGTCACGGATGGCGTCCAGCAGCCGCTGGTGATCCCGCAGGGCAGCGCGCATGGTCTTGCGCGACATCGGATCGCCTTCGTCGCTCCACACCGAGGACTCGTGCGCCGACCAGATCAGCTCCAGCGAGCCGATCAGCAGGATCATCGGCTCGTTACCGCACCGCGAGACGATCGCTTCGTGAAACCGCCGCGCGTTGCGGACATACCGCGATAGGTCGTCGAATTGCTCCGTCTGGAGCTGGATTTCGGCTTCGAGGTAGGGCACAACTTCGGTCAGCCGGTCCTCACGCGCCGCGCACATCCCGGCGCAGATCGGTTCCAGGTGCAGCAGCGCGCCGCTCACGTCGGCCGGCGTCGACGACCGCGACTGCAGCACCATGCTGATCATGTGGGCGGTCCGCTCGGCGGAGGGCTGGTGGACGACCGCCCCGCCCATGTTGCCGCGACGCACCGAGATCAGCCCGTCGGTTTCCAGAATGTGGATCGCCTCGCGCAGCGCGGGCGGGCTCACTCCGAACTCGGAGAACAGGCTCTCCTGCGACGGCAGCACATCGCCTTCCTTGAGCCGCCCCGACAGGATGTCCTCCCGCAGCCGCGAGGCCACGATCTCGGCCACCCGAGGTTGGCGAATGCGTTGCACGACCACTAGTTCTTGACCCGCCGCTTGCCGAATTGGAACCCGGTTAGTTTGTCGGGGTCCGTCGCCACCGTCTTGAACTCACCGATGCATACCACCTCATCGCCCAACATCAGCCTCGCCGTCGACGTGACCCTGCCGTCGTGTTCCGACCGCTCGATGTCGAAGCGGAGTTCGGTGAGGACCGGCGTGGGCCGACGGAAGGTCACGGTGAGTGAGCGCGTCTTACCTGTGCGCCTTGCCGCGCAGCTCTGGTGTTGCGTGATGCAGTCGAAGAAAACAGCGAGAAAGCCCCCGTTCACCAATCCCGGCGGGCCCTCGTAAACCAGCGGGAAGGTGACGCGGCCGGAGGCCGTCTCGTCGTCGAGATGGTCGAAGGTGTACTCGGGGAAAGCGGGGTTGTACGCGCCGACGTCGAACGCGTGATCCAGGTACACGCGTTGGTCCTCACCGCCTGCTCCGATTCGCGGTGTGAGGTCCGGCGGCACTGCGGTCGCCAACTCCCGCTCCCAGTCGGCGAATTGCGCGAGCATGGCGTCCACGGTCGGATGCTCGTGCTCCAACGACAGCAGGAGCCCGGTCAGTCGCCGGAGCGCCCCGGCGGCGGCGACTGTCTGCGGTAGCGGCTGCTCGCCGTATCGCGGTGTGCCTTCGGCCATGGGCCCTCTTCCGTGTTCCGTTAGCGCGCTTTCCTTGCTAACTTGTACAGGATAGCAATACTGTATGGCTAACCGTATAGCTAAGGATTGGCGGATTCAACGGTGACTGACGTCGAAGCCGACGGCTCCGTGACGGCATCGCGGAACGGCGATGTCCTTGAGCTCGCCCTCGACCGCCCGTCGCGACGCAACGCGCTCAGCCACACGATGATCGACTCGTTGGTCGGACTGCTGACCGGCGCCGCGACCGACGATTCGCTGCGGGCCATCCACATTCGCGGCACCGGCAGCGATTTCTGCGCCGGAGCGGACTGGGTGGCCACCAACAACGCCGGCCAGCGACCCCGCACCGGTGACCTGGTTCGACGCATTCCACACACCGCCAATCGCGTGATCGAGCTCGTCCACGGCATCCAGTTGCCCGTGGTCTGCAGCGTGCAGGGGTGGGCCGTCGGCCTCGGCTGCAACCTGGCCCTGGCGGCGGACTTCACCGTCGCCACCGACGAAGCGGTGTTCTGGGAGCCGTTCGTCGGCCGCGGCTTCTCCCCCGACTCCGGCTCGACCTGGCTGCTGCCCCGGCTCGTCGGCCTGGCGCGCGCCAAAGAGATGTTGCTGCTCGGCGAGAAGGTCAGCGGACGCGACGCGGCGGATTGGGGTCTGATTCACCGCTGCGTGAGCGCTGCCGAAATCGACGATGTCGCCGGGCAACTGGTGACCCGGCTGGCGTCCGGGCCGACGGTGGCCATCGGGCTGGCCAAGCAAGCGATCAATTACGGTCAGCACGCCACCCTGAGTCAGGCGATGACGCAGGAGCTGTTCAACGTGGAGTTGTCCTGCCGGACAGCCGATTTCAAAGAGGGCCTGGCAGCGTTCCGCGACAAACGTACACCGGAGTTCGGTGGAAGGTGACTAGATGAAGTACATCAAGTACGAGGTCGACGGGCACAAGGTGACGATAACGCTGAACCGGCCCGACGCGCTCAACGCGCTGAGTCCGGCAATGATCAGTGAGCTTCGCGCCGCGTACGACGAGGCCGAAAACGACGACAACATCTGGACCCTCATCGTCACCGGCACCGGCCGCGCGTTCTGTACCGGCGCCGACGTCGGCGAGATCCCCGAGGACGGCCGGGTGATTTACGAGCGGCCCTACCTGTCCACCTACGACCAGTGGGAGGCCCCGCAAGAGGGCACTCCGCCGTTCCGCAGGATGGCCAAGCCCGTGCTGACCGCCATCAACGGATTGTGCTGCGGCGCAGGGCTGGACTGGATCACCACCGGCGACATCGCGATCGCCTCCGATAAGGCGACGTTCTTCGACCCGCATGTGAGCATCGGCCTGGTGGCCGGCCGCGAGATGGTGCGGCTGGCCCGCGTCCTGCCCCGCAACATTGCGCTGCGCATGGCGCTGATGGGCAAGCACGAACGGATGAGCGCGCAGCGCGCGTACGAGCTCGGCATGATCAGCGAGGTCGTCGAACACGACAAGCTGCTCGAGCGCGCCCACGAGATCGCCGACGTCGTGAATTCGAATGCGCCGCTGGCCGTTCGCGGCACTCGGCTGGCGATCCACAAGACGCTGGACCTTCCGCTGCACGAAGCCGAGATCCTCGCCGAAACATTCCGCGAGCGCGTCGTGCGCACCGAAGACGCACTCGAAGGGCCCAAGGCGTTCATGGAAAAACGAGCCCCGAACTGGCAATGCCGATGACCTTCGAGACGATCCTGCTCGACGTGGAGGCGACGAGTCACATCGCGACCATCACACTGAACCGGCCCGATTCGCTCAACGCGTTCAACCGAACCATGTGCGACGAGATGGCCGCGGCGTGGCGAGT
This sequence comes from Mycobacterium sp., assembly GCA_035649695.1. GTDB lineage: Bacteria > Actinomycetota > Actinomycetes > Mycobacteriales > Mycobacteriaceae > Mycobacterium. Next base: position 473 of record DASRJA010000798.1, on the reverse strand, counting down.
TGTCAAACTCGACGAGACGGTGAACGCGGTCGTGCTTCGTGCGGCGGGCGATCGCGCGTTCAGCGCCGGCCTGGACATCAAGTCGTCCTACGGCCAACCGGACAACGTGTGGAATCACGAAGATCCGGGTGAGGCGCTGAGCCCGAAATGGCAGAAGATGTGGAAACCCGTCGTGTGTGCTGTTCAAGGCATGTGCACCGCCGGCGCGTTCTATTTCGTCAACGAGTCCGATGTGGTGATTTGCTCCGAGGATGCGACGTTCTTCGACTCGCACGTCAGCGCCGGATTGGTGTGCGCATTGGAACCGATCGGGTTGATGCGCCGGGTCGGCCTCGGCGAAACCCTGCGAATCGCGTTGATGGGCAACGACGAACGCGTCAGCGCCGACACGGCGCTGCGCATCGGATTGGTGTCCGAGGTCGTCTCCCTCGATCGGCTGTGGGCGCGCGCGCACGAGATCGCGGCGGCGATCA
>DASRJA010000797.1:0-13562 GCA_035649695.1 Mycobacterium sp. | reverse complement strand
CCTGAGGAATTGACCGCTTGGGCTGCCCGGATCAAGGGCGAGGTCGGTGACGACGCGCATTACCTGTGCGAGCTGAAGATCGATGGGGTCGCGCTGGCGCTGGTGTACCGCGACGGCAGGCTGGAGCGCGCCGCGACCCGTGGTGACGGCCGCACCGGTGAGGACGTCACGCTCAACGCGCGCACCATCGAGGATGTGCCGGAGAAGCTGACCGGCTCCAAGGAGTTTCCGGTGCCGGATGTGCTCGAGGTTCGCGGCGAGGTGTTCTTCCGGGTCGCCGACTTCGAGGACCTCAACGCCGGCCTGGTCGCCGAGGGCAAGCCGCCGTTTGCCAATCCGCGGAACAGCGCGGCGGGCTCACTGCGGCAGAAGAACCCCGCGATCACTGCCCGGCGCAGACTCCGGATGATCTGCCACGGCCTCGGCCACGCCGAGGGCTTCACGCCGAAGACGCTGCACGACGCCTACCGCGCGCTCAAGGCGTGGGGTCTGCCGGTGTCCGACCACACCGCCCGAGTGCAGGGGATTGATGCGGTCACCGAACACATCGCGTACTGGGGTGAACACCGGCACGACGTCGAACACGAAATCGACGGTGTGGTGGTCAAAGTCGACGAAATCGCGCTGCAGCGACGGCTCGGATCGACATCGCGGGCGCCGCGCTGGGCGATCGCCTACAAGTACCCGCCCGAGGAAGCGACCACCAAGCTGCTCGACATCAAGGTCAACGTCGGGCGCACCGGCCGGGTCACGCCGTTCGCGTTCATGGAGCCGGTCAAGGTCGCCGGCTCGACGGTCAGCCAGGCCACGCTGCACAACGCATCGGAGGTCAAACGCAAAGGCGTGCTGATCGGCGACACGGTGGTGATCCGCAAGGCCGGTGACGTGATTCCCGAGGTGCTCGGTCCCGTCGTCGACCTGCGCGATGGCACCGAACGCGAATTCGAAATGCCCACAACATGTCCCGAGTGCGGCACGACGCTGGCACCCGCCAAGGAGGGCGACGCCGACATCCGCTGCCCGAACACACGGTCGTGCCCAGCACAGCTGCGGGAGCGCGTGTTTCACGTCGCGGGCCGCGGTGCGTTCGATATCGAAGGCCTCGGCTACGAAGCGGCGACCGCGCTTCTCAAGTCGGGAGTAATCACCGACGAGGGAGACCTGTTCACGCTCGGCAGAGGCGACCTGCTGCGCACCGATCTGTTCAAAACCAAAGACGGCAACCTGTCGGCCAACGGTGCACGGCTACTCGTGAATCTGCACGAGGCGAAGTCCCGCCCGCTGTGGCGGGTGCTCGTCGCACTGTCGATCCGCCACGTCGGCCCGACTGCTGCTCGCGCCCTGGCCACCGAATACGGCAGCCTCGACGCGATCATGGCGGCGTCGGAGGACGAGCTTTCCGTGGTCGAGGGCGTTGGTCCGACCATCGCGGCCGCCGTTGTGGAATGGTTCACCGTCGACTGGCACCGCGCGATCGTCGACAAGTGGCATGCGGCCGGGGTGCGGATGGCCGACGAACGCGACAGCAGCGTCGCCCGCACGCTCGAGGGTATGTCGATCGTCGTCACCGGATCGCTCACCGCGTTCTCACGCGACGACGCCAAGGAGGCCATCGTCGCGCGCGGCGGGAAGGCGGCCAGCTCAGTGTCGAAGAAGACCGCCTATGTGGTGGCAGGCGACTCACCGGGATCGAAGTACGACAAGGCCGTCGAACTCGGTGTGCCGATCCTCGACGAGGACGGCTTCCGCCGGCTGTTGGAGGACGGGCCCGACGGCGTCTGAGTTTGTCGCCGTCCTCGACCGGGAACCCGCGTTGGCATGGCGATCTGCGATACCTGCGGCAACGACTACGACAAGACATTCAGCGTGACCTGGCCCGACGGTCACACCGCGACATTCGACTGCATCGAGTGCGCGGCCGCTCAACTTGCACCCGAATGCGCGCACTGCGGATGCCGGATTCTGGGCCATGGCATTGAGACCGAGGACGCGATCTTCTGTTGCGCGCATTGCGCTCGGAAGGACAGCAATGCCGACGTCAACGACCGCTACCCGGTGCCCGCCGGAGGCTGATTCGCCTAAACCGACTCTTCGCAGGACGAGTGCGACGAGTTGAGGCCGTCAAAACGTCGATCTGGACGCAGGGCTGAGATCGTCGTCGCAGGATTGACCGATGATCGAGGTCGGTTACGAGCGTCGGGACAGAATCGCCTACATCACGCTGAACCGGCCGGAGGCGAAAAATGCGGTCACACCGGAGATGCACGACGAACTGTGTCGGCTTTGGGCCTACTTCCGCGATGACGACCAGGCGGACGTTGCGATTCTCACCGGCGTAGGCGACGCCTTCTGCGCCGGCGCAGACCTCGCGACCTACGTTCCGAGAAACTACGTCGACGCCCCTCCGAGCAGGGTTCGCGAAATCGTCGAGATGGGGTTCGGCGGCCTCACTCGCGGCCTGCATCGCATCACCAAACCGACCGTCGCAGCCGTAAATGGGTGGGCCCTGGCCGGCGGCCTTGAGCTCGCGCTGGCATGTGATCTGCGCGTGGCTTCCGACCGCGCCACGTTCGGATCCTTCGAGGCGCGGCGCGGGTTCCATCACGGTGACGGCGGAATCACGCGGCTGGTCAACATCTGCGGTGTCGGTGTAGCGATGCAACTGGTTCTTACTGCCGAACCGATCGACGCGCATCGGGCGCTGCAATGCAACATGGTCACAAAAGTCGTTCCGCATGAGGCGCTGATCGAGGAAGCGGAGCTGATGGCTCACCAAATCCTGCGCAACTCGCAGCGGGCTGTGCGATCTGCAAAGGAAACGATCCTCGAGATCATCGGCAAGCCGCTGGACGATCAGCTTCGGATAGAGGGCTGGAATTCCTACACGTGTGTCGACCAGGACGAGGCTCGCGAATTGTTGGGTCGGTTCTTCGACAGATCGGATGTCGGCCGAACAGGGTCGAATTCGCCAGAGAGTTAAGGGCGGCTGAGGAGGGTCAGCGCAGGATCGTCGCGATGATCCCTGCCAGGTAGCCCAGCCGGGCAACCTCCGACGGCCGGAAGTCCGGCCCGCCCGGGCGGCCCAGCACTATCGCGATGCGGTGGTCACCAAGCGGAGCGGCCGCGAGAGTCGTGTCCATATCTCGCCACACCTGCGGCACCCAGTCGGCGTCGCCGTCGAGGGCCACGGCGTGGTCGAGCGGCAGCCACGGCGTTTCGGCCGCCTGAGTCTCGGGAGCGCCGGGACTACCGACGAAGCGCTTGGGGCGCGATTCGGTGAGTCCGATCACCGTGCACCACCCGACCCGCAGCACCCGCGGCGCCTCGTCGGCGAGCACCTGCAGTCTCTTGGGCGTCCCGTCGGCCGCGGCGACGTGGTCGATCAGTTCGAGCTCCCGATGCGCCTCGAGCAGTCCGGTATGCGGGCGGATGGCGTCGACGTAGACACCGTTGAGCTTTTCGGCCGCGGTGATCAGCATGTCGGGCATGGCGCCCGGCGGCAGTTCGACCACGAGATCGTCGACCGCATAGCCTGCAGCGCGCTCGACGACGTCGAGGGACAGGATGTCGGCGCCCACCGAACCGAGCGCGACGGCCAGTGAGCCCAGGCTGCCCGGTCGATCCTCCAGCTGGACCCGCAGCAGATACGAAGGCACGCGCACACTGTCGCACAGCGCGCCTGAGCCGGCATTCCGGCCGGTGACTACGCTTGGCTGCCGTGCCGCAGATCTCCCGAGACGAAGTCGCGCACCTGGCGCGCCTCGCGCGCCTCGCGCTGACCGACGATGAGCTGGACAGCTACGCCGGGCAACTGGACGCCATCCTGAGCCACGTCAGCCAAATCCAGGCCGTCGACGTCAGCGGTGTCGACCCCACCGGTAACCCGCTCAAGGATGTCAACGTGTTCCGGACCGACGACGTCGAGCCGTGCCTGACGCAGGAAGAAGCGCTGGCCGAGGCGCCTAAGGCGGTCGACGGCCGGTTCGCGGTCCCGCGGATTCTGGGGGAGGCCGAATGACCCGAAGGCGAGCGCGAGTGAGGATCGCAGTGAAGCGAGGACCGGAGCGAGCGGGAGGCGAGGCATGAGCACCGAGCTGACCCGGCTCGACGCCGCCACGCTGGGCGCCAAGATCGCCGCCAAGGAGGTGTCGTCCACGGAGGCGACGCGGGCGTGCCTCGATCAGATCGCCGAGACCGACGAGAAGTACCACGCGTTTCTGCACGTGGCGGAGGAGCAGGCGCTCGCCGAAGCGGCGCGGGTGGACGCGGCCGTCGCCGCGGGCGAGTCGCTGCCGTCGCCGCTGGCCGGGGTGCCTTTGGCGCTCAAGGACGTGTTCACCACCGCCGACATGCCGACCACCTGCGGATCGAAGATCCTCGAGGGGTGGACGTCGCCGTACGACGCCACCGTCACCGCGCGGCTGCGCGCGGCCGGCATCCCGATCCTGGGCAAGACCAACATGGACGAGTTCGCGATGGGCAGCTCCACCGAGAACTCCGCGTACGGCCCGACCCGCAACCCGTGGAACGTCGACCGGGTGCCCGGCGGATCGGGCGGCGGCAGCGCGGCGGCCCTCGCTGCGTTCCAGGCGCCGCTGGCCATCGGATCGGACACGGGTGGGTCGATCCGCCAACCCGCCGCGCTGACGGCGACCGTCGGCGTGAAGCCCACCTACGGCACGGTGTCGCGGTACGGGCTGATCGCGTGCGCGTCGTCGCTGGACCAGGGCGGGCCGTGCGCCCGCACGGTGCTCGACACAGCGCTGCTGCACGAGGTCATCGCCGGGCACGACCCCAAGGACTCCACCTCCATCGAGGCCGAGGTGCCCGACGTGGTTGCCGCGGCCAAGGCCGGCGCGTCCGGCGACCTGACGGGTGTGCGGATCGGAGTGGTCAAGCAGTTACGCGGCGACGGCTATCAGGCCGGGGTGCTGGAGTCGTTCAACGCGGCCGTGGAGGTATTGACCAAGCTGGGCGCCGAGGTCAGCGAGGTCGACTGCCCGCACTTCGACTACTCACTGCCGGCGTATTACCTGATCCTGCCGTCGGAGGTGTCGTCGAACCTCGCGCGCTTCGACGCGATGCGCTACGGGCTCCGCGTCGGCGACGACGGCACGCACAGCGCCGAAGAGGTCATGGCGCTGACCCGGGCCGCCGGATTCGGCCCAGAAGTCAAGCGCCGCATCATGATTGGCACGTACGCACTCTCGGCGGGGTATTACGACGCCTACTACAACCAGGCGCAGAAGGTACGCACGCTGATTGCGCGTGATCTCGATGAGGCCTACAAGAAGGTCGACGTGCTGATCTCGCCTGCCACACCGACCACCGCGTTCCCGCTGGGGGAGAAGGTAGACGACCCCCTGGCGATGTACCTGTTCGACCTGTGCACGCTGCCGCTGAACCTGGCCGGCCACTGCGGAATGTCGGTGCCGTCGGGCCTGTCACCGGACGACAACCTGCCGGTGGGCCTGCAGATCATGGCGCCGGCGCTGGCCGACGACCGGCTCTACCGGGTGGGCGCCGCCTACGAAGTTGCCCGAGGTCCGCTGCCAACTGCGCTGTAACGGGGGAGGATGAACCCATGCGCATCGGAACACTTACCGGCGGTGGCGACTGTCCCGGCCTGAACGCGGTGATCCGCGCGATCGTGCGGACCTGCGACGTGCGCTACGGCTCAACGGTCGTCGGCTTCCAGGACGGCTGGCGTGGACTGCTGGAGAACCGGCGCGTCAATCTGGCCAACGATGACCGCAATGACCGGCTGCTGGCCAAGGGCGGAACCATGCTGGGCACCGCCCGGGTGCACCCGGAGAAGCTGCGCGCCGGGCTCGACCAGATCAAGCAGACGCTGGACGACAACGGCATCGACGTGCTCATCCCGATCGGTGGCGAGGGCACCCTGACGGCCGCGCACTGGCTGTCCGAGGAGAACGTTCCTGTTGTAGGCGTGCCGAAGACGATCGACAACGACATCGATTGCACCGACGTGACATTCGGGCATGACACCGCGCTGACCGTCGCCAGCGAGGCCATCGACCGGTTGCACAGCACCGCCGAATCCCATCAGCGGGTGATGCTGGTGGAGGTGATGGGCCGCCACGCCGGATGGATCGCATTGAATGCCGGCCTGGCATCCGGTGCCCACATGACGCTGATCCCCGAGCAGCCCTACGACGTCGAAGAGGTGTGTCGGCTGATCAAACAGCGCTTCGTGCGCGGCGATTCACATTTCATCTGCGTGGTGGCCGAAGGTGCGAAGCCCGCCGAGGGCACGATGCAGCTGAGGCAGGGCGGTATCGACGAGTTCGGGCACGAGAAGTTCACCGGGGTCGCGCAGCAACTGGGCGTCGAGGTGGAGAAGCGGATCAACAAGGAGGTGCGGGTCACTGTGCTCGGTCATGTGCAGCGCGGCGGCACGCCGACGCCGTTCGACCGCGTGCTAGCCACCCGCTTCGGGGTCAATGCCGCCGACGCCGCGCATGCCGGCGAATACGGAATGATGGTGTCCCTGCGTGGCCAGGACATCGGGCGTGTGCCCTTGGCCGACGCGGTGCGCCAGTTGAAGCTGGTGCCACAGAGCCGTTACGACGACGCCGCCGAATTCTTCGGCTGAGTTCTTCCGGCGAGCTGGGACCACACCGCTGGGCCCACGCGCAAGCTGGGGAGTAGGGGAACGCAAAATCCCCGACAGGCCGAGGATTTGGGGGACTTTGCGTCTGCTCGCGCTAGGGCAGCGAAAGGGCAAGCGCCGCAACGTTGAGACCGAGAAAGCCGATCGCGAGCCCGAACTGCGGGCCGTAGTCACCTGCCCGGATATGCGTGTAGATGGCGCACACAAAGAACAGCACTAGGCCGACAGCGGCCGAAACGCCAAGCGGACGAATCAGCAGTCCCGCGGCAAGCCCAACTGCGCCAAGGGTCTTCAACGTCCCGATCGGAAAGGTCAGCCACGACACGGGGACTCCGGCCTTGGCCATGCCCGGCATTATCGGCTGGAAATGAAGCAGCGCCGCGATGCCCGAAAAACCGTTGGCGGCAATGGCGATCAGCGTGACGGTGTAGTAGGCGGTTGTCATGAGGCGGTCTTGAACGCTTCGCGCCGGATCATCTGCCACATCGTCGGAGTGTCCGTGGTAGTGGAGACGACGACAGTCCTACCGGCCGCGGACGGCTCACCCGCCAGCGCGATCAGGTAGTCCGCAAGGTCGATGCGGGCGGTGAAGCCTCCGACCGGATCTACCTCGCCCGCAACGTAATTCGTTGGCTCTGGCACGTCGAATAGTCCCGACGGCCGAACGATCGTCCAATCCAGGCCGCTTGCCCGAACGATGTCCTCCATGCGGCGCTGATCGTCGTAGGTGGTCTTGCCGATGGTGCGGGTGATCACCGGCTCGAAAATCTTCAGCGCGAAAGGTGTTTCCTTGCGGTTCGGGTAGTGGTACGCACCCGTCGAACTCACCACGACCAAGCGCTGCACGCCAGTCATTTGCATCGCGTCGACGATGTTGCGCACACCCACCGAGTACGTGTCGATGGAACGGGTGGTGAACGGTACGCCAAGTGTGGACACCACGGCATCGGCGCCGCGCACGACATCGACTAGTGACGAGGGCTCGCGCACGTCGGCGCGGGCAACGGTCAGCAGCGAATGGGATAACGGGAAGTCGTCAGGGTGCCGGGTCACGGCCACCACTGAGTGCCCCTTGTCGAGAGCTCGTCGAGTCAGCAGTCTGCCGGTCTGTCCGTTCGCCCCGAAAACAACGATGTCCATCGCTCCTCCTGATCGATCCTTCCACATGATTATCACTCTACATGACTATCATGAAGGGTGCTAATGTCTGGCGCATGCCCGACCGCGAAGCTGGAATCGCCGGACTTCACCAGCGCATTCCGTTCTTGCTTTCGCAGCTCGGCATCTATCTCGCCGAGGACTTCGTGCACCGCTTGGAGCCGTTCGGAGTCGAACCGCGCGCATATGCCGTGATGAAGGCGCTGAGCGAGGACGACGGGCGCTCGCAGCGCGAGCTGTCGACGCAGCTCGGGATTCACCGCAACGTGATGGTCACGGTTGTCGACAAGTTGGAACGTGAGGGACTGGTCAAACGGATGCCACACCCTGCGGACCGACGTGCGTTCGCGGTGACATTGACCGATAAGGCCCGCGAGCTGCTCCCGAAGCTGGATGCCGAAGGACGAACCCAGGAGGACGAAATCACCGCCTTGCTGACGGACGACGAGCGCAAGGCGGTGTTGCAGCACCTGCAGCGGATGTCGACCGCGGCGGGTCTCATCCCGGGCGTGCACCCCAAACTCGGCTAGGGCGGTCCCACTACGATCGGACGCATGACTGTCGCCGCTGCCGAACTGGTCGATTACGACGACGTCGTGGCACGCTACGAACCCGTGCTCGGCCTTGAGGTGCACGTCGAGCTGTCGACCGAGACCAAGATGTTCTGCGGCTGCGCCAACAAGTTCGGCGCAGAACCCAACACCCAGGTATGCCCGGTCTGCCTCGGCCTGCCCGGCTCATTGCCGGTGCTCAACCAGACGGCGGTGGAGTCGGCGATCCGCATCGGTCTGGCACTGGGCTGCGAGATCGTGCCGTGGTGCCGGTTCGCCCGGAAGAACTACTTCTATCCGGACATGCCGAAGAATTACCAGATCTCGCAGTATGACGAGCCGATCGCGATCAACGGCTATCTCGACGTTCCGCTCGACGACGGCACCACGTGGCGGGTCGACATCGAGCGCGCCCACATGGAAGAGGACACCGGCAAGCTCACGCACCTTGGCAGCGAGACCGGTCGCATCGAGGGCGCGACGACATCGCTGATCGACTACAACCGCTCTGGCGTGCCGCTCATCGAGATCGTCACCAAGCCGATCGAGGGCACCGGTGAACGCGCGCCAGAGATCGCCCGCGCCTACGTGACGGCGCTGCGGGATCTGTTGCGCGGGTTGGGCGTTTCCGATGTTCGGATGGACCAGGGGTCGATGCGCTGTGATTCCAACGTGTCTCTCAAGCCGACCGGCCAGAAAGAGTTCGGCACCCGCACCGAGACCAAGAACGTCAACTCGCTGAAAAGTGTTGAGGTGGCGGTCCGTTACGAGATGCGCCGTCAGGCGGCCGTCCTCGACTCAGGTGGCCGGGTCGTGCAGGAAACGCGTCACTTCCACGAGGACGGCTACACCTCACCGGGCCGCAGCAAGGAAACCGCGCAGGACTACCGCTACTTCCCGGAACCGGATCTGGAACCGGTGGCCCCTGACGCTGAGGTCGTCGAGCGGCTGCGTCAGACGATTCCGGAGCTACCGTGGTTGCAGCGCAAGAGGATTCAGCAGGAGTGGGGCATCTCCGACGAGGTGATGCGCGACCTGGTCAACATCGGCGCGATCGACTTGATCACGGCCACCGTCCAGCAGGGCGCATCGAGCGAATCCGCTCGCGCTTGGTGGGGAAACTTCTTGGTGCAGAAGGCCAATGAAGCGGGTGTCGAGCTCGACGCACTCCCGATCACGCCGGCGCAGGTGGCTGCGGTGGTCAAGCTCGTCGACGAGGGCAAGCTGTCCAACAAGTTGGCTCGCCAGGTCGTCGAGGGCGTGTTGGCCGGCGAGGGTGAGCCCGAACAGGTGATGGCGGCACGAGGCCTGGAGGTCGTGCGCGACGACTCGGCACTGCAGGCCGCGGTTGACGAGGCGCTGGCCGCCAACCCCGATGTCGTCGAGAAGATCCGCGGCGGCAAGGTGGCTGCGGCGGGCGCGATCGTCGGCGCCGTGATGAAGGCGACCAAGGGCCAGGCCGACGCCGCGCGGGTGCGCGAGCTGGTGCTCGCCGCCTGCAGTTAGCGCCGGATTCCCATCGCCGCGGCCGCGAACTCCTCGAGCCGCTCCCGGGGATAGGTCTCGGGATCGTTGATCGCCAGTCGTCCCAGCATTTCGGCGAACGACAGCATGGTGTGGCCGAGCAAGGCCGGATCGAGGTCGGCGAGCCGGGGCTCCAGCGCAATACCGGCCTTGGCCAGGTTCTCGGCCTGAGCCAGGATCGATGACCGAGCACGCCGCAGGTCATCGCGGTATTCGCGCGGCGCGCTGTCGGGCACCGTCAGGATGAGCCGCCAGCGCATGGGATTCTCCAGCACCACGCGGAGGAACGCCGAAACCGTCGCCGCGTATGCGCCCGTCGGGCCCGGCGCGGTCAGGTCGTCGGGCATTCCGGCGAGCACCTGCTCCAGTCCCCGCTGATGTTCGCGCCGCAATAACGCGGAGACCAGTTCGGCTCGCGTCCGAAATACGGTGTACAGCACCGGCTTTCCGACGCCGGCCGCTTCGGCCACCGCCTCCATGCTCAGCTCGTGAAGCTGACAGCCGCCGAGCACGGTCATGGCCGCGTCCAACAACTGCTCACGCCGCTGTTCACGAGGCAGGCGTTTTGCGTACTTGCGCCGCGGCCGTGGTCCGATCACGCAGACAATATTACGCCACCGTTGTATTCATGCGGGGTAATTGCTACGGTGGCGTTGTATTCAGGGGAAAGCAGAGGTAGTGACCATGATCGAGTCGATTCGGCGCGACGACTACGGGTTCTTCGGACCGGATTCGCCGAGCTGGAAGGTGTGGGCGTCGCCTACCGCGCTGATCGGCTTCCAGCGCGCGGTGGTGCTCGAGCACTTCGACCCGTTCCTCGCCGCGGCAGTGGCCGACAGTGCCGGCATCTACACCGATCCGTCGGGACGGTTGGACCGCACGCTGGCGTACTTCCTCACTGTCGCGGTGTCCGACGGTCGCACCGCGATCGAGGTGTCCGATGCGTTGATGCGGATCCACGCGAGGGCCAAAGGAGTCGAGCCGATCACCGGGTCGCGCTACAGCGCCAACAACCCGGACGCGCAGCTGTGGATCCACATCACCGGCTGGCATTCGGTGCTCAAGTGCTACGAGCAGTACGGACCCGGACCGCTGTCGCGGGCGGAGGAGTCACGGTTCTGGGCGGAGTCGCGCATCGCCGCCGAGTTGCAGACCTGCAAGCCGGCCGACGTGCCCGCGTCCCGCGACGACGTGCGGCAGTACTTCACCGATGTCCGCGGCCGGTTGTGCACCTCCGAACATGCCGACCGCGCAATGCATTACCTGCTGCGTACGCCGAGGGACCGCGGTGTTCGGTTGTGGGCAGGCAGTCGGCTGTTGGCCCCCGCGGCGATCGCCACCCTGCCGAAATGGATGCGGCACATGGGCAATTTCAATCAGCCCGCCGCCGTCGATGCCGCCGTGACCCCGGTTGCCCGCGCATGGGTCAAGGCGCTGTCGGCCAACAACTTTCGGCCGATGCTCGCCGTGGCCCGCCAAATCGCGCCGGAGACCGCCGAGGTCCTGGCTCAGCACCTGTCCGCGGGACCGCCGGAGCGCCGGACAACCACCACGCCGGCCGAAGCACGCGAACGGCTTGCCATACACGCCTAGTTAGCCGGCGCCGACGAGCCCGTCCCACGCCGAAATCGCCGACTCCGCGACGGTCGACAGCTTCGATCGATCCGCGCCGTCGCGCGCCTGAATTGCCATGCCCTGGTTGACCGCGTTGTAGAACGCGGCGATCGTCGCCGCGTTAGCGCCGGCTGGAACGTCGCCGTCGGCGATCCCACGCTCGATCCGTTCCCGAAAGTCGTGTTCGGTGGCCAACCGCTCGTCGGCCAGGTGTTCATGGACCGCGTGGCTGCGCTCGGTGTAGGTGGTCGCGGTCAAAACGATCATGCAGCCCCTTGGCTTTTCGGGGTCGGTGTACGCCATCACCTGGTGTCGCATCACTTCCGTGATTGCCTCGCGGGCAGTGGGTAAGTCGCGCAATGCCGCAGCGACGGCGGCACCTTCGGTTTCGTTGTAGAGATCAACCGCCTCGCGAAACAGCGCCTCCTTGCAGCCGAACGCGGCGTACAGGCTCGGGGAATTGATGCCCATCGCTGCCGTCAGATCGCTGATGGAGGCGGCCTCGTAGCCGTGTTCCCAGAACACTTTCATCGCCTTGCGCAGGGCGCCGTTCCGGTCGAACGCGCGTGGCCTGCCGCGAGCCGCCATGCCACACCCCATTTCTGTATCGAACGGCACCGAATTCATTGACAAGTCTACCTGGATCAATATAGTTTTGTATCGAACGACACAGAATAGGAGGCGAACATGACTGAACTAGCTGGAAAAGTGGCCTTAGTGACCGGCGGGAGCCGGGGAATCGGAGCGGCGATCGCGGCACGGCTGGCCGAACTCGGCTCTGACGTGGCGATCACATATGCGCAGTCGAAGGAGCGCGCCGACGGGGTCGTCGACACCATCAAGGCACACGGCCGACGCGGGCTGGCCATCAAGGCGGACAGCGCGGATGCGAACGAGGTGCAGGCGGCTGTCGGACAGGCCGCCGATGAGTTCGGCCGCCTCGACGTCTTGGTCAACAACGCCGGCATCTTTCCGTTCGGGCCGATCGACGACACGACGCTCGAGGAGGTCGACCGCGCGCTGGGCATCCACGCCCGGGCGGTTTTTCTGGCCAGCCAGGCAGCGGTGCGGCACATGACCGCCGGCGGACGGATCATCAGCATCGGCAGCAATCTCGCTGAGCGCGTGCCGTTTTCGGGTGTGACGCTCTACTCGATGAGCAAGTCCGCACTCATCGGCTTCACCAGGGGCCTGGCCCGCGATCTCGGTGAGCGGGGGATCACCGTCAACCTCGCGCAGCCCGGTTCCACGGATACCGACATGAATCCCGCCGACGGGCCGACCGCCGACGGCCAGCGTGCGCTAACCGCGTTGGGGCACTATGCGAATCCGACCGACATCGCCAACACGGTGGCTTTCCTTGCAGGCGACGGCGCACGGAACATCACCGGTTCGGTGCTGACCGTCGACGGCGGCACGAACGCCTAACGGCGATGCCCTGGCTCGTTCTCATCTGCGCGGGCTTGCTTGAGATCGTTTGGGCCACAGCGCTGAAGCAGTCCGACGGCTTTTCTCGGCTGTGGCCCAGCGTCATCGGCGTCGGCGGCGCGGTGTTGAGCTTCGTGCTGCTTGCCATCGCGCTTCGACACCTGCCGGCAGGCACCGGCTATGCCGTGTGGGTCGGCATCGGCGCGGTCGGAGTCGTGATCGCGGGCGTCGTCGTTTTCGGTGAGGCCGCAAGCGCGGCGCGGCTGCTGTTCCTATCGATCATCGTGGTCGGCATCGTCGGGTTGCGCCTCGTCGAGGGCTAAACCCGTTGCGCCTTAAGTGTTGTCGGCGTTGCTGCGCGGGAATCCGCCACCCTGCGGGAACAGCGGGAACACGACATCATCGAGCTTCTCGGCGTCACCGGACGTCTTGTTGACCGTGGCGCCCCACACGTTGCCGTCAGGCGAGAGCTGCAGCGCCCACGCGTGCCCGTGCTGGTCTTGCCGGACCACCTCCGGGTCACCGGTGACCGCGCCGGTGTCCGGCGCCAGCCGCACCGCGACCGTCTGCTTGGTGTTGACGAGATTCACCAGCACCGTGCCGTCGAGGGCGGCGCAGCCCGCGACGCCCGGGCGGTCGGGCCACGTCCACAC
>DASRJA010000796.1:0-7111 GCA_035649695.1 Mycobacterium sp. | reverse complement strand
TTTCCATCGCCCAGACGGGATACACCGTCGCCACGCGGTGTTTCGACGCGCCGCACATGAGGTTCAACGTCGCCGATGCGCACCTGAGCGCGCTCTTGCTCACTGGCCGCATCAGCGAAGCGATCGATGTGGCCGAGCGGGTGCGTCAGCAGGCAGCAGACCTCCCTGGAGCGGCTGAATCGCTCGGTTCTGCCGTTGCAGGTCGGGCGGCGCTCGGCGCCGGCAACCTCGAGACCTCCTGCGCGTTGCTGGATCAGGCCGCAGCAGCGTTGTCCGCGTCGGGCCACACCATCGGCTGGGGGTACCGCTATCACGTCCCGTACACGACCGCGCTTGCCATTCGCGGCTCCACTGATGAGGCCGCGGAAGTGCTTGGCGCGCTGGGCAAGCTGCGACGCCCATTTCGGTCCCTCGACTATGAGCGGAGCCTCGCCCAGGCATGGGTGTCCGCTAGCCAGGGCGCCATCAATGAGGCGATCACGATCTTGCAGTCCGCCGCCGATACCGCTGCAGCCAATGGCCGATTCGCGGCCGAAGTGCTCTGCCTTCAGACGGCCACACAGTTCGGATTTCGCTCCGGCGCTCCTCGTCTGCGAGAACTCGAAAAGTTGGTTGACGGCCCTCGTGTCGGCCTGGCGGCACGCTTCGCCGACGCGCTGGGAGTTGACGATCCAGCCGAATTAGCCGCGTTGTCAAAGGATTTCGAGGCGATGGGCGATCTGGTGGCGGCGGTGGATGCGGCCGCACATGCGGCGATGGCGTATCGCCGTCGGGATCTGCGTGGATCGGCGTTGTCATCCAGCGGCCGGGCAGAAGAGCTTGCCGCACTATGCGGTGGCGCCGATACTCCGGCACTTCGTCAGGCGCGCGAGCCCCTGCCGCTGACCGATCGGGAACGCGAGATCGTGATGCTGGTCGGCGGGGGAATGTCCAACAAGGACATTGCCGTTCGACTGAGCCTGTCGGTTCGAACGGTCGAAGGCCACATCTACAAGGCGATGAACAAGACCGGTACGGCCAACCGCGAGGAACTCGCGGCGCTGCTGCCGAAACATATGCCGGAGTCAGAATGAGTTACGGCCGGTGATGTAGTCGCCGATGAGGGCGGTTCCCGGCCCCGGCTTGGCACCGGGCCCAGCAGTGTGGATCGCATTGTCGGCGTTGAGTTCTCCGCCGCATTCGGCGCACACCGTCTTGGCGGTCGTGACCTGGCCGCAGTCAGTGTGCACGGTCAGCGCCGGCGGGCCGTCGGGCTCGGATAGCCATTTGTCGCCGAAAGCGAGCAGCGTCGCAATCACCGGGTACAGGTCCCGACCCATCGTGGTCAGCAGATATTCGTGGCGCGCCGGCGTGCTCTGGTACTGACGCCGTTTCACGACGCCGTTGCTTTCGAGATCGTCCAGCCGGGCGGCCAGGATGTTGGACGCGATACCGAGATCGCGGCGGATGTCCTCGAACTTCGTCATACCCGCGAACAGATCCCGCACGATCAACGGCGTCCACCGCTCCCCGACTACACCGACCGTGCGCGCGATCGAGCACGAGATGTCTGCGAAATCCTGCTTCGGCATGCCGTCAGAATAGTCCATTGTTTTTTGCAATGGAGCTGGATAAGTTGGGTTGTATGGATATGACTGAGACGAAGGACGCGGTTGCGGTGTTCTGCGAGGCGACCCGCGCCCGCGATATCGACGGAATCGTGAGCGCACTCGCGCCTGATGCGGAGCTGTTGTCGCCGCTATCCGGCCGCATGGTGTTCCGCGGCCGCGACGACCTGCGGGTGCTGCTTGGCGCGGTCTACGGCGGGCTGTCCAACCTGACATGGCGCGAGGTCATCGGCGAGGGCACCACCCGCGTGGCGGTCAGCGACGCGCGGATCGCCGGCGTCACGATAACCGACGCGATGGTGCTCGAACTCAACGACGACGGTCTGATTGTGCGGATCCGGCCTCACCTGCGGCCGTGGCTGGCCATCACGCTGTTCGCTCTGCTGCTGGGGCCGAAGATAGCCCGTCATCCCGGCGTGCTGCGCCGCGCTCTGCGGCGCTGACACCGAACCACTTCCGCAGCGCAGTGTGCAGCCGTTTCTCGTCGTCGGCTTCGAAAGTGTCTGCCGCCCAAGCGACGTAGCCGTCCGGCCGTATCAGCAGCACGCAGACCTCGAGATCGGGTACGGCGCCGGACACGACATCGACGCGGTCGGTCCATCCGCGTGCGGCGTCCTCCACACGTCCGCACAGGTCGAGCAGTACTGGGCGGCCGTGGTGCAGCAGTTCGGCCACCCGCCGCCCATCGCCGAGGGTCACGTCCGGCACCAACCGCCCCGCCAGGGGGTGGTCGTCACCCACCTCGTAGCGGACGTCGGAGCCGGCGAGCAGGTGCGCCATGTGTTCAGCGACGCTCGGTAGCTGCAGCAGCTCCGTGAAAAGCTTTCGCAGCGCGCCGATCTCGGGTCCGGGACCGAAAAGCGCGGTCTGGGACATGGAGTGCATCATCACGCGCTCGCCGACGGGATACCGTTCGCTTTGATAGGTGTCCAGCAGATCGGAGGGCGCCCAGCCGTTGACAGCGGCGGCCAGTTTCCAGCCGAGGTTCATCGCATCCTGCAGGCCCAGGTTGAGGCCAGGACCACCCATTGCAGAGTGCACATGCGCGGAATCCCCAAGCAGGAAAATGTTTTCCGCGCGGTAGCGGTCGGCCTGGCGCGTGTTCTGCCCGGCAATGCGTCTCAAGGCATGCGGCCCGCTGCCAGCGGGCGGTTCGACCGGGAGATCGACACCGAGCACTCGCCGCGCGCTGTCACGCAGTTCGTCGATGCTCATCGGTTCGGCATCGTCCGCCTGCTGGTCGTATTCGATGGTGCCGACCATGGGGCGATCGCGTTCGAACGGGGCATAGATGAGCCCACCGCGGTCGAGCCGGTTGTGGCCGAACGGCAGCCGTCCCACGCCTGGCACATCGAGATCGCCATTGGCGGTGAGCATTTCGTCGGGCACATGCACGTGGGCGACGCGGGCCACCGTGTTCGATGTGTGGCCAGGAAAGTCGATGCCGGCCGACTTGCGCACGGTGCTGCGCCCGCCGTCGGCTCCGACGAGGTAGGTCGCGTCCAAGTCGTAGGTTTCATCCGGCGTCGAGACGCTGACTTTCACACCGTCCAAACGGGATTCCACGCCGATAAACTCGTGGCCCCACCGAACGTCGACGCCGAGCTCGCGGGCCCGCTCGTCAAGCGATCGGACCAGCCGCGGCTGGGACATCATCAGTGCGTACATCGGGTTGTCGCGCACGCCGAACAGTGGCACTGACATGCCGCTGAAGATCCACTCGTACACGGGCTTTGGTGGTTCGTCCGAGCCGCTGAAGCGTCGGTAAAGCCCCCGCATGTCCAGAAGCCGAATGACCTGGCCGATCATGCCGTTGGCTTTCGGCTCGTCGCTCGGTGCGGGCAGCCGTTCCAGCACGATGGGCCGGACGCCGGCGAGCGCGAGCTCGCACGCGAGCATCAGCCCGTTGGGGCCTGCTCCTGAGATGACTACGGGAACTTGGGTTTCGGACATCGGCATCACCTTTCGGGCAATCCGGCCGCGACATCGGCAAAGCCGCGACGAAGGAGTTCGGTATAGGGCACGGGTGGATCGGCGTAGGCATAGGCCTCCATCGCGGTTTCACCGACCGCCCGGACGACCGCAGTGACCAATCGTGGGTACATATCGCGAGCCGGATCGGTCCCGGTGCGTTCTGCGATCGCGTCGACCCAGTCGGCGAAGAGGTCCCTGGTCAGCGCGGCACGCAGGTCCCGGGCGGACAGTAGCTCCCGGATGACGGTGAGCTCCTCGGGCGTCGGCCGCATGTCCGTGGCGCTCTCGGCCTCCAGCGGCGCAAGCATTGCTTCCGTGATCGCCGACCACAGCGGCTCGTCGGCCGGTCGCTCACGGAAGACCGCGAGGCTCTGTCGCGTTCGATCGATCTGCCGGAAGGCAACCGCCTCGTACTTGCCCGTGAAGTAGTTGTTGAAGGTCCGCAGCGATACCCCGGCCCTGTTGGCGATGTCTTCGCGGGTGACGTTCTCAAGCCCTCGCTCCAAGGCGAGCTCCA
The DNA here is from genome assembly GCA_035649695.1 of Mycobacterium sp. Lineage (GTDB taxonomy): Bacteria > Actinomycetota > Actinomycetes > Mycobacteriales > Mycobacteriaceae > Mycobacterium. The sequence goes on along the minus strand of DASRJA010000796.1, from coordinate 3,013 downwards.
ACGCGGCATCGCTGAGCGCCCAGCGGGTCCCGAGCTTCTTGCGCTCACGCAGTCCCAGCGGTGCGGTCATAGAAACCAAGGTAGACTAAACTTGCACGCCGGGCAAGATTGCCTATCAGGCAAGGTTATCGGTGGCCGATTTAGACATAATGGCTAGAATGGCTGTTATGGCCACACTGACGTTCCGCAACCGCGACGGCGAGCTCGTCGACGTCCCGACCGTCGCCGCCACCCGCTTCAAGAACGAGTTCGGCAGCATCTTCGAACAGGCCGCTCTCGGCGGCGCTGTCGCGATCACCAAGCACAACACGCCCAAGGCGGTGTTGTTGTCCTATGCCGAGTTTGAAGCACTGACCAAGGCGAGCATGCCCGCGCTCGACGACCTGTCCGACGAATTCGACCTACTGCTGGAGACCATGCAGACACCGCATTCCAAGGACGCCATGGCGTCGGCGTTCGACGCCACGCCGGAACACCTCGGCCGCGCCGCGGTGAAGGCGGCCCGTCCGAAACGGCGGCGCTAACTGCCACGCCTCTATGTCCTCGCCGGAGTCAACGGCGCAGGCAAGAGCAGCATCGGCGGCGCCATGATCCGCGCTGCCGGCGCCGACTATTTCAACCCCGACGAGGCGGCACGCAGGTTGATCGCGGCCAACCCGGGACTCGACCAGGTGAAGGCCAATGCCACGGCGTGGCATCAGGGCAGACGGCTGCTCGAGCGGGCGATCCGGGAACGCAAGGACTTCGCGTTCGAAACCACGCTCGGCGGGAACACCATGCCGCGACTGCTCGCCGAGGCGGCGTCGCAGGGCTTCGAGGTGCGCGTCTGGTACGTCGGACTGGCCAGCCCGGATCTGCACATCGAACGGGTCCGCAACCGCGTGCGGGCAGGCGGCCATGACATTCCAGAGTCCAGCATCCGGCGCCGCTGGCGGCACAGCAGGTTGAACCTGGTGCAGTCGCTGCCACACCTGACCGAGCTCCGTGTCTACGACAACTCAGCGGACGCCGACCCAGCGGCCGGGAACGCACCGCAGCCGGTGCTGGTGTTGCACCTCGACCACGGCGAAATCGTTGGCCCGCAGGACCTTTCGTCGACGCCTGACTGGGCGAAGCCGATCGTCGCGGCAGCCCTGAAATTGGGGTGACCAACGGCGATGAATCTCGCCGTGGTTCCAGGTCTGTCTTCCCAAGAACCGATCAACGGCACTCGAGGAGACCATCATGACCGCTATCTACACCTTCGACGTCTTTTCCAGCCTCGACGGCTACGGCGGCGTCAGCGGCGGCGACTGGGGCGGCTACTGGGGCAAGCAAGGCCCCGAGCTGCTCGATCACCGTCTCGCCTTGTACGAGGCGGAGCAGCGGATGGTCTTCGGAGCTAACACGTATCGGGCGTTCGTGGAGATTCTGGCCTCGGGCGCCGAGGAGGTGCGTGACCCATGGGTCACCCGGATGAGGCACCTGCCGGCGACGGTCGTGTCGACGACTCTGGATGGACCTCTCGACTGGCCTGACGCAACCGTCGTGAGCGGCGACGCCGTCGACGTCGTCGCCCGGCTCAAGCAGGAGTCCGAGGTGCCGTTGCGCTCGCACGGCAGCCTGTCGATGAACCGGGCGCTGATGGCCGCCGGCCTGGTCGATCGCGTCCAGGTGACGTTCTTTCCTGTGATCACCGGTCAGACCGGTGATGACCCGATCTTCCAGGGTGCGGCCGACTACGACCTCGAGCTGATCGAGAGCCGGACGCTCGACGGCCACATCCAAGAGCTCATCTACCGGCCCACCCTGCATATCTGAGTCGGCCCCGCTCTTCGCCGAGTACTCGCTAGCTGGTGCCCAGCGGATCAATGGTCCACGCGATGTAGAGCATCGCCGCGCTGACCGTCGCGGTGGTGGCGAAGTCGATGGTCCTGCTGCGCACCGCCAGCAGCCCGACCCGGTCCTCGGGCAACGCCAACCGAAACGCCGCCGCCACGCCGACCCCGATGGCCAGCACCAGTCCACCGCGTCGCCAATAGCCGGCGACCACCAATCCGAATGCCGCCACAATGATCACGCCGACCAGCAGGATGGGCCACTGCCCGCCAAACACCTTGCGGGCGAAGTCCTTTAGCGTCACGCGAGGGCTTCTGCCCGCTCGACGACGTTCGTCAGCAGGAACGCCCGCGTCAGCGGGCCGACACCACCGGGGTTCGGCGAGACGTGGCCGGCCACCTCCCACACGTCGGGGTGCACGTCACCGACCAGCTTCCCTTCCGCGTCACGCGCCACGCCCACGTCCACCACAGCCGCACCCGGACGCACCATGTCGGCGGTCACCAGGTGCTGTACGCCCGCTGCGGCGATGATGATGTCGGCTTGGCGGGTCAGCGCTGCCAAGTCACGAGTCCCGGTGTGGCACAACGTCACCGTCGCATTCTCCGAGCGCCGAGTGAGCAGTAGCCCAAGCGGTCTGCCGACGGTGACACCACGGCCGATCACCACAACCTGGGCGCCGGCGATCTCCACCTCGTAGCGGCGCAACAGGTGCACGATGCCGCGGGGCGTGCACGGCAGCGGCGCGGGCTCGTTGAGCACCAGCCTGCCGAGGTTGGTCGGATGCAGCCCGTCGGCGTCCTTGCCGGGGTCGACGCGCTCCAGTGCGGCGTTCTCGTTTAAGTGCTTCGGCAGCGGCAGCTGCACGATGTAGCCGGTGCACTCGGGGTTGGCGTTGAGCTCGTCGATGGTCTCGTCGAGCTTGGCTTGGCTGATGTCGGCGGGCAGATCGCGGCGGATCGAGTTGATGCCCACCTTGGCGCAGTCCGCGTGCTTGCCCCGGACGTAGGCATGTGAGCCCGGGTCGTCGCCGACCAGCACGGTGCCCAGTCCTGGTGTGTGGCCGGCTGCGGTCAGCGCCTCCACCCGCTCCTTGAGGTCGACGAAGATTTCGTCTCGTGTGGCCTTACCGTCCAATGTGATCGCACCCACGGAGTTTTCTCCCGTCGCTTCGCTCGCCTGCGCGCCCAGTCTG
>DASRJA010000795.1:0-5180 GCA_035649695.1 Mycobacterium sp. | reverse complement strand
GGAGGTGAGGTGGACCCCTGCAACCATGCCCTCGACCACGGCCACCAACGCGCGGCCGTGGGATTCACCAGCAGTGGTCCATCGCAACACGCGTCCCATCTTCCCATGACGCGCTTGTCCAGCCGAAATCGCTTTCTAGAGGGCCAGGCCGGCCAGGACGCGGCCGATCTCGACGACTGCGTCACGGTGGGCGGCCTTCTGGTCGTCGGCGCGGGCGACGATCATCGCGGTCTCACACAGCGCGCCATATAAGAAGTGGGCCAGCGGGCCCGGCTTGCGCGGCGCGATCCGGCCGGCGTCGGCCGCGCGGGAGATCGCGAGCTCCATCATCTCGAGCAAGGGAGATTCGAGCTGACGGATCTTCTCCCAGCCGATCGCGGCGGATGCGTCGAGCAGGATGATCCGCTGCAGCCCAGGATCAAGACACTCATCCAAGAAAGCCCGGCATCCCGCGTGGAAGGCGTCCCACGGATCCTTCTTGCGTCCGTACGCAGTCGCGAGCGGCAGTGCTATTCGTTCGACCTCGCGGCTGAATACGGCCTCGAACAGTTGCCGCTTACCGTCGAAGTGGTGGTAGACGGCACCCTTCGTGACGCCTGCCCTGCCCGCCACCGCGTCGAGCGAGGTGGCGTCGTAGCCGTCGCGGGCAAAGAACTCGCGCGCCGCGTCGACGAGCGCGCCGGTGGTCGCCTCGGTCCGCTCGGCCTGGGTCCGTCTCGCCACCTTCGTCGCCACGGCCTGACCATAGCCGGTGTTCACGTATGTTCCGGCACCAACGCGATCAGCGCGGTCGAGCCACCTCAAAGCACCCGATACATCCGGTAATCGATGTGGTTAGGCGACAGGATGTTATAGCCGAGCGCAACCACCTCGGACAGCCACGCGTACCGCTCATCCGAGGTCTCGAACTTCGGAGTGGTGCGGATGTAGGTCTCCGCGAATGGGAGCACCTCGCCCGCGGCCAGTCGTTGCACACCGTCGGCCGGAATCTTGACGACGCCGCGGGTTTCGTAGTGGATCAGAGCACCGTCGTGTGTGCGCAGGGTGGCGCGAACGTCGACGCGCCCCACACCGTCACTGCCGACGATGAGCCAGTCTCCCCCACCGGGCAGCACCTCGCCGCGCAGCTTTGGCCCTTCGATCACACCGCCGGTCGTGATGAATGTCATCCGGGAGCCGACGGGTGTCGAGATCGGTTGCGCCGGTTGCAGATTCACGTGCATGTCGAACAGATGCTCGGCGGGCAGCGCGGTGACGAGCGGCAGCTGGTCCACTGGTATTGCGGTAGTCATGCGTTCACCGCGCCCAACGCCGCCTGCAGCTGCATGGCGTCGACGAACGTGTCCTTGCGGGCCACCAGCCCGTCCGGCGAGACGTTGACCACATCGAGGCAGTCGAAGCGGATGTCGCCGGAAATCAACGCCCAGTCGAGGATCCAATGATCCTCGCCGTAGAGCACCCGGTAGGTCTCCCACGTGAGGTTGGGGAACTGCTCGAAGATCTCGGCGAACGCGGCACGCACGGCCTCGCGGCCGACTGCAGCTTCGGTACCGAGGTGCGTCCAGAACCGGGTGTCCTCGGTGTGCAGCGCGACGATCGCGTCGGGGTCGCGCGCCGCCCAGGCGGCGAAGTAGCGCTCCGAAATGGCTTTTAGATCCTGCTGGGTGATTTGCATACCCGCAGTATGTACTAACCTACCCTAAGTACGCAAGTAGGCTCCGACAGACCTCCCGACTGTGGGCTGGATCGCGGCCAATGTGGCGCCCAATCCCACCGTCGTGGTCGTCTTGCCAACACCGCCCTTCTGGGACAGCACTGCGATGGTGAACGGCCCGCCACGCACCGGCTGATTGACGCGGTCGACTATCGCCCTGTGAGTCGTCTCAGCCGCAGACTCGCCGGGATTCAAACCCGTGGCGCGATGAATCGCTTTGCGCCAGCCGGATTTCGGTGCCGGCCGGCTCCGAACAAGGCCGAGTTCGCTGTTTGTCGGCGCTTGTGCGCGCGGTCTGTTCGACGCGGCACTGGTGAATGGCGTTGCCTCAGGCGGATGTAGCGATGCCGGATCCGGTGTTCGTGCCCCATTCGCCGCACCCTCGGGTGCGGGCGGTGGCGAGGGAGTCACGGGCAGGCGCAGTGGCGCGGTGTCGCTGTCAGAGAACGGTTGCGTCATGGTCACTTCCGTCCGTTCGTGCTCAGCATGCCGAGCACCTGCTTGAGCGCGTTCTGCATGTCAGAAAGTTCGATGCGCATCAATTGGGCTTCATCGAGATCCTGCAGATTCCGGCCGTGACTCTCCGACAGGCGATACTCGCGTTCCTCCTCGGCCGCCTCGATCACGTTGCGCACGAACCGCCCATTGCCGGCCAGATCGATGCTGCGCCGCAGCTGGCCATTCGAGTCGAGCGCCTCCCCTTGGCATAGGGTGGTGCACGCCGAGACAAGTTCCTCATAGGCGGCGTGCCGATTCCAGAACCCACCCGGCCGGTCGGACACTCGGCCTACGGTCGACGCGACATCGACCTGAGCGAACTCGCGGTGACTGCGTCCGGATGCGGCCAGGTGATCGGCGCCGACGAGGACGGGCGGGCCGTCGCACTACCGCTGTTCGGCCCGCAGATCGCCCGGGTCGAGATCTGCGGCACCTTGCACCTGGCCCAGCAGGCGGTGCTGCGCTCGCTGGCGCTCGGCGCACGGGTGCTCGTGCACAGCAGACGTCCCGGGCTGTGGCGCGACATGGTGGACGAGGTCGACGACCACGACCTGCTGTGGGTCGCCGACTTCAACCGCGGCGCGATCCAAGCCGGCTTTGACCGCAACTATTCGGTGGAGATGTTCGACGGGGTACCGGAGCGTTCGGTGCGTGCCGGAGTCACGAGCATGGTTGTAGCTGCGCCGAATACCGCGGTGACGCCCAGCGCCGACGTTGCGCTCGAGTTGGTTTCGCTAGCGGACGCCACAGTTAAGGTGAGCACGCGGGCCGGGTCCGCAATGGTCACGATGGTCGCCACCGACGACGAAATGCGCTACATCAAGGCGTCGGCCAACAACATCGACTGATCGCCGCGCAGTGCGCTAGCGTGAGGATCGTGGTGTATTCGCCTGGGACCCGCGACTACCACTCGGCCTATCAGCCTGCGTATCCAAACCAGCGGCTCGATGCCGAAAGTTCGCTGCCGAGAAACCTTTTCATCGCAGTAGCGGTACTGGGGCTGGCCACCTACGTATTCAGCTTCGGTCCGGTTGCCGATGGCCGGGAGGCGGTCGGATGGGACATCCGGTTCGCCGTACTGGCCGCACTGTGCGCGATGCTCGGATTGCTGGCCAAACAGAGCCCCCTGCCGCTGACGACCGCAGTCTTGGCGACGATGGGCTTTCTCGACGGGCTGTCGAGCATGCTGGCGGCCGCCGACCGAGGATGGGCGTTGACCGTGATCGTGGTGCTCAACGCCCTGCAAGCGGCGGCCGCGGTGGCCGCGCTGCTGTTGGCGCCCAAAGCTGTCCCCAAACCCGCCGACACGACCGGCTACGAGGCCTACGTCGACTATTACAACCAGGCCGTCCGGAGTTACTACGACCAGCAAGCACAGTCGGTGCCGCCCGAGCAGATGCAACGCGCCGGGTACGGCCAGGCGTCCGCCGAGGCGCGGGCCAGCGCGCGGGCGCCGCGCAGCCAACGACCTTCTCAGCACGGCGATTACGCCGATCTGGACTACTCGGGTACTCGCACTACCGCACCACAGCAGGACCTTGCCGGCTCGGCGTCAGGGCCGTCGGGGCTGCCCAGCTTCGGCCAGGCGAACACGCGGGCGGACCAACCCCTCCGCGAGGCCGACGAGTCCACGCGCCCGTCGTCACCGGCCTAAACCACAGCCAGTGCGGTGGCGGTCAGGGCCGCGAGACACATCGACGGACCGTGCGGCACAGTCTTTCCCGACTCGCGCAGCAGCGCGACGACGGCCCACCCCGCGGTGAGTATCGGTGCGCCGAATGCTGCCAGCAGCCAGACGTCACTGCCGAACGTCCCTGTGAGCGCACCGATGCCGATCGCCAGCTTCACATCGCCGGCGCCCATCGCCGCGGGAGACACAAGATGTACGACGGCATAGACCGCGAACAACGCGACAGCGCCGAGCACGGCTTGACCGCCACGGCCCTGCGCCGCCGCCGTCGCGAGGATCACCGCGGCGCCGGGCATCGTCAGCCAGTTCGGCAGCCGTTGCTCACGGATGTCATAGACGCTCAGCGCGGCAAGCCACACCAACACGCAGACACCGGCCACCCCCGCCCCCATGTATGGAGATTAACCTCGGTGCGGTGCAGCGAGGGTCACCAATTGGACCGGCGCTCCTGGTGGTGGTCGCCGCGATCAGCCAAGAGGTCGGCGCCGCGTTCGCGGTCGGCCTGTTCGCCGCGCTCGGTGCGACGGGGGCCGTCTTCGCCCGGCTCCTTGTCGCGGGGGTGATCCTGTGCGTCGCGGTTCGGCCGGGGTTGCGGGGACTGTCCGGCCGGGCGTGGTTGTCAGCGGGTGCGCTTGCCGCCGCGGTGACCGTGATGAACGTGTGCTTCTATTTCTCGTTGACCCGCATCCCTCTCGGCGTTGCTGTCACCGTTGAAGCCCTTGGTCCCCTGGCACTTTCCGTGATAGTCAGCCGACGCTGGACTGCATGGCTGTGGGCTCTGCTCGCGTTGCTGGGCGTCGTGCTGCTCAGCCTCGCAGGGGTTCGAGTGGGCCATCTCGACCCGATTGGACTGGGGTTCGCCGCAGGCGCGGGGGCGAGCTGGGCGGGTTACATCCTCGCCACGGCACGCGCGGGATCCGATTTCCCCAAGCTCGACGGGCTGGCCCTTGCGACGGCGATCGGTGCAGTGGGGATGGCACCGTTAGCGGTGGTCACGATCGATCCGCAGAGCGCGCTGCGGTGGCAGGTATTGGGGCTGGGGGTAGTTGTCGGAGTGATGTCGTCGGTGATCCCCTACTCGCTGGAGTTGATGTCGCTGCGCCGCCTCCCGCCGGAGACGTTCGCGATCCTCACATGTCTTTCACCGGTCGTGGCCGCCCTGGCGGGCTGGCTGATCCTTGGGCAGCACCTCGCAGTGGCGGGCTATGTGGCGATCGTGCTGGTTACCGTGGCCAGCATCGGGGCCGTGCGCTCGGCACGGGAACGCTTGGTAGAGAG
>DASRJA010000794.1:0-5600 GCA_035649695.1 Mycobacterium sp. | reverse complement strand
GGCGCGATGGTGATGGCAGGCCACCACGATCCGGTCTCAGTGGCTGTCCGTCACAGGCTGGAGAATCTGGCGGGCGCACTGATGGAGGCCGACGAGCAGCTCGCGCGGGGCGAGATCTCGGCAACCGCCCACGAGATGACTTGGTGGCGGGTTTACGACCAGATGGCTCCGAGCGCATCGCCCGGCATGCACCCGTCAGGCACGGGCGCCTAGCGTCCGCCTCGCGTCACGCGCTGCACCTGTCCGTACGCGTCGATAGGGCTGTGTAGCGCCAGTCCGCCGTCGGCGAACATGATCTGCCCTGTGACCCAAGACATTTCGAGCACCGCGACGATGGCCTCGGCGACGTCGTCGGCCTCCCCAAGCCGACCGAGTGCGGTGCGTTCGGTAAGGCCCTCGACCCACCCTGGCAGTTGTTCGGGCTTGGCGAGCTTCGGCGTGCGGGTGACCCCAGGGCCGACGGCGTTCACGCGGATACCGTGCGCGCCCCACTCGGCGGCCGCGACGCGAACCAACATGCCGATGCCCGCCTTCGACACGCAATAGGCGCCCATATCGCGGTCGGCCAGAGTCCCGCTGATGCTGGACACGGCAACCATTGATCCGCCCGAGCCCGCATCGACCATCGCCCGGGCAACGGCGCTCATCGTCAGCCACGTCCCGGTCAGGTTGGTGTCGATGACGCGCTGCCAGTCGGCGGGGGTCTGCTCGAGCAGCAGCCCAGACGCCCCGATGCCGGCGCAGGCGACGAGCCGGTCAGGGGTCCCGTGGTCAGCCACGGTTTGTTCGATCGCGGCCGACACCCACTCGGGATCCTTGATATCGCAACGGATATCGCCGTCCTTGATATCCCACACGACGACATCAGCGCCCGCGTTACGGAGGCGATCGACGACAGCGCGGCCGATCCCGGACCCGCCTCCCGTGACGACCGCGATCACTGCGGCGGCCCGATCAGTTCGACGCGCACACCGTCGGGCGCGGTGACCACCGCCATCGCAACCGTTTTGCCACCCGGTGCGGGCATTTCGATACGCCGAACGCCGTCGTCGAAGCCCAGGCCTGCCAGCGCGGCCAGGGTGGCGTCGACGTCACGCTGGAGCGAGAGCAGGAAGAAGCCGAAGGCGGGCTCGTCGGGCGGCGGTGCGCCAAGGCCAGTGTCGTCGAACTGAACCAGTTCGACGATGCCCGTGTCGGGGGTGTCCGGATCGCCGAGAAAGATCGACCGCAGCCGGTCGGTGCGCGCACTGAACAGCGTCGGCCAGTCGCCGGTGAACGTGTAATCCATCAGCTCGGTGAGACCGAGGCCGTCGCACCAGAACCGCACGGATCGTTCGACGTCGGCGGTGACTATCGCAGTGTGGTGGATTCCTGGCATGCGGTTGCCTCCATCCAATTGAATACGTCTAGTCCTACTTGGTCGAGCATCGACACGAAAGTCGTTCCGCTGTAGGGGAACTGGGTTACAACTTTGCCGTTGGGATGACGGTAGTAGTTGTTGCAGTTGGCCAGCCACACGGTGTCCTGCATCGCCCGTTGAATGTCGTCGTTGTATGCGTCGTGGACACCCCGCTTGACGTCGATCGCCTGTACGCGGCGAAGGGTCATATCGTCGAGGGTGCGGCGGACGAACTCGGTCTGCGCCTCCAGGATGTAGATGATCGAGGTGACGCCGTTGGTGTTGGGGCCGTACAGCGTGAACAGGTTGGGATAGCCGGGGACGACCGTGCCGAGATATGCCTCGGCGCCGTCTCGCCAGTCGTCGCGTAGTCGGCGGCCCTCGGTGCCATAGACGTCGAGGCTGCGGAGGTAGTCGGCGGCGTGGAAACCGGTGCCGTAGATGACGGTGTCGACCTCGTGCTCTGCCCCGTTCGCCGTACGCAGGCCGCGCTCTGTGAACTCGACGATGGGCGACGTCTCCAGACGCACGTTCGGAAGGGCGAAGGTCGGAAACCAGGCGCGAGACTGCAGCGGCCGCTTGCATCCGACCGGGTAGGAGGGAGTCAGCTTCGCGCGCAAGTCGGGATCGTTGACCTTCCGCGTCAAGTACGCGTGGGCGATCTCCGTCAGTTCCTTGGTCATCGCCGAATCGACGCCGAAGTTCGCGGACTCGTAGGCTTCAAAGGCCGCGTCACGCACCTTGAGAGCCTCGACGGGATCACGCTCGAAGAGCTCATGTTGTTCGGGTGTGAAGGGTTCGTCGTAGCGCGGACTCACCCAGATCGGTGTCCGTTGAAAAACCGTGAGCTGCGCGGTGTCCGGCGCGATCTCGGGAACGTATTGGATGGCGCTGGCACCGGTTCCGATCGAGGCGACACGTTCGCCCGCGGTGGTTTTCGTGTGATCCCAGTTCGACGAATGGAAGGCGCGACCGCGAAAGCGCTTGGCGCCGGGGATATCCGGGATATTGGGGACGTCGAGCATCCCGACTGCGGTGACGACCGCGTCGAACTGGTGCGTCGCGCCGTCGTCGGTCTGCACCGTCCAGCGTCGGTCGATATCCGACCACCGCAAGGTACGGACCCGTGTTCGTGCTTCGAGGTGGTCGGTCAGGCGATTTTCTGCGGCGACCTTCTCGAGGTAGGCGAGGATCTCCGGTTGGTTGGCGAAGGTCTTGCTCCAGCGCGGGTTGAGCGCGAACGAGTAGGAGTAGAAGTGCGACGGGACATCGCAGGCGGCGCCGGGATAGGTGTTGTTGCGCCAGGTGCCGCCGAAGCCGTCGTTGCGGTCAAAGATGGTGAAGTCGTAGCCACCGGCGGCGAGCTGGATTCCCATCGCAATGCCGCCGGGACCAGCACCAATCACCGCGACGTTCGGCTTCCCGCCTGCCATCTTTGCAATCATTACATATATAGCGTGATACGTAACGATGCTGTCTCGGGTTGTCTAGCCTCCAGTGCGGCGGGCGTACGCGCGCAATGCGAAAAGCGCGAACACAGCTGTCGGCTTCGGCGGCGGCTGCCACCACCACTGCGCTTCTCAAACTGCGTGGCGGACAGCGATTCCCTCACCTGCGACGTTGCAGAATTCTCACGGAAATGGCGAAGCGCTCTTTCTCATACTCGTGGCGGATCCTCAGATGGGGCCTATGTGTTACCAGTCGGCGAGCCGAGCGCCTGGTAGATGAGCCTGGTGTATTTCTGGGTGCGTTCGGTGCCGGCTGAGGTGACTTGGCCCATCTTGTTCATGACGTAGGCGAAGGTGGTGCGGCGGTCGGGATTCATCACTGCCATTGAGCCGCCCCAGCCGCCCCAGTAGCAGATCCTTTCGTTGGGAATGTCGGGTACCGCTTCTGGCTTGGGTAGTGCGTAGCCGATACCCCAGCGTGCTGGCATGGCCAGCACCAAGTCGGTGCCGTTGGCTTGTTCCTGAAAGATCAGGTCGATCGTCGCCGGACCCAGCAATTGCACGCCGTTGGCCTTGCCTTCCAGCGAGATTGGTGACAGCACACGGGCTAGGAAACGTGCGTTGCCGTGACCGTTGGCCGCCCCGATATCAGCTCGCCGCCATGAGATTGTCTGCGCCGCCAATGCGCTTTCGGGAGCGGGCGGAACAGCGGCGAACGTCTTGCGCATCGGATGGTCCTCAGGCGCCGCGTCCAGCGGCACATCCAAAGGCGGTGGGGGGACCAGCTCGGCGATGCGGTCATCGTCTTGCGGGCGCGCTCCGGCAGCCCCAAGGGACCGTGGACGAGATTGCCACGGCGTGATCGGATGACCTAAACCAGTCGGGCTGGGACCGGCTGATGCGGGAGAGGACACGGCGACGCCCATGCCGACGGCTGCCGCCAAGCCGATCATGTTTGGCCGGGACAGATCGAAGCGATCATTCGGATCTGCGGTCACCTCGCGATCACCCATCGGATCCGCCTCCCCGCGTGAAGTCGGTCAACCCTGGCGAGCTGATGGTTCAGCAGCGCCGTCGGGGCTCAAGTCAGGCAGAAGGTACTTCGATGCCCGTGGACGCTGGCGCAGGGCCGCCGTGACTACCAGCACCAGGGTCAGCACTTCGACGACGACGGTGATCGCAGCGTATGGCGCTGGCTGCCAGCCGGTTTCGGTGAAGCCGAAGAGCCCGACGGTACGCGACAGCGCGAATGCGACCAGTGAGCCTGCTGCCCCGATTGCGGCGAACAGTTGCAGCCAGCCCGGTCCGCCGGCCAGGATCAGCACCGCGAGCGCGCAGAAGACGCTGCCCTGCACCAGGAAGGCGGGCCCTACCGCGGGGATGTCACGGTAGCCGTGAATGTAGAGGTAGGCGTGTACCACGCCGCTGACCGCCAGGGTCGCGCTGATCGCTGTTCTGATTGCCAGATCCATGATCTTCATGTGAGCTTCTGATCTTTCAGGGCGAGGGCCTGCTGGCCCTTGGTGTAACTGACTTCGCGGATGCCCAGCGCATCGCGCAGCTTTCCGGCGGGCAGCGTCACCGGTTTGGGTGCGGGACCTTGACCCGGCGCCGGCAGCGGATAGGCGGTCGTAGTAGCGCTGTAGAACGTCACATTGCCCTCGGTCTTGGAAAACAGTTGGTGGACATGGCCGTTGAGGCATGTCACCGACGAGAACCGCTTGAGGTAGCTCAGGGCCTGCGCGGCGTCTTCGGTGCCCCATCCCCAGTCCGGGTACATGGCGAACAGCGGGATGTGGCTGAACACGATGATCGGGGTGTCGCTGGACAGGCCCGCGACGTCCTTCTCGACGAACTCGAGCTGGTCGGCGCCGAGATGGCCGAGCTTCTGCATGTTCAGCGTGTTCACCAGCCCGATGACGTGCACGCCTGCGACGTCGAAGCTGTACCAACCGTCGCCACGGGTGCCCGCGCCGAAGGCTTGCCGATACTTCTGTCCCGCATCGTCTGTCGAGTCGTGTTCACCGGGCACGGTGAACACGTGAGGCGTGTTCAGCTCGCCCAGCATGTGCTTGACCTGATCGAACTGATCCGGCGTGGCCAGGTGGGTCAGATCGCCGGTGTGGATCACGAAATCGGGTGTGTAGCCGAGGCCGTTGATCTGGCCGATGGCGTGGTTGAACGTATCGGTCACGTTGGTGTTCGCCGGGCCCTTGAATCCGATGTGGCTGTCGCTGATCTGAGCGAACCGCAGTGCGGGTGTCGCCTGCTGTGCAGCGCCGGATGATCCGGCGACGTGCGAGATCACTTCACCGCCTGCGACCGTGAGCACAACGGCGGCGCCGAACCAGGCGCTGTGGCGGATCAGCTGTCGTCGACTCATGCCCTCCGGGTTGTGCTCGGTACTCATTTGGTCACCACCACGGTGCCGGTCATGAACGGATGGATCGAGCAGATGTAGTCGTAAGAGCCGGGCGTGGTGAACGTAAAGCTGTAGGTGCCGTTGGTGTCCATTCCCGGCGAGTGGAAAGAGCCGTCCTTGGCGGCTATGGTGTGCGGCTCTTCGTCCTTGTTGGTCCAGGTGACCGTCGCGCCGACCGGGACGGTCAGCGTCGCCGGGTTGAACTTGAAATCGCTGATGCTGACCGCCGTCCCTCCTTGCGGTGCGGGCGCATCGGCAGTAGTCGCCGATGCCGAAGCCGGTGGCGACGCCATACCGGACATGGGAGGCATGGTTTGACCGGACATACCCG
>DASRJA010000793.1:0-19585 GCA_035649695.1 Mycobacterium sp. | reverse complement strand
ACGGCGTAGGCGGCGTCGACTGCCGTCATACCCGCTCGCACCGACGCACTGAGGCCTCGCTCCCAGTCGTGCGCGATCACCGCCCGCGCCGGCGCAGGCACGTCGACCACCGCGGCGCCCAACACAACGACAACGTCGTCGCAGCCCCCGTCGGCTAACGCCGTCACGCAGGCACGCAGCCACCGACCGTCGTCAGCGAGCACCTTCGGCATGCCGTATCGGGTCCCCGCCCCCGCGGCCATCAGCACACCGGCGGCATCGGTGCTCTTAGACATGCGAACAGTCTGAACCTGTCAGATGCGCGACACCTCCGCAACCGCGAATAGCACACCTGAGCTGGAAAAACGAAATTCGTGCTAGATCGATTGCCCCGCGACCGCCCGTCGGCGTATGGTCAAGCCAGGTTGAGTTCACAGCCAGCTGGAAACGTCAAGAGACGAGCAGGGTGGAGCCCACGCCCTGTAGCGAGGCTTTGAGGACGCAGGGCCTAGAAAATCTGACGTGAACCACAGTACGAATCACGTATTCCGACTGATGGAGTCACAATGTCGACCCCCCATAGCCGTCCGGCTTCGCCGGACGCCCTCATCGAGCCCACCGACTGCCACACGGCGCATTTCGCCACCCGGTGGCTGCAACCATCGATGGCGGTGATCACCGCACACGGTGAACTCGACGCCGCAAACGCGCAGGAGTTCGTCGACTACTCGTTGCGGCATGCCCCGCATATCGATCGCCTGGTCCTGGATCTGACCGGCGTGGACTTTTTTGGTACCGCGGGCTTTTCGGCCCTGCATACCCTGAATGTCCGCTGCGCCGCCGAGAAGATCGAGTGGGCCTTGGCGCCGAGCCCCGCCGTCAGCCGACTGCTGCAGATCTGCGATCCGGATTCGGCGTTGCCGATCTCCGACAGTGTCGACGCCGCGCTTGCGGATGTGCAGGGTGAGCCGCGCCGGCTACTGCAACTGGTCCCGAAGTCGCGCTAGGGATTTCGCCAACAAACGGGACACGTGCATCTGCGAGATGCCGACCCGCTCGGCGATCTGCGTCTGAGTCAGCGACTCGAAGAACCGCAGCAGCAACACTTGCCGCTCACGCTCCGGCAGCGCAGCGAGCAAGGGCCGCAAGGCTTCCCGGTTCTCGATCTGATCCAGGCTGGTATCGACATCACCGAGCGTGTCGGCAATCGCAGGCGCATCCTCATTTCCGCTCCCGCCGCTGTCGATCGACAGCGTGTTGTACGAGCTGCCCGCGACCAGGCCCTCGATCACCTCGTCGCGGTCCATGTCCAGCTCGGCAGCGAGTTCCGTCGCGGTCGGCGCGCGACCGAGCCGCTGTGACAGGTCGGCCGTCGCGGCGCCCAATCTCAGATGCAGTTCCTTGAGTCGGCGAGGCACCTTGACCGACCAGCTGTTGTCGCGGAAGTGCCTGCGAACCTCGCCCATGATGGTCGGCACCGCGAACGACACGAAATCCGACCCGGCGTTGACATCGAATCGGATCACCGCGTTGACCAGGCCCACGCGGGCCACCTGCACGAGATCGTCGCGCGGTTCTCCGCGCCCGTCGAACCGGCGGGCGATGTGGTCGGCCAGCGGCAGGCATCGTTCCACGATCCGGTCGCGCTGACGTTGGAACTGCGCCGAGGAGTCGGGCAGACCTTCGAGTTCGCGGAACATGTCAGCGACGTCCGCGTATTCAGAGTTCGGTCGTGATGACGAACCCTGGGCCGACGACGAGATCACTGCAGCGAACTCGCTCGCCTTGTCGTCATGGAGATCCCGAACACCCGCTCCTCCTGCGCGCCCTGTCCATTCTGGAAGGTGCGTACCTCGTCTGTCAGCGAGCTCAGCACATGCCAACTGAAGCTGCCCGGCGCCAGGATGTCCGGGCTCTTACATGTGGTCGATGCGTCGATGACGACGGCGTCGTCTCGCGGGTGGACCACCAGCAACAGCGTCGAGTCGGGCACGGCCGACCGGATCAGCCGGGTGCACGCTTCATCGACGGCGAGACGCAGATCGGCGACGGCGTCGAAATCGAGGTCCTCGAACGTGCCGACGGCGGCCACCAGGGTGCGCAACACCGCGAGGTTTTCCAGCTTGGCCGCGACCCGGAGTTCCACCGACCTGCCGCTGTGGAGCTGCCCATTGTCTGTGTTCGCGACCTCGGCCATGTGACCTCCCGGCACTATTTTCGCGAGACTACCCCAGCTCGATCCCCAGCTAACCACCGGCGCTCCGATCACCGGTGGGCACTGACGTGTGGCAACGCTTGCCGCCGGGTAACCCCTCGTCATGCACCCAATTGCGCGCAGAAGTCCCCTCGACGACGTGGCCGATGCCCGGCCGCTGCGCCGGATACTCACCACCAGCGGACTCGTGCTCGCCGTAGTGCTCCTGGTCGCGCTGGCGATATACGCGGCAGCGTTCATCATGCTGGCGCCGATGATGCAGTGACGCCGATGGCCAGAGTTTCGGCGCAGCGTCTGTCGATGTCCCGTTCACCATGGTCCACGTGCAATACCCCGCCGTGGTCGCCCGCCAAACATGCGACTTCGACGTAGCGCCCTCCGCGGCCCCGGAATTCGCCGGATCCGCCGCGGGCGCGGGTTCTCCTATCAACATCCAGACGGCACACCGGTGACCGACCCGGCGACCCTGCAACGCATCAAGGACCTCGTCATCCCTCCCGCGTGGAAGAAGGTCTGGGTCTGTCCCCACCCGAACGGTCATATCCAGGCGGTGGGTACCGATGCCGCCGGTCGACGCCAGTACCTCTACCACCAGAAGTGGCAGGAAGAGCGCAATGAGGAGAAGTTCGACCGGGTGCTGGAGATGTCGGCGGCGTTGCCGAACATGCGCCGGCGCATCGCCGCTGACCTACGCCGCCGCGGTTTCGACCGCGATCGAGTGCTCGGGCTCGCCCTGCACCTGCTCGACCTCGGCTACTTCAGGGCCGGCAGCGAACAGTACGCCGAGGAGAACAACTCCTACGGCATCGCCACACTGCTGTGCGAACACGTCGCGCTGCAGAAGCAGGCCGTGGAATTCGACTATCCCGCCAAGAGCGGGGTGCGCCGCACACTGCTGATTGACGACCCCGAGGTGGTTCGGTCCGTGCGATCGTTGCTGCGGGGCCGCGGCCGCGCCGATCGACTATTGGTGTGCCGCAACAGGTCTGGCTGGATCGACCTGCACGCCGAAGACCTCAACGCGCGGTTCAAGGAACTTGTCGGCGACGAGTACACGGTCAAGGACCTACGCACCTGGCACGGCACGGTGTTGGGCGCCGCGGCGTTCGTCGATGCGGACCCACCGGTGAACAAAACCGTGATCAAACGTGTGGAGTCTGCCGTAATGAAGGAAGTAGCAGAGGAACTCGGCAACACCCCCGCCGTCGCCCGGTCGTCGTATGTCGATCCGCGGGTGGTCGAGGGCTACGAATCCGGCCTGACCATCGCCGCCGGCGCGCGGCGGGCGGCACGGGCCAAGCGACCCGGCGAGCGGCAGGCCATCCTGGAAGGCAGCACCGCGCGGCTGATCCGAAAAGTGGCGAAGGGTTAGAGAGCAGCTGCCGCCGGCTCGCAGCACGTCGATATCGACTTCTCGTAGAGTCGCGCGGTGTCCGCGGCGATCCGGTCCCACGTGTATCGCGCGACAGCGCGGTCTCTTCCTGCGGCACCGAGACTGCGCCGCAAGAAGGAATCCCGCAGCAGCGCGTTCACCGCCGCAGCGAACTTCCTCGGATCCTGGCCAACCAGATAACCCGTCACCTCGTGGACGACGGTGTCACGCAGCGCGCCCACCGCGGAGGCCACCACCGGAACACCACAGGCCATCGCTTCCAGCGCCACGACGCCGGACGATTCATAGGAAGGAGCACATGCGACGACATCCGCGGATCGCAAAAGTGCAGGTTTGTCGGCAACGCTGGCCGCCCCGTGAAGTTTTAGTCGCTCAGCGACGCCCAACTGTTCGGCGAGACTGTGTAGCCGACTCGCCTCGCCATCGGGCTCGCTGGAAACGTCCTCGACGACAACGATGACCTCGGCGTCAGGGATGAATGGCAGGGTACGAATGATTGTGTCGAATCCGTTGCACGGCAACAGCTTTCCCACACTGACTATGCGTGGCGCCTCGCCCCGCGGTGCTAGGAGTCCGTTGGGAGTGAACTCGTCAACATCTACGCCCGACGGAATCACCGAGATGCCCGGGCGTGGCCTGCCCATCCGAATCAGTTGGAACGCTTCGTCGGTGCAACCAGCCGAGACGCCCGTCGCGGTCTTCGCCAGCTTTGCCTCCAGGCGCAGCCGAGGCCCAGTGCCCAACCCATGAAACCTCACGATCGTGGGCAGGTCTATTTGGCGAGCCACGAGTTGGGTCGCGATGCCCGAGATCCAGGAGTGGGCGTGCGCGATAGTTGGGCGGCTCTCGGCCCAGGCCGCAGCCAGGCAACGGGCGAATGGCCCCACAGCGCGCGGGAGTTCATCGTCGGCAAGCGGCTCCGGCGGACCGGCGGCCACGTGAACCACGTTGTAGCCCTGCGGTGTTTCAACGATCTCAGGCAGCTCGGGATCGTCTCGACGGGTATACACAGCTACTTGGTGCCCACAGCGTGCAAGCGCAGCCGACAACCCGGCCACATGCACACTCTGCTCGCTCGCATCGAGCCCACTCGTGGCCGCGAGCGGGCTCGCTTGCGCCGAAACCATGGCGATATTCATCGACGTCGCGGCGGTGTGAACGGCCACACGAACGTGTACCCACGTTGTCCGGCATACGAAACGCAGTCGCTTCGCGCTAGTTTTTGGTCACAGTGCGCGGGGTATTCCGACGCCGTGCAACACAGCGAAGAATTTCCCGACGACGTCCCCGTCGCCGATGCCGTCGAGCAACAACGGACGTTCAGCGAACCGGTTCCCGACGAAGAGGCGTCCGCCGAACCGCCCGATGACGTGCCGCTCGAGGCGGCACCTGCTGACTGGCAGGAACAGCTGGAAACGGTCGAGCTGGATTCGGATTATGACGAGGTCGACCGGCCATGACGGAGCCTAAAGGTCGGGACCTGTTAGCCGGCTGACAGGAGCCGCGATGGCACAGCAAGGCGACCGCCTGCGGCGTTGGCGGGCAATAGTCCTTCTCGGGCTGTGCATCGTCGGACTGGGGCTGCTGTTGACCCGGTGCCCGTCCAACAGGGACGGAATGCCCGGCCAGTTGGCTCAATCCATGGACGAGACGGTGACGTCCGCACGCAGCGGCGCCCTGGCCATCGACCTGTGGCTGCAGCGTCGGTCGACCAATCAGCTGACCAGCGTGCAGATCTCCGATGCCCGTGACGAAGTGGTCAAGGCCTACAAGGGAATTACCGAGCTGAAGGCGGAAGACCCGGTGGACATTGGACGTCAGCGGATGCTGACGCAGTCCATGACCGACATCATCGGCCAGCTCAACGCCGCATCCGCGACGCTCCGTACGATCACCACCGAGCCCGCACTGGAATCGGTACGCGCCAGCCTGCTGGCGTCGGCCGACGCGCTGGAGTCGGGATACCGCTGATGAAGAAGGTCTTCGCAGTAGCGCTTGGAATCCTCACCGCAATCGGTGGATTTCTCGACATCGGCGACCTCGTGATGAACGCGGTCGTCGGTTCCCGGTTCGGCTTGGCGCTGGCTTGGGTCGTGGTGGTCGGAATCATCGGAATCTGTCTGTTCGCCGAAATGGCCGGACGGGTCGCCGTGATCAGCGGCCGAGCTACATTCGAGATCATCCGTGAACGATTGGGCCCGCGGATGGCCGGCGCGAATCTCACCGCTTCTTTCTTCATCAACCTGATGACGCTGACGGCCGAGATCGGCGGCGTCGCACTCGCTTTGCAGCTGGCCACCGACGTCGGTCGGTTCATGTGGATTCCCGTCGCCGCTTTCGCGGTATGGGTGGTGATCTGGCGGGTGGGCTTTCAGATCATGGAAAACGTCACCGGACTGCTTGGCTTGTGTCTGATCGTCTTCGCCGTCGCGGTGTTCCTGCTGCACCCGAATTGGGGCGACCTCGCGCACCAGGCGACCGCCCCCGTCATCCCGGAGAAGGAATCTGCCGCCACCTATTGGTATTTCGCGATCGCGTTGTTCGGCGCCGCAATGACGCCGTATGAGGTTTTCTTCTTCTCGTCCGGCGCTGTCGAAGAGCGTTGGACCGCCAAGGATCTGGGCACTGCCCGGCTCAATGTTATGGTCGGTTTCCCATTGGGCGGAATTCTCTCGATCGCCATTGCCTCCTGCGCGGCGATCGTCTTGCTGCCCAGCCAGATCGACGTGACTTCGCTGTCACAGATGGTGATGCCGGTCGTAACCGCCGGCGGTAAGTTGGCACTCGCCTTTGTGATCATTGGCATCGTGGCCGCAACCTTCGGCGCGGCGCTGGAAACCGCTCTGTCGGGCGGCTACATCCTCGCCCAATTTCTCGGCTGGACGTGGGGCAAATTCCGTCGGCCCGCGGAGGCCGCACGTTTCCACGTGGTGATGTTCGTCGCTATCGTGCTCGGCGCAGCAGTGCTCTTCACCGGTGTCGACCCGATCATGGTCACGGAGTACTCAGTCGTCTTCTCCGCCATCGCGCTGCCGCTGACCTACCTACCAATTCTCATCGTGGCCAACGATTCTCAGTACATGGGGGCCAAGACGAACGGACGGCTGATCAACGCGTTTGGTTCGGTGTACCTCGTTATCATCCTGGCCGCCTCGCTGGCCGCCATTCCACTGATGATCGTGACGGGAGCAGGCCAATGACCACACTTGACGCGCGGCTGCACCTACTGGACCGCCAACTGGTCGATGACGATGACAATCCGGTAGGCATCGTCGACGACCTCGAATTGGATGGCGTGGAACCTGACACCGACATCGAGCCGAGCGCTGCGGCGCCGAAAGTCACGGCGCTACTGTCGGGACATGTGCTTGCCACCCGTATCTTCGGGGGCGCGCCGCCGCGTTCGCGCATGCAGGAGATCCCTTGGGAATTGGTGGCTTCGGTCGGCGTGACGGTCAAACTGAAGCCCACCGACATGAGCTTCGACGTGCAGTGGACGGAACACTGGCTGCGCGACCACATCATCGCTCACATTCCGGGAGGCCGGCATGCAGCTGAGTAAACTCCTCGGGTTGCGTGTGGTCGACGCAGGCCATCATGCTGTGGGCACCGTGGTGGATGTACGGCTCACGATTGCCGGTGATCCACAACACAATCCGTCGGCGCCGCGGGTGCAGGGACTAGTGATCAGCCCGCGGACGACCTCCTCATATCTCGGGTACGAGCGCACCGACGCCAACGCACCGCTGATGCTGGCGGCGCTAATGCGCTGGCGACACCGCGGCACGTTCCTGGCCGGGTGGGAAGACGTGGCGCGGGTGGGATCCGACGTGCTCACGCTGAGGCCCGGATATACCCGGCGTCCGGCCCCATTGCGCGATACCGACTGAGTTCCGGGAAGCGGCGGCGATGGCAGACGACAGAGGTGGCAAACCTTCGTCTACACCACAGGCGCACTGGTGAGCCTTCTGATGCTCTTCCTGCGCCGGCACACCACCAACCGGAGAGCAAAGCGATCCTGGTCAAGCTCGATGAGCTGATTCGGGCCACCACTGGCGCGCGCGAAGACGTCATGGGCATCGAGAAACACGAGGTCGGCGATCAGGAAGACGTTCATGACCAGCTTCACCACCGGGGCGGTGCGCGACCCGGGAAGGTTTAGCCAGTCGGATCCTCGGGAACGCTCTGACCGCGTGGGGAGATTCCCTTCGTGCGGCCCGCAAGGGCCCGCGGCTCACGAAGTGGGCAACGACCGATCCAGTTACACGCGGAAGGTAAGCATGACCGACAAGAAGAACACTGGCCCGCAAGAAGGCGTCAAGGGCGTCGTCGAGGACGTCAAGGGCAAGGCCAAGGAAGCGGTCGGCACCGTGACAGGCCGTGACGACCTGGTCCGCGAGGGCAAGGCCCAGCAGGACAAGGCCGACGCACAGCAGGACGTCGCCAAGAAGGAAGCGCAGGCCGAGTCGGCTCGCGCCGGCGCCAAGGCCGCTGAGAAGCGCCAGGAGGCCGAGCAGCGGCCGTAACAGTTTCGAAAGAAAAGGCCCAGCCGGAAATCGGCTGGGCCTTTATCTTGTGTCGTCAGCTACTGGGGCGCTGCCGGTCTACGTCGGGATGTTCTGCGTACCAACGCTCTTCGATGCGGCGTACCCGCATGTGCTCGATCAGCAGCCACCCCGCGCCCATGATGAACCCGGCGCCGGCCAGGGACGACAGGGCCAACCCGACGTCGTGGTGGCCGGTGGCAAACGCCGCGAGGCACGACACGAAAAGCACCAGCGCGACGCCGATCACAATGAGCCCCGGCATTACTTTGTTGTCCTTCATCGACTCGCCGGCGTGCGGCCGCGTTGTCCTCGCGTGGTCGACAGGATCCTTCGGGCCCTTCATCGGTACTCCTCTCTCGGCATACCTACGCCCGCCAAACATGGGCTGATTTCAACGGTAGAACTACCCGACACCGTTGTGGGAGAAACCGTCACTGAAATGTGACGTCACAGGTAGGCCGGGTAATGCTCACCCCGCAGCACGCCGGGTACGCGTCAGCTCCCGCCGAACACGGCAGGCCCGGCCAACGACGGCATGCTCATCGTCAGCACCAACAGCATCAAGGTGAACAGGAACCAGCCCGCGCCCTGCCACGCCCACCACGGCTCGTTGTTGCGCCAGGTCTGATACGTGCGGACAAAGGCTCGCAGTCCACCGATCAACAGGATGACCGGCGCACCGATTGCCAACAACGCCCGCTGAGGGACGCCGCAGGCCGCGGTGTCGGCGGTCGCACCGTCACAGGTGCTGACCCATACGGCGGCCGTGACGAGGAACGCCACCGCGAGCACCGCGACCACTAGGCCGAAGCGCACGGCGTCGCGAACGTGGGCGTCGTCGTGCCGCAGGTCATTGGGATTGCGAAACGCAGCCACCCTAGCCAAACTCCTGGATTCGCTACTCAGACGTCTCGGTGAGACCTGGGAAAGACTTCCCTGTCCGAAGGGCGAATAAACCTCAGGATCCGACGCGCAAATGCGCTGTCAGCAGCAATCTGTCGTAGACGGCGCGCGCGGGCAGCACCTCGTCGTAGGGAAGTTCGAGAAAGTCCTTCGCGATTTGCTCGGCGAGTACCCGCAGCTTGGTGTTGGTCTCCTGGGACCGCCATTTGAGCAGCTCAAACGCTGAGTCGGCATTGATCCGGTAGACCAGCATCAGCATGCCCTTGGCCTGTTCGATACCGCTGCGAGCCTCGGCGATCTCGGCCACCGCCTCGCTGACGATCTCGTGGTGGGCCTCCGTCATCGACGGCGTCACGTCGACATAGAAGCCGTGCGTCCCCACCACCTGGCCGGCGTCGTCGAAGATCTGGTCGCCGACCACGACCACGTGGTGAACGTCGCCTCTGGTGTCGACGATGCGGTGCCGGGTGGAGAACGCGCCGGACGTACGCCGGATCTCGTCGAGGGTGGCGGCGACCTGGCCGTAGTCGTCGGGGTGCTTGTGGGACAGCACGAGATCGGTGGTGGGCCGCGCAGTGCCGGGCTCGTAGCCGTGCATGCGCTCGACCTGCGGCGACCACTCCCACCGTTCGTCGGCGAAATAGAACCGGAACCAACCGACGCGCTGGGGTTCGCCCCCGGCCAATGCGTGCTCGACGGGCACCTGCCCCTCGATATCGGTCAGCTCATCGGTCATGTGTGCAGGTTAACCTGGCTAACAACCACACGGCATCGGAGCAGATATACCCATTCGTTTTTTGTACAGACGATGGTGCGTGGTGATGTCGGCCCACCGATCTACCATTCGGGCCGTGAGGCTTCGGCTCTACCTCGTCGCGGGCGCGGTATCAGGCGTCGCCGCATACCTTCTCGGCGTGGCCCCGGCGTGGAGCCTGGCGATCGGAGCCCTCGCGCCTGGGGTACTGGCGGCAATTCCGCACTTTCTGCGTGGCGCCTTCGCGGGCTTGACCACCTCCGATGATGTGGCCACGGGGATGTCGGGGATGTCGGGGATGTCGGGGACGGAGTTCGAGGACTACGTCGCACGCGTGGTACGGACGTCCGGTGTTCCGGTGATCATGACGTCGGTTACCGGCGACTGGGGTGTCGACATCATTGTCGGCACACGCCCCAATCGCCTTGCCATCCAATGCAAGCGGCAGTCCCGCCCCGTCGGCACCAGCGCCATACAGGAAGTGGTGGCGGGCGCGCCCATGCAGGAATGCACCAGAACCATGGTGGTCACCAACCACGAATTCACGCCCGCCGCACGCAAACTCGCCGAACTGCACGGCTGCGAGCTCGTCGGCCGGACCGAGCTCCCTCGGCTGCGCTCGACGATCCGGCGGCTCACCGCAGCTGCGTGAGTACCTCGCGCACGGCGCCGACGGCGGCGTCGATCTCCTCGCGCGACACCGTCAACGCTGGCCGGAACCGGACGCTGTCGGGCCCGCTACCCAGCATGATGACCCGGCGATCCCACAGCCGGCGGATCAGCTCGTCGCGCTCCGCGCCGCTCGGCAGGCTGAACGCACACATCAGCCCGCGGCCGCGAACGTCGAGGACCAGGCCGGGGAACTCGGCCGCAAGGCCCTCCAGCCGGTCGAGCAGATAGCGTCCGGCCTTGGCGGCGCGCACCATCAAATCGTCGGCCTCGATGACCTCGAGGATGCGCCGCGATCGCACCATGTCGACCAGGTTGCCACCCCAGGTGGAATTGATCCTGGAGCTGACGGCGAACACGTTGTCGCGCACCTCGTCGACCCGGCGGCCGGCCATGACGCCGCACACCTGTGTCTTCTTGCCGAACGCGACGACATCCGGCGCGACGCCCAATTGCTGGTAAGCCCAACCGGTTCCGGTCAGCCCGCAGCCGGTCTGCACCTCGTCGAAGATGAGCAGCGCGTCGAACTCGTCGCACAGCTCGCGCATCGCGGCGAAGAACTGCGGACGGAAGTGCCGGTCGCCACCCTCACCCTGGATCGGCTCCGCGATGAAGCACGCGATGTCGTGCGGGTGCGCCTCGAATGCCGCGCGCGCCTGCCGCAGCGACTCGGTTTCGACGGCGTCCATATCGACGCCGGGACGGATGTAGGGCGCGTCGATGCGCGGCCAGTCGAACTTCGGGAACCGCGCGACCTTGTTGGGGTCGGTGTTGGTCAACGACAGCGTGTAGCCGCTGCGGCCGTGGAACGCGCCGCGCAGGTGCAGCACCTTGGTGCCCAGCTCCGGGTCGATCCCGTGGGCCTCGTTCTGCCTGCTCTTCCAGTCGAATGCGACCTTGAGTGCGTTCTCGACGGCCAGCGCTCCCCCGTCGACGAAGAACAGGTGCGGCAACGCGGGATCGCCGAGCACGCTTGCGAAGGTGTCGACGAAGCGGGCCATCGGCACGCTGTACACATCGGAGTTGCTCGGCTTGTTCACCGCGGCCTGCGCCAACTCGGCGCGGAACTCCTCATCGTCGGCCAGTGCCGGGTGGTTCATCCCCAGCGCCGACGATGCGAAGAACGTGAACATGTCGAGGTAGCGCTCGCCGGTGCGGGCATCGACCAGATACGAGCCCGATGAGCGGTCGATGTCCAGGACGAAGTCCAGCCCATCGGCCAGGATGCTGCGGGCCAGGACGTCGCGGACGTCGTCGGGGCGCAGGACGGCAGGTGTCAGGACGGCAGTCATGAGACCATCTTAACAAATTATTTACGGTTGACCACCCCACTGACAGGAACTATTCCGGCATGATTTCGCGTCCAGAGTAAAAAGTCTGTAAGATGATCGTGCTTCGGGTACGTACGTTCGCCGCCGTCCGGATCTGTTGCAGCAAGTCTTCAAGCGCTCGCGGGGACTCGACACGCACGAGCAGGATGTAGCTCTCCTCACCGGCCACCGAGTGACACGACACGATGGCCGGTATGTGTTCGAGCCGGGCAGGCGCATCATCGGGTTGAGAGGGATCGAGAGGAGTGATGGCCACGAACGCCGAAAGCATCTTTCCGACGGCTTCCGGGTCGATCCGTGCGGTGTATCCGGTCACCACCCCGCGTGATTCGAGCCGGCGCACCCGGGACTGGACCGCCGACACCGACAACCCGGCGGTCGCGGCGAGATGTGCCAGCGTCGCCCGCCCGTCGGCGACCAGTTCGCGTACCAAGATGCGATCGATCTCGTCGAGATGTTCGCTGGCCTCCACCATGGCCGCACTGTATCCGAATGCGGGGCGTCCACGATGAGCCGTCGTATTGAAACCTGGCAGCTGCGGGCGAAATTCGCCGCGGCGCTTTCCCACCTATATGGCGCCGAGGTACCCGCCTACAACACGCTCGTTGAAGTCAGCGCCGAGGTGAACCGTGAACTGGGCGCATCTGAGCGGGTGACCGCCGAACGCCACGGAGCGATCCGCGTCGGCAGCGCCCGCGAACTGGCCGATGTCGCCGACCTGTTCGCCGCCTTCGGCATGTCTCCGGTCGGCTTCTACGATCTGCGCGACGCTGCATCGCCGGTGCCGGTGGTGTCCACGGCGTTTCGGCCGATCGACACAGAGGAGCTGGGCCACAACCCGTTCCGGGTGTTTACCTCGATGCTCGCGACCGCCGACGCGCGGTTCTTCTCCCCCGACTTGTGCGGCCGGGTCGAGCGATTCATCGCGGGGCGTCAGCTGTTCGACCCCGCGCTGATCGCCGAGGCCAGGCGCATCGCGGCGGACGGCGGCGCTGATGTCGCGCGGGCCGAACAGTTCGTGGCCTGCGCGGTGTCCGCATTCGCGCTCTCCACGGAACCGATCGACCGCGGCTGGCACGAGGAGCTGACCAAGGTGTCGGCGGTGGCCGCCGACATCGCCGGGGTGCGCACCACGCACATCAATCACCTGACACCGCGGGTGCTCGACATCGACGAGTTGTACCGGCGCATGACCGCCCGCGGCATCACCATGATCGACGCCATCCAAGGTCCACCCGCCTGGCACGGCCCGGATGTGTTGTTGCGGCAGACGTCATTTCGTGCGCTGGCCGAGCCGCGCCGGTTCCGGGATGCCGATGGCACGGTGTCTGACGGGACCCTGCGGGTGCGCTTCGGTGAGGTGGAGTCGCGTGGTGTCGCGCTCACCGCGAAGGGCCGCGAGCGCTACGACGCCGCGATGGCCGCATCTGACCCCGCCGCCGTCTGGGCGGACCACTTCCCCGCCTCCCATGAGGGCATGGCGGCCGCCGGGCTGGCCTACTACCACGGTGGTGATCCGTCGAAACCCGTTGTCTACGAAGACTTCCTGCCAGCATCGGCGGCGGGAATCTTCCGGTCCAACCTCGATACGGACACAGAGGCCGCCGAGGCGACGGATAATTCGGATTACAGCCTGGGCTGGCTAGCCGGTCAGATCGGACACCACATTCACGACCCCTACGAGCTCTACGAGAAAGTCGCATCATCATGACCACCGTTCAGACATCCAAGCTTCCGACAGTCGAGGACCTGCGCAATCAGGCGCGTGACGCGCTGACCGCTGTTGGCTCGCGGACCGAACTGGACGCGCCCGGCGGCCACGGTCTGCAAGCCAGCACGCCCATCAGCGGCGAGGTGCTGTTCACCGTTGCCGAGACCACGCCCGAACAAACCGATGCGGCGATAGCCGAAGCCGCGCAAGCGTTTACGGCATGGCGCACCACCCCGGCGCCGGTCAGGGGCGCGCTGGTGGCCCGCCTCGGCGAGCTGCTCGTCGAACACAAGGCCGATCTCGCCACGCTTGTCACCATCGAGGCAGGCAAGATCACCTCCGAGGCCCTCGGCGAGGTGCAGGAGATGATCGACATCTGCGAGTTCGCGGTCGGTCTGTCGCGCCAGCTGTACGGCAAGACGATCGCGTCCGAGCGGCCGGGGCACCGGTTGATGGAGACCTGGCACCCGCTCGGCGTCGTGGGCGTGATCACCGCGTTCAACTTCCCCGTTGCGGTCTGGTCGTGGAACACCGCGATCGCGCTGGTCTGCGGTGACACCGTGGTGTGGAAGCCATCGGAGCTGACACCGTTGACCGCGCTGGCCTGCCAAGCACTGATCGAGCGCGCCGCCATTGATGTTGGGGCGTCGGAGCATATTGCCCGGCTCGTCCAGGGCGGTCGCGAGGTGGGTGAGCGCCTCGTCGACGATGCGCGGGTCGCGCTGCTTTCCGCCACAGGGTCGGTACGGATGGGCCAGCAGGTCGGTCCGCGGGTGGCGCAGCGGTTCGGCAAGGCGCTGCTGGAACTGGGTGGCAACAACGCGGCGATCGTCACGCCATCGGCCGATCTGGATCTCGCCGTGCGGGGCATCGTGTTCTCGGCGGCAGGCACCGCGGGCCAGCGTTGTACGTCACTGCGCCGGTTGATCGTGCATTCCTCGGTCGCTGACGAGCTGGTTGACCGCATCGTCAACGCCTACCGGCAGCTACCGATTGGCGACCCCGCCTCAGACGGAACATTGGTCGGTCCCCTCATTCACGAGACCGCGTACCGCGACATGGTCCGGGCACTCGAACAGGCCCGCGCCGACGGCGGTGAGGTGTTCGGCGGCGAGCGCCACGACCTCGGCGACGAGAGTGCGTATTACGTCGCGCCGGCCGTGGTGCGGATGCCGTCGCAGACCGCGGTGGTGCATGCGGAGACGTTCGCGCCGATCCTGTACGTGCTGACCTATGACGACCTCGACGAGGCGATCGGGTTGAACAATGCAGTGCCGCAAGGCCTTTCGTCGGCGATATTCACCCTCGACGTTCGGGAAGCCGAGCGCTTCATGGCGGCCGACGGTTCGGACTGCGGCATTGCTAATGTCAACATCGGCACCTCGGGTGCGGAGATCGGTGGCGCCTTCGGTGGCGAGAAGCAGACCGGCGGTGGGCGCGAGTCGGGTTCGGACGCATGGAAGGCGTACATGCGTCGCGCCACCAACACCGTCAACTACTCGTCCGAGCTGCCGCTGGCGCAGGGCGTGCACTTCGGCTAACATGGGCGCCCGCACGGCGTTTTGATGCGGCACAAGCGGGTCACTCTACGACCATGCAACACAGCAATTCGCGCGCATTTGCATTGGTCGGCGTGGTGGTGGCGGCGATAGCGGCCGCGGCTCTGATCATGCCCGCCGCACGTCAACTTGGCCCGGCCACGGGCTTATTGACGGCCGCGGCGATCATCGGCATCCCCGTCCTCGTCGTGCTGGCGGTGAGCGGAGCCCCCCGGTACGGCGTGCTGGCCAGTTCTGTCGTCGCCGTGGTCGTCGCGGTCCTCACATGCGTCGTCTCCTTGGTGGTGGCGGCGTTCGCATTCGCCACAGCACTGTCAGGCTCAGTCACCGGGGTGGTGCTAGCGATCGTGCTATTTGGGGCGCCCGCGTTGTGCGTGCTGATTCTGGGACTGCTCGCGCTACGCCTTGTGCCCGCCCGATCTGAGGACGTCGCTACCCACCGACAAGCCCAGCATCAGTAGGGCCCCATGCTCGGTCTACCCGACGCCATCCGCGCCTGCCTGTTCGACCTCGACGGTGTGCTCACCGACACCGCGAGTGTTCACAAGAAGGCGTGGAAGGCCATGTTCGACGCGTATCTGCGGAAGTCCGCGGAGCGGAGTGGCGAGCAGTTCGTCCCGTTCGACATCGAGGCCGACTATCTGACCTACATCGACGGCAAGAAGCGCGACGACGGGGTGCGGTCCTTTCTGGACGCCCGCGGCATCACACTGCCAGACGGTGATCCGGACGACGACTCGTCGGCCGAGACGGTCTACGGGTTGGGCAATCACAAGAACGACTTGTTCCACGAGACCCTCCGCAAGGACGGGGTCAAAGTGTTCGAGGGTTCGCGCCGCTACCTGGAGGCGACGAGCGCGGCGGGTCTGGCAGTCGCAGTCGTGTCATCGAGCTCCAACACGCGCGAGGTGCTCGAGATCACTGGGCTGGACAAGTTCGTTCAGCAACGGGTGGACGGCGTGACCCTGCGCGAGGAACACATCGCGGGCAAGCCGGCACCCGACTCGTTCCTGCGCGCAGCGGAACTGCTCGACGTGAAACCCGCAGAAGGGGCCGTCTTCGAAGACGCGTTGGCCGGCGTCGAAGCGGGCCACAACGGTGGCTTCGGCGTCGTCGTCGGTGTGGATCGGGTCGGTCAGGCAGAAGCGTTGCGCCGCAAGGGCGCTGACATCGTCGTAGCGGATCTGGCCGAATTGCTGCCGAACCGATGATCACCGAACAGACCTTTCCCGTCGAACCGTGGCAGGTGCGCGAGACCAAGCTCGATCTCAATCTGTTGGCGCAAGCCGAGTCGGTGTTTGCGTTGTCCAACGGCCATATCGGGTTGCGCGGGAACCTCGACGAGGGCGAGCCGTATGGACTGCCAGGGACATATCTCAACTCGTTCTACGAAACCCGCCCGCTGCCGTATGCCGAAGCGGGATACAGCTATCCGGAGGACGGCCAATCAGTAATCGACGTCACCAACGGCAAGATCTTGCGCCTGCTCGTCGACGACGAACCGTTCGACGTCCGATACGGACACCTGGAATCACATGAACGCGTGCTCGATCTGCGCGCAGGCACGCTGACCCGCCACGCGTGTTGGACATCTCCGGCGGGCAAGCGGGTGAGACTGCGCACGACACGGCTGGTGTCGCTGGCTCAGCGCAGTGTGGCTGCGATCGAGTACGTGGTAGAGGCGGTCGACGAATTTGTCCGCCTCACAGTGCAATCCGAACTGGTCGCCAACGAAGATCAGCCACGGCCGTCCGCCGATCCCCGCGTCGCCGCGTTGCTGTTGAACCCGTTGGAAGCCGTGCAGCACGACGCGGGTGAGCGGGGAGCGCTGCTCGTGCACCGAACCCGGAGCAGCCGCTTGATGATGGCCGCGGGAATGGACCATCAAATCGACGTGCCGGGCCGCGTCGAAGTGAACACCGATGCCGGCGAGGACTGGGCACGCACGACCATCATCTGCGGGTTGCGCGCCGGACAACAGCTGCGGATCGTGAAGTTCCTTGGGTATGGATGGTCCAGCCTGCGCTCGCGTCCGGCGTTGCGCGACCAGGTACTCGGCGCGGTCGCGGGTGCCCAGTACTGCGGGTGGGAGGGTCTGCTCGAATCACAGCGGGACTTTCTGGACGAATTCTGGGATTGCGCGGACGTCGAGGTGGAGGGCGATGCGGATTGCCAGCAGGCGGTGCGGTTCGGCCTCTTTCACGTATTGCAGGCCAGTGCGCGGGCCGAACGCCGGGCCATCCCCGGAAAGGGCCTGACTGGCACCGGCTATGACGGCCACACATTTTGGGACACCGAGGGATTCGTTCTTCCAGTACTCACCTACACCGCGCCGCGCGCCGCGGCCGATGCGTTGCGCTGGCGGGCGTCGACGCTGGATCTGGCGCGCGAACGGGCGGCCGAGCTGGACCTTGCGGGTGCCGCGTTTCCGTGGCGGACAATCCGAGGACAGGAGTGCTCGGCCTACTGGCCTGCGGGGACGGCTGCCTGGCACATCAACGCCGATATCGCCATGGCCTTCGAGCGGTATCGCCTTGTCACAGGCGATGATTCGCTGGAGGAGGAATGCGGTCTTAGGGTGCTGGTGGAAACCGCGCGGCTGTGGATGTCGTTGGGACATCACGACCGGCACGGCGTCTGGCACCTCGACGGCGTCACCGGGCCCGACGAGTACACGGCCATCGTGCGCGACAACGTGTTCACCAATCTCATGGCGGCACATAATCTTCGCGCCGCCGTCGATGCGTGCGGTCGGCATCCCGATGCCGCCTACGCGATGGGGGTTGGTTCCGAGGAAACCGCGGCGTGGCGCGATGCGGCCGCGGCTGTGCACATCCCCTACGACGAGGAACTCGGCGTACACGAACAGTGCGAGGGCTTCACCACTCTGCGGGAGTGGAACTTCACCGAGAACACGTCGTATCCCTTGTTGTTGTACGAGCCCTATGTTCGCCTTTACCCGTCGCAGGTGGTCAAGCAGGCCGACCTCGTCCTGGCGATGCATTGGCTCAGCCACGAGTTCACGCCGGAGCAGAAGGCCAACAACGTCGACTACTACGAGAAACGCACCACCAGGGACTCGTCGCTGTCAGCATGCACGCAGGCGGTGATGTGTGCCGAGGTCGGCCATTTGGAACTGGCCCACGATTACCTTTACGAAGCGGCGCTGATCGATCTGCGCGACCTGCACCACAACACCCGCGACGGACTGCACATGGCATCACTGGCCGGAGCGTGGACCGCACTGGTTGCCGGCTTCGGCGGGCTGCGTGATGACGACGGTGAGCTTGCGCTCGACCCCCAGCTGCCGGATGGCATCTCATGCTTGCGATTTCGGCTGCGCTGGAGGAATTTCCGGCTGACGGTGGACGTCCGCCACGACGAGGTCGCCTACACGCTGCGCGACGGCCCGGAAAGCGCGTTGACCATCCGCCATGCGGGCGAGAGCCTCGAACTGCACACCGGCTCCCCGACGAAGGTGCGTCTCCGGCGCCGCAAGCCGCTGTCGCCGCCTCCGTCGCAACCGCCTGGACGCGAACCGATTCGCCGGCCGAGCCTGGACAGAGCGTTCGGCTAAAACTCCTTGCGCCGCCCCCTTCTGCGGCGGAAGGTTGTGGTGCTACACGGAGGGAAATCGACGATGATGCAACAGCTCGAGGGCGGAAAGGTGGTCAGTTTCGCCAGTCAGATCGACGACGCCACGATCGAGCAGGCCAAGCAGACGGCGGAACTGCCGTTCGTCTTTCCGCATGTGGCGTTGATGCCCGACGCCCATCTCGGCAAGGGCGCGGCCGTCGGCTCCGTGATCCCGACCCTCGGCGCGGTCATTCCGGCGGCGGTCGGAGTCGACATCGGCTGCGGGATGATCGCTGCCCGCACCAAGTTCACCGCCGACGACCTCGCGGGCAAAGACACGGCGCGGCTTCGCAATTCGCTCGAATCCGCGATCCCACTCAGTGCGGGCAACTACAACCAGTCGCTGCGGCGGTTCGCGTTCACGCAGGCCCGGATCAAGCATCTGGAGCAACTGGCCGCCGACGGCCATGTCGATCTGTCTCATTCGCCGAAATGGAAGGAGCAGTTGGGAACCCTCGGCGGCGGAAACCATTTCATCGAGCTATGCCTCGACGCAGGCGACGCGGTCTGGATGTTCCTGCACTCCGGCTCGCGAGGCGTCGGGCACAAGATCGCCACCCGACACATCGCTGTGGCCAAGCAACAGTGCCGCGACATGGGCGTCGCGCTGCCCAATGCCGACCTTGCCTACCTGTCGGAGGGTACGGCTGAGTTCGACAACTACATCGCCGAATTGCGTTGGGCCCAACAGTTTGCGCTCGCCAACCGCGAGGAGATGATGGACCGGTTCCGGCAGTCATTCGCGCATTGGATGGGGGCCGATCCCGAGGGCGTCGAGCTGGAAAGAGTGAACACGCACCACAACTACTCGGCGCCAGAACGTCACGCGGACAAGGACGTCTGGCTCACCCGCAAGGGTGCGGTCGACGCCCACCGTGGCGTCATGGG
>DASRJA010000792.1:0-4831 GCA_035649695.1 Mycobacterium sp. | reverse complement strand
CGCCTCGCCGCGGGCGACATCGGCCAGAAGGCCTCGCAGACGCTCGATCTCCGCGGGCACCGTCACCGGCGGAACACTCTCCAGCACCGTCCGCATCACCTTGGCCGATTCGGCGTCCCAGCTGGGCTGCTGTGCCGCAGGCTTGGCCAGCGCGGCGTCCAGCCGATGCCGCAGGTCATCCGGCAGCGGCGGCAGCGGCGGCAGCTGATCGATGGGTACGTCAACGGTCCAGTTCACCCGTTCATGGTAACGGGCTCCCGCACCTGCTTTTTACCGCTGGGCTGGCACTACGCCCTTCTCGAAGCCGGTGGTCATCAATCGGTAACGCAGCAGGTTGTGACGGGCGTCGACCAGGGCGTCGTGTGCGTCACGCGGTCGCGGCGGCATCCGCGGCGACCCATGGTCCTCCCAGAACTGCCGCAGCTCGCGGGTGAAGCGCGGGATCGCCGGCGGCAGGTCGGTCATCGGCCCCCACAACTGACACAGCACCACGTGGTCATAGGCACCGACCCAGGCCCACAACTCAATCGGCTCGTCGCCGTCGACGCCGAAGAAGTCCTCCAGCTCCGTCCGGATCTGCCTGCGCGAGCGCCACAGCGGCGACGACGGCGACGGCAGCTTGGGCAGCACGTGCTTGCGCACCCAGCTACCGGCCCGGTCCGGATTGAACTCCGTTGAGATCGCGTAGTATTCGCGGCCGTCCTCGGCTGCCACCCCGATCGAGATCAGCTCGATGGTGCGGCCATTGTCGATGAATTCGGTGTCGTAGAAGTACCTCACACTTCGGCCGTTTCCCGGTTGACCGTCTGCCGGTCCGGGGGGGCTGGGGCCGCGTGGATTTCGCGGTCGAGCTGCTGATCGACTTCGCTGTCGTCCGGAAAGTGCGGCTCCCCGGCGATCACGTGCTGCAACCACAGCTTCGCCTGGACAACAGGCCTACGCAGCCGGCGTTCCCGTTCCAGCGCCCTGTGCATCTTCCTGGGCTTGGTGCCATACCGCCAGCGCGCCCACGGTGCGTGCGGTCGCGACAACCGAATGGCGCCGATGAACAGCAGCGGCGTCATGAACATCCCGACCAGCCCGGTCCACACCTTGCCTTTGAGCAGCACGACTACCGCAACGAGCAGCGTCAGCACCGCTCCGGCGACGACCAGTGCCCGTGGCCAGAACGACGAGTCCTCACGCCAGATGTTGACGTCGAAGAACGACAACGGGTTGAACCCCAAGATCAGCAGTCCCGCCACCGCGACCGCAGCGAAGACGGCGTCCACCGACGTGCGGCCGTCCTCGGCCCAGTACACATCCTGCAGATGCAGTATCAAAGCGAACTCGTCGAGTACCAGCGCCGCGCCGATCCCGAAAAAGGTTGCCGCAACCGTGAATTCGGGTACTCCCCCGTTGACTGCCAACGTCACCATCGAGATCCCGGAGACCATGACAAGGATCACACCGATCACGACGTGGTGGATGTGCAGGCCGCCGCCCGCCGAAATGTTGCGCGGCTGCCACCACTTGCGCGGTGCGTCGCTGTTCGCGTGGCTGCGGATGTACCGCACGATCGTGCGGGTCATGAAGAACGTGAGGATGAACGCGACGAGGCAGAAAACGAGCGGTATCCGCCCGTGCGGAATGGACAGGCTGAAGTCGAACGTCGCGTGCACGCAGAAAACTTACGCCGACCTGCGCGTGTCATGGGATGGATACCCGCCGACTCGCCGGAGGACACCGATAGGCTGGTCGGCGACATGAGTATTTGGCGGTCGCCCGGCGGGGGTGGTTTGGGGCCAACGCTCGCCTGGCGGCTGTTTCAGCTGCTCACCCTGGCGGCGTTGGCCTGGGCTGGTTGGCAGCTCTTGGGCCACATTCCGTACCGCATCGACATCGACGTCTATCGGATGGGCGGGCAGGCCTGGCTCGACGGCCGGCCGCTGTACGCCGACGGGGCGATGTTCCACACCCGCGGTGGGCTTGACCTTCCCTTCACCTATCCACCGCTGGCGGCCGTCGCGTTCGCGCCGTTCGCGTGGCTGTCGCTCAACGTGGCAAGCGTCGCGATCACGCTGACGACTCTGGTGCTGCTGATCGCCTCGATGGTGATCGTGCTGACCGGGCTGAACGTGTGGCCGCAAGCCACCGTCACCTCAGAGCCGGCGTGGCTGCGGCGAGGCTGGCTGGCGGCCGCGATCGTGGCGCCTGCCGTCATCTACCTCGAACCCATCCGGTCGAATTTCGACTTCGGTCAGATCAACGTCGTGCTGATGACCCTTGTCATCGCCGACTGCGTGCCCCGCAAGACGCCGTGGCCGCGCGGCATGCTGCTTGGGGTCGCGATCGCCCTCAAGCTCACCCCTGCGGTGTTCCTCCTGTACTTCCTGCTGCGCCGCGACACCCGCGCGCTGATCGTGACAGCAGCATCGGCGGCCGTGGCCACACTGGCCGGTTTTGCGTTCGCGTGGCGGGACTCCTGGGAGTACTGGACCGAGACCGTGCGCAACACCGACCGGATCGGCACGGTGACCCTGAACACCAACCAGAACATCGCGGGCGCGCTGGCCCGCCTCGGTCTCGGCGAGGGCGAGCGGTTCGTCGTGTGGACACTGGCCTGCTTCGCGGTGCTGGCGTTGACGGTGTGGGCGGCGCGACGGGTTCTCAACGCGGGCGAGCCGGTGCTGGCGTTGATCTGCGTGGCGATGTTCGGCCTGGTGGTGTCACCGGTGTCGTGGTCGCACCACTGGGTGTGGGTCTTGCCAACGCTGGTCGTGTCTGCGGTGGTGGCCTATCGGCGCCGGCACGTGGCGCTCGGGCTGGTCACGTTGGCCGGCCTCGCATTGATGGTGTGGACGCCGATTCCGCTGATGCCCGAGCATCACGAAACCTCGGCGTCGCTGTGGCGTCAGCTCGCGGGTGGTTCGTACTTGTGGTGGGCGATCGCGATGATCGCGGTCGCGGGGACGGTGTCCGCGCGATCAGCCGATCGGTCGGTCAGCCGGCCGCTGCTTCAGGCATCCGCGCCGGCGGCTTGATCGCCGTCGCGCCTTTTCCCTCTTTGACGTCGGCGGCGTAGAGGTCGACGTACTCCTGACCGGACAGCCGCATCAGCTCGTACATCACCTCGTCGATGACGGCGCGCTCGATGAACCGATTACCGGCCAGGCCCTCGAACCGGCTGAAGTCCATCGGCTTGCCGAACTTGACCTGAACCCGACCGAACCGCCACATCTTGCTGCCTGGCGGATTGACCACGTTGGTTCCGATCATCGCGACCGGAATGACCGGCACTCCGCTCTCCAGCGCCAGGCGTGCGAGACCGGTCTTGCCCTTGTACAGCCGCCCGTCGGGTGAACGGGTGCCCTCGGGGTACATGCCGAGCAACTTTCCTTCGTTAAGGATCCGCTCGGCTGTGTTGAGCGCGCTCTGGGCGCTGTCGGCGTCCGTGCGGTCGATCGGCACCTGCCCGGCGGCCGTGTAGAACCAGCGCTGAAACCAGCCCTTGAGCCCCGTCCCGGTGAAGTATTCGGCCTTGGCCAGGAACGTGATTCGGCGACTCACGACGAGGGGCAAGTAGAAGCTGTCAGCGACGGCAAGGTGATTGCTGGCCAAGATCATCGGACCGGAGTGCGGAACGTAGTCCAGCCCTTCGACTTTCGGACGGCCGAGCAGAGACAGCAAAGGACCCATGAAGATGTACTTGAAAAGCCAGTACCACATGGACCCTCCCCATCACCGAACACCGGACGGTGCTTTGCGACAACTTTACCTACGCGGTGTGGATGCGACCACACGCGCAACACTTACTCCTCGACCGTCACCGGGATGTGCTGATAGCGACCCGGGCCAGTCGGCGGTGGTTCATCTGGGCCCGGTCCGGTCGGCGGCGGCGGACTGTCCGGTGGCGGCTCAGTGCCGGACGGGCCCGCCGCTGTGCCTGCCGAGCCATCGATGACGGCGCGGATCACCGCCAGCAGCGCGACGCTGTGCTCGGCGATGACATCGAGCAGCGGATGCTGCTCCCCGGTCGCCAGCGCCGCCAGTGCACACACCGGGCACCACACCTGCTGGCACTTGCCTGGTCCTTCGCCGGTGCCCGCGGCGCGAGCCGCAGCCAGTCGCACCGCGGGATCGAGCTTGTCGAGAATGGTCTGGGCCAGCTGTCGCAGTTCGGGACCGATATCAGGGTGGGACCCGGTCATGCTGGCCACACCTCCGGATTCGGTCGAAAACGCACGGTCAATTCGCTACCTCGTAGCTGCGCATCCATCACGATGCAGCGCCGCAGGACGGATGCCAGTCGAACCCGGCGCCGCATAGCGCCTGCGCCGATGATCAAGTCGTCGTCGACCCGACCCAACGTCAAGGCGGCGGAGTCGACCTGCGGCAACTCTAGCCGCAACCGGTACACCGATTCGAGTCCAGTTCCGGATTCCCGGTCGACGATCGGTCGCAGTGGCCCGGGTGGCGGTGATCCGTCGCGCCGCCGCGCGCTGTCGAGCAGTTCGCCGAGCGCCTTGGGGCCGATCGGTTCGCCCGCCAGATGCGGGACGAGCACGAGTTGCACACCTCCGATCGTGCTGTCCAGCTCGTCGAGCACCGCCCGTTGCTCGGAGATGCGCTCGGAATACCAGTCGAACGCGGGGTGCTCGGGAAGATTGCGGTACTCATACGAATCGTCTTGAACCAGAATCTGATTGACGATCAGTTCATTGACCTGCACACCCATCAAGGCCAGTGACCCCAGCGTGCGGACCGCCTCTGCGGCGACCACCCGCTCTGCCGTCATCACGAGGTGTGCGCTGACCCGTTCGCCGTCGGTGAGCAGCGAGCCCAGCTGCTC
>DASRJA010000791.1:0-2798 GCA_035649695.1 Mycobacterium sp. | reverse complement strand
GGCCGCTCGTTGGGCGGTCGGAGCCTGCGCCGGCGCCGAAAGACGCATCGGTGCTGCTGCGCGTCGACGAGCTCGACGTGCGGTTCGGAGTGACCACGCCGGTCGGCAGGTCGACGGTGCATGCCGTGAAGCGGCTTTGGTTCGAGGTTCGGCGAGGCACGACATTGGGTTTGGTCGGCGAGTCGGGTTCGGGCAAGTCGACGGTCGCCGGGGCGTTGACCGGGCTCGTCGAACCCGATGTGGGCACCGCACAATTGGACGGTGTCGAGATCTTCGGCGTACGGGGTGCCGCAGCCAAGGAGCTGCGGAAGAAGATCGGCTTGGTGTTTCAGGATCCGTACTCGTCGCTGAACCCACGCGCCCGAGTGCAGACGGCGATCGATGAACCATTACGAGTCCATCGACTTGCCAATGGAAAGCCCGCCCGCCGGGCCCGGGCGGCGGAGCTGCTCGAACTCGTCGGCCTGCCACCATCGTTCGCTTCCCGCTACCCGCATGAACTGTCCGGTGGGCAGCGACAGCGGGTGAGCATCGCCCGCGCGCTTGCCGCCGAGCCCGAGCTGCTGATCCTCGACGAAGCGACTGCGTCGCTGGATGTCTCGGTGCAAGCCCATGTCCTCGAATTGCTCGCAGACTTGCAGCGCGAGCTGGGGCTGACGTATCTGTTCATCGGCCACGATTTGGCGGTCATCCAGCAGATGAGCCACGACGTCTTGGTCATGCGCGACGGCGAGGCGGTCGAGTATCGGCCCGCCGCGGAGTTGTTCGCCGAACCCGAGCACGAGTACACCCGCACACTGCTGGCGGCAGTCCCGCCAGCGCGACCGCGCGCCGCCGTCTAACCCCGCGAGGCCTCGTGAGAAGGTCTTGCCATGACACAACTGGATGGCAAGGTCGCGTTGGTCACCGGCGCCTCGGCGGGACTCGGCGCCGCGACGGCACAGCTCTTCGCCGAACGCGGTGCTTCGGTGTTCGGCATCGCACGCGACGCCGACCGGATGGCGACGGTGTTCGGGGAGGTGCCGGGCGGCAAGTACTCATCGGTGGACATCTCCGATCCCGCCGCCTGCAAGCAGGCCGTCGAAGACTGCGTCGCGGAATTCGGCCGCCTCGACATCCTGGCCAATATCGCGGGGTTCCATCAGATGCGGCACACGCCGACGATGACCGACGACGATTGGGATCGCGACCTCGCGGTCAACCTCAACGGGCCGTTCTACCTGTGTC
Source organism: Mycobacterium sp. (assembly GCA_035649695.1). Taxonomy (GTDB): domain Bacteria; phylum Actinomycetota; class Actinomycetes; order Mycobacteriales; family Mycobacteriaceae; genus Mycobacterium. Next base: position 1,571 of record DASRJA010000791.1, on the reverse strand, counting down.
GCGCGGCGCTTCCGCACCTGTTGGAATCCGGCGGCAACATCGTCAATGTCTCCTCGATTGCCGGCGTCGAGGGTGAGGTGTACTCGGCCGGCTACTGCGCGGCCAAGCACGGGCTGATCGGGCTGACCCGCGCGCTGGCCGTCGAGTTCACCAAGGAGAAGCTGCGCGTCAACGCGGTGTGCCCGGGCGGCATGCCGACCGCGCAATCGACAGAGTTTCAGGCACCCGACAACGCCGACTGGAATCTGATCCTGCGCATCGCATCGCCACGCGGATTCATGGAGACCGTCGACGTGGCCAAGGCGATCGCGTTCCTGGCGAGCGATGACGCCGCGGCGATTCATGGTGCGGTCTACCGCGTCGACAACGGCAAAGGCGCGGGCTGACGTCAGCCACCACTCGCGAAACTGCGGACAGATCGCGATCTCGTGAAAATTCGCGATCTCCCCGCAGTTTCGAGGTGCCGGCCAGCGGTGTCGCTTGCGCGGTCAGCGTGAATTGGCCCGTCGGAGGTGATGATTCGGGTGATCGACGAACCGTCGGTGTCGAATCGGGTGGCCGACGTACCGAGGCGGAACGTCGCCCCGAGTCCCGACACACCGTCGGTGTCGAGCGCGAATTGCTGCGGGTCGCCGGCGCCGTCGCACGTGTTGTGGATCGCGCCGGCGAAATCGCCTGTGTCCCTAGCAAAAAGCCAGATTCGTTCTGACCGTGGCGTACTGGTAGGGCACGGCCAGCGGCGCCGGCGTCAGCCCGAACGGCTCCGGACTGCCGACTCAGCGCCCAGCGCGTCCGCCAGGCAGGCGAGGTAGAGCGCGAGCCAGTGCCGGCGGTCGGATGTGGGCCAGCCGGTGTGCTTCGAGATCCGCCCGAGGCGGTAGACGAGGGTGTTGCGGTGGATGGTGAGTGCGGCCGCGGCGTCCACCAGGACGAACCCGCTCTCCACCCAAGCGATCACCGTGGCCCGGGTCGAGTCCCAGTCGCCCAAGGACCTCAGGTCGCCCAGGGTCTCGGTGGTGATCCGGGCCCGGGCAGCGGGGGGCACAGACAAGATGAGCTGCTCTGCCCGGAGGTCGGCGATGTCGTGGGGCGAGGGCTGTCCGTTGGAGGAGCCGACGCGAAGCGCCATCAGCGCCTCGGAGTAGGACGTCGCGATCCCACGCTCGTCCGGGGCGACTCCGCCCACTCCCATCCGACAGGTTGCGCCGACGAGGTCGTGGATGCGCCCCGTCAGATCGAGGAGATCGTCTCGCCCCAGCCGCGGTCGCCCGTTGTGCTGGCTTCGCAGCACGACGTACCTCGAGGACGACAGTCCGCAGGACAAGTCCTGCGGACTGTGGAAGACCTCGCGGACAAGCCGCAGCGGCGAGGAGCTCGGACTGCCCAGACCCGCCGGCACCAAGACTTCGATCACGATTGCCTGCCTGGGCAGGCCCAGGTCGAAGCCGAAGTCGCGGGCGCGGGTCGGCAGGTCGGCGGGGACGTCGGCGTCGTAGGTCAGCAGGTCGCGCAGCAGGGACTCCAGCACCCTCTCGCGGGTCATCCGGGTGCGCAGCAGCACGGCTTCCTCG
>DASRJA010000790.1:0-2906 GCA_035649695.1 Mycobacterium sp. | reverse complement strand
GGCCCTGCTCGAGTCGCAGGTAGTAATCGGCACTGATCCCGGCCAGCAGTGCCAGCTCCTCACGGCGCAAGCCCGCTACCCTCCGCCGTGAGCCGGCCACCAACCCGACGTCTTCGGGCCGCAGCTGCTCACGCCTGGCCCGCAGGTAGTCGCCCAGCGCGTTGAGCCTCGCCGCCACCAACCGAGCGTAATCCTGTCCCTCCCAATACCAGGGTCATTGCGGTCTCCCCTCCTCGAACGAAGTGGGCACATCGTGGATGTTGTGCCGCTTGAAGACACGTGGAAGGAGCGGAAAGTGCATCGACAGGACGTCGAATTCACCGTCGAAGGTGATGTGATTCTGCGGGGCTGGTTGTTCACGCCCGACGGCCCCGGTCCGCATCCGGCCATCACGATGGCGCACGGCTTTGCCGGCGTGAAGGAACACGGGCTGGAGCGATTCGCCCGGGCTTTCGCCGACGCGGGATTCGTGGTTCTGGTGCACGACCACCGCGGCTTCGGGGCCAGCGACGGCTCGCCGCGCAACGACATCGACCCGTGGGTGCAGATCGCTGATTGGCGCCGGGCGATCTCCTTCCTGGAGAGCCAACCGTTCGTCGACCCCGACCGGATCGGCCTGTGGGGCAGCAGCTACGCGGGCGGGCACGCGATCGTGCTGGGGGCCACCGACCGGCGGCTGCGGGCCGTCGTCGCGCAGGTGCCCACCATCAGCGGCTACAAGCAGGGCCTGCGACGCGTCGCGCCCGACCAGGTGCCGGCCTTGGAGGCGGCGTTCGCCGACGACGAACGCCAACAGTTCCGCGGCGCACCACCGGCCACCCAGGCTGTGGTCAGCGCCGACCCGTCGGTGCCTGCGGCCTACCGGTCACCGGAGGCGATCGCGTTCTACACCCAACCGGTGCCCGAGGGCGTGTGGAAAAACACCATGACACTTCGGTCGACCCGCGCCGCCCGCATGTACGAGCCGGGTACGTGGATCACGCGCGTCTCCCCCACACCCCTATTGATGGTCGTCGGCCTGCACGACACCATCACCGTCACCGACCTCGCTCTGGCTGCTTATGAAAAGGCTTTGCAACCAAAGAAGCTCGTCACCATCGACGGCGATCACTTCGACGCGTACGAGAAGCGCTTCGACGAAGCCAGCGGTGCGGCCATCGCATGGTTCACCGAACATCTCAAGTCCGAAAACAACTGATCCCGAAGGGAATTACGACATGTCTGAATTGCACTACGAAGTTCTGGTAAACGACGGACTGCGACGTCACCGCGAGCAGCGGCTGCCCGACGGCAGCCCGATCATCTCGTCGCCGGTCGCCTCCACGCTGATCTACGGCGACAACGACGCCGTCCTGGTCGATCCACCGTTCACCTACGAGCAGGTGAAGCGCGTCGGCGACTGGATCGAAGCATCTGGCAAGCACCTGACCGCTGTGTACGCCACCCACGGGCATGGCGACCACTGGTTCGGCACCGAACTTCTGCTGCAACGATTTCCCTACGCCGTGGCCTATGCGACCACCGGCACGATCTCGATGATGCACCAGCAGGGCACCGTCGGCCGTGCCGAACTGTGGGATGTCGACTTCCCCGGCCAGATTCCCCCCAGTCCGGTCAACTATCGAACCATTCCGGCCGACGGAATCGAGCTGGAAGGCCACCGTCTGCTCGCAGTCGAGGTCGGCCACACCGATACCGACGACACCACCGTGTTGCATGTGCCCTCCATCGGCTTGGTCGTCGCCGGCGACGTCGCCTACAACGGCGTGCACCAATACCTGCTGGAAAGCGCGCACGGCGGAGTCGATGCCTGGCTGGTGGCGTTGGACAAGGTCGAGGCGCTGCAGCCACGCGCCGTCGTCGCCGGTCACAAGAACAAGGACCTTCCCGACAACCCGGCCATCATAGACCAGACCCGCGACTATCTGCTGAACGCCCGTCGGCTTCGCGCGGAAAGTGGAAGCCCGAGAGCGTATTTCGACGCGATGGTCGCCCTGTACCCCGACCGCCTCAACGTAGGCCCCGTCTGGTACACCGCGGTGGCGCTGCTTGGGGGCCGAACGGTTCATGACGAAGTCGCGCACTGGTTCTTCGACGACTACCTGACCACCTGGATCGGTGTCGGCGCAGGCATGATCGCGCGCGGTCCCGAGTTCATCCTCGATTACTGGTCTGCACCCCTGAATTGGAGCGACGACCAGAGCAGCCGATGGCTTCTGGACACGCCGTCGGTGGTGGGATTGCTGGACGCATTGCAGACCCGGTTACGCGCCGAGGGTTACGCAGACACCGCCGTGCCCGACCGCAGAGTGACGGTCTATCACGACAACGGTGCCGCGATCGAGGTGATCTGGTCACGCCTCCGTGCCGACGGCACTGAGATCGAGCGGTTGGCCGCTCACTTCGAGGTAGCACGAGGACCTGAAGGCTGGCGAATCATCAGCATCCAGGCCACGCCAACAACTAGCGACTCGTTGAACGCCGTATGGCCGCAGGCGAATTGAACAAAGGAGACAATGATGATCACCATCGACCCCGGGGATCTCGACCCGACCTCGAGCTACAAACTTCTCATCGGCAGCATATTGCCGCGTGCAATCGCCTGGGTCAGCACCCGGTCGACCACCGGGGTTGGCAATGTCGCGCCGGTATCCTTTTTCACCGTCGTCGGACGTTTTCCGCCGGTTTTGTCGATCACGTTGCAGCCGCGCTCCGACGGGGTGACTCTCAAAGACACGTTCGTCAACATCCGCGACACCGACGAGTTCGTCGTCAACATCGTCTCGATCGGCCTGGCAGATGCCGTGCACCGCTCTGCCTACGAATTCGATAGCGACGTAGACGAGTTCGAGGCCCTCGGCCTGAAGAAGGCCGCGTCCGAGGTGATCTCGGCACCCCGCATCGGC
>DASRJA010000789.1:0-18833 GCA_035649695.1 Mycobacterium sp. | reverse complement strand
ATCACCAGGTCCGAGAACACGAACGCGCCCGCGACGACGGCCAACACCAGCGCGGCGCCGGTGATCAGCCGGCCCGTGGTGGCGGTACCGATCCTGATGGCCTCGGCGGTGGACATGCCGCGCTCACGCGCCTCCACCATGCGGGACACCAGGAACACTTCGTAGTCGGTCGACAGACCCCAGATCACCGCGATGATCAACCCGATCATCGGTGCCATCAACGGTTGTGGGGTGTAGTTCATCAGGCCGGAACCGTGCCCGTCGACGAACATCCAGGTGAGCACGCCCATCGTCGAACCGAGTGTGAGCGCGCTCATCACCGCGGCCTTGATCGGCAGCACCACCGACCCGAATGCCAGGAACATCAGGATCGTGGTCGTGGTGATCAGCAGGACCACCATCAACGGCAGCTTGTCGAACAGGCTGTGGATGCTGTCCTGCTCCAAAGCTGGTGTGCCGCCTACGGATACGGTGATGCCACGCGGCGGTGTCATGGCGCGCAGCTCTTCGATCTTCTTGGCTGCGTCGTTGCGGTTCACCAAGCCGTTCTGGATGACCCGGATGGACGGCTGTTTCGACGCCCCATCGAGATACGGGCGTGCCTGCCACATCTTGGACGGATCGTTGTCCGGGTCCGTGAAGCCGGAGATCTGCATCGCTTTGTTGCGGACCTCGGCGACCTGCTGGTCGGTGATGGGCTGCCCGTTGTCGCTTTCCATCACGATCGTCAGCGGCTCGGTGCGGAAGCCCGGGAAGATCTTGTCGAACTCCTGCTGCGCCTGGCGTACCGAGTTGTCGGGTGGCAGGTACTTCTCGCTGATGCCGCCGAGCGCGAGCTGCCCCAACGGGATGATCAGCGCGATCAGGACGATGATGATCGGCACCGCGAACGCGGCCGGTCGCTTCATCACGCGGTTGACCAGCTTGCCCCAGAAGCCCTTCTCGACTTCTTCACGCGTCTTGGTCTTCTGCGTCTTATCGGCCAGCCAGGTCAGGTAAATGCGCATCGGCTTCCAGTTACGGAAGAACGGCACCCGCAGCAGCGTGCGCACACCGAGCGCGTCGACGTTGGGCCCCAGGATGGCCAGCGCGGCGGCCAGCACGGTAATCGACAGGATCGCCGCGAGCATGACCGAGGCGATGATCGCGTAGGTGATGGACTTGAGGAAGCCCTGCGGGAACAGCAGCAGCGGCACCGACGACGCCACGAGGATCACCGCGGAGAACATGATCGTGCGGCCCGAGGTCATCACGGTTCTTCGGACCGCGGCCTCGGTGTCGTAGCCCTCGGCGATCTCCTCACGGAAGCGGCTGACCATGAACAGGCCGTAGTCGACGGCGATACCGAGGCCCATGAGGGTCACCACAGGCTGAGCGAAGAAGTGCACCGGGGCGAACTCGGCGACCAAACGCATGATGCCGAGCGCGCCCGCGATGGTCAGGCCACCGATGACCCCGGGGAGGGCGGCCGCGACGACACCACCGAACACGAAGAACAACACCACGCACACCAGCGGGATGGCGGCGACCTCGGCACGTCTCTGGTCGTCGCCGATGGTGCCGGTCAGTTCGGCCGCCAGCGGCTGCAGACCCGCCATTCTGAAGTCGACGCCGTCGTCTTTGACCTTGAGCAGGTCGTCCTTGACCTTCTTGTAGTTGTTCAGGATCGCGTCGTCGTTGTCGCCCTTTAGCTGAATCGACATGAACGCGTGCTGCTTGTCTGCGTCGGACATGTTCTTCAGCACGTCGGGACTCTTGAAGTAGCCGATCGAGCGCAGGATCTCGTCCGGGTGGTCCTCCTCGACCTTCTTGAGATTGTCGAGGATCTTCTGCTTGAAATCCGGGTCGTCGACCGTCTTGCCCTCGGGCGCCGTGTAGACCCCGATGATGTGGCCCGACGTGTCGCGTCCGTATGCCTTGTCCGCGATAACTGAGGCGTGCACCGACTGGCTACCGTCGTCATAGAAGCCGCTCTGCGTGACATGGCTGCCGAGGCTGATGCCGAACACGCCGCCACCAAGGCACAGTGCGACCATGACACCGATGACTATGTATCGGTATCGGTACACCGTTCGACCCCACCAGGCGAACACGTAAGCTCCTTCTAAGTCTGTGGCGACCCGCGCATTTCCAGTTGTCTATACGCGCGAGGTCAGTAGCGAGGACAGCGGCCGGAATGGCTGCAGCCAAGCCCCCTGCTCGGGCAGCGAATCAAGGCCGATTCGCGGTAGCGGCTCCCGGAAAACACCAGGAATGTCTTCCAGGTCGACGAACTCCAAGGTATCCGACGCTAACGCCCAACTGGCATGTTCGCGAAATCCAAGCACCTGGACGGGTACCCCCTCGCGGGCGATTTCCTCCAGCGGTTGTTTGAACGCCTGTCCATCGGCGGAGGCCACCACCACGCCGGCCAGCCCCTCGCTGCGGCGCAGCGCGATGTGGTTGAGCATGTCGCTGTCGACGTCGCTGTCTTCGTCGATCTTCGGTTTCGCGAAGACCGCGAAGCCCACGTTACGCAATGCCTCCACCCACGGCCGAACGACGTCGGCGCTACCTGGGGCGATGTTGGTGAAGACGGTCGCTTCGGGCTCCAGCGTGACGTCGGGGCGCTCGGCGGACAGCGCGGCCGTGCGGCCCAGCAGCCAGCGGCCCAGCGCGTCGAATCGGGGCCGGTGCGCGGCCGTGGGCCTGCCGCCGAGGATCGAGCCAAGCCCCATGTCCAGGTTCGGCGCGTCCCACACCAGCAGCACTCGGGCCGTCGCCTCTGCCGGTGCCACCGGCGGCGGGGCATCTTCTATGTGTGGGATGTCTTCAGTGAGGCTCATGGCCGTTTCTCCCAAAGCAATTCGGCGACGGCGCTGCCCACGTGCTGGGCTTTGCCCTCGTACTTCGTGACGGGTCGCTGCACCGAGATCGGCAGCGAATCCGATGCGGTGACGCGGCGTAGCCGCGGTTCGGCGTCGCCCACCTCCGCGATCTGCTCGGCGTAGCCGGAGTGGTCGGTGGCGGCATGCAGCACCCCGCCGGCGCGCAGCCGGTCGGCGATCAGCGCCACGGTGTCGGGCTGCAGCAGCCTGCGCTTGTGGTGGCGTGCCTTTGGCCACGGGTCGGGGAAGAATACCCGCACACCGGTCAGGGAATCCGGCTCAAACATGTGCTCGAGCACGTCGACGCCGTCGCCGCGGACCAGGCGGATGTTGGTGACGCCTTCGCGGTCGATTGCGGAGAGCAGCTGGGCCAGTCCGCGCCGGTACACCTCCACCGCGACGACATCCAGGTGGGGCTCCGCCTGTGCCATGGCAAGCGTCGACGTGCCGCTTCCGCAGCCGATCTCCAGCACCACCGGCGCTGAGCGGCCGAACCAGGCCTCGGTGTCCAGCTGCGGCGCGGGCCCGTCGGCATCGCGGGCGTGCATGCCCATCTCCGGCCACAGCCGCTCCCACGTGGCCTGCTGCCCTCCGGAGAGCGTGGAGCGGCGGGTGCGGAAACTGGTGACGCGAGGATGCAAATGCGGCTCGGCGACATCCGGCCTGGGCGTTTGCATCCGTCCATGGTCGCTCATCGAGGCTTGAGTACCCGCATCGTGGTACAGATTGATACCCAACAGTTGCCTTCGACTGGTACTGGGGACAACCGTTCGCGATGTGCCCGCGAAGGTGCCAACATTTAGGCCGACACGCACCCTGGGACCGGGTTTCACCCGGATCGGGTTAATGGAAGGCCACCAGATTTTCGTCGATGCGCTGACGCGATTCGCTGACCAGAGCCGCAATCCGCGGTTGACACCGATCATTCGGCGTATTGCTGCTCCATTACGCATTGCTGTACTGGGCCGCGACGGAGTGGGGCGAGACACGGTCGCGGCCGCGCTGACCGCTGCGGGCGTGACGGGCACAGCCGATCCTGCGTCGGCCGACGTGCGCGTGCTGGTCATCGCGGAGGCGCTCAAGCCCGAGGACCGGGGGCACCTCGCAAATGCGGACCGGCCGACGTTGACCGTGCTCAATAAGGCCGATCTGGCCGGGTTCGGTACCGGCGGGCCGCTGGCGCTGGCGCATCGACGCGCCGCCGACTACCAGGCGCTGACCGGGGTGCCGACGGTGCCGATGGTCGCGCTGCTGGCCAAGGCCGATCTGGACGATGAGTTGGTGGCTGCATTGCGCACGATGGTGACTGTGCCCGCCGATCTGACGTCGACCGACGCGTTCGTGCAGAGCGATCACCCGTTGCCCCAGGCGATTCGGGCTCGATTGCTCGACACGTTGGATCGATTCGGCATAGCCCATGGCGTGATGGCGGTCGCCCAGGGCGCTGACGACGCGAAGGTGCTGACGCTGCTGCGAGGGCTCAGCCAGATCGATCGTGTCGTTGCGCAGCTCGACGCCGTCGGCGCCCCGGTTCGGTATCGAAGAGTGCGATCAGCAATCACCGAATTGCGGGCGCTGGCAGTGCAATTCGAGGATGAGGGGCTGACGGAGTTCCTGTCGGCCGACGAGACCGTCATCGCGGTGATGGCCGCGGCGGTCGACGTGGTCGAGGCGGCGGGGATCGCGGTGGACGGAGACAATGAAGCGGAGTCGCATCTGCGCCGCGCGGTGCACTGGCGGCGGTATGGCCGCGGGCCGGTCGACGCGTTGCATCGCAGCTGCGGTGCCGCCATCTCGAGGGGATCACTACGTCTGCTCGGGTCGGTTAGATGAGTGACCCAATCGCATCCGCGGACGCCCTGGTAGCAGCGATCGAGCCGGGCGTCAGCTCACCCGGTGTAGTGACCCGCGATGTTGTGCTGGTGACGGGTCCGTGGTTGGCGGGCACCAGCAGCCTGCTCGCGGCGCTGCGCCAGCGGCTGCCGGACGTGACCTTCGTCGAGACCGGTGAGCTGTCCGTCGTCGAAGCGCCGATTGCCGTCGTGTTTATCGTGTCGGCGGTCGCGCGGCTGACCGAATCGGACTGTGCGCTGCTTGACCTTGCCGCCGCCAACACCGACCTCGTCATCGGAGTCGTGTCGAAGATTGATGTGCATCGCAACTGGCGCAATGTGCTGGCCGCCGACAGGCAGACGCTGATTGCGCACGACGCGCGCTACCGCGACGTCCCGTGGGTTGGGGTGGCCGCCGCTCCTGACCTAGGCGACTCCAAGATCGACGAGCTGGCGGAGCGGCTCGGCCACCTCGGCGACGCTAGGCTGGCACGTCGAAATCGCTTGCGCGCGTGGGATACCCGGTTGCAGACGGCCGTGCGGCGCCTCGAAGAGGAAGCCGCAGGCGTCACTCGTAACGCGCGGATCGCCGATTTGCAGGAGCAGCGTAGTGCCACGCAGCGCGACCGTCGGCTGGCCAAGACTGAACGCACGATCACCCTTCGTAGCCAGGTCCAGCACGCACGGCTGCAGTTGTCGTATTTCGCCCGCAACCGGTGCACGTCCGTGCGCGCCGAACTGCAGGAGGACGTTGCCGAGCTGGGCCGTCGGCGGCTCGGCGAGTTCGAGCCATACGTACGGACCCGGGTTGACGAGGTCGTTGCCGAAGTGGACGAAGGCATCACCACCCAAGTGGGTGACCTGGCGACCGAGCTCGAGCTCTCCACGCCGCCCCCGCCGCCGTCACCGATGCCACCGCCGGAGGTTTCCCCGCCACCCTTGAAATCACGGCGGCTGGAAACGCAGCTGATGATGATCCTCGGTGCGGGCTTCGGTCTGGGGGTGGCACTGATGGTGACTCGCCTGTTCGCGGGGCTGGCGCCCGGGTTGACCGTTGCGGGGCTCGCCGCCGGCGGGTTGGTGGGTCTGCTTCTCACGGTGTGGGTGGTGGGTATCCGCGGACTGCTTCATGACCGGGCGATGCTGGACCGCTGGGTCACCGACGTCACGGCCGCCCTGCGGTCCGCGCTCGAGGAGCGTGTCGCGACCAGGGTGCTAGCGGCCGAAACGGCGCTGACGTCGGAGCTGGCTACCCGCGACGAGCTCGAGAGCGCGACGGCCGCCGATCGCGTGGCCAAAATCGACGCGGAGCTACACGAGCACGCGATTGCGACGGCACGCGCCACCACGGTGCGGGACCGCCGCCTGCCTCTGCTCCAGAAGGCGATCGAGGCGGTGCGCGCCGAGCTGTACGGCGCGACGATGTAGTCAGATCGCCGTACCGAATAGTGGAGTAGACGAACGGCTATCCAGCGGGGCGGCGAATTTGAGGGGAACTGAATCGGTAAAACGGCCCGGAAATTGTTTCTGAATCGTTCCTGTGAGTGATCGGACATACTCCCGATTTACCGCGGGTATGTCACCCACGTTAACCTCAGTACAGGGACGACCGAATGCGCTGCCTGTCAGGTTTGGTTGGCGCGATCGGGGCCTGCGTCCTGGCAGAAAACCTACGCAGGAGAGTTTTGATGACCGCAGCGACCATTCCAGGTCTGGACACCGCACCGACTAAACACAAAGGGCTGCTTGCCTGGGTCCAGGAGGTCGCCGAACTGACACAGCCGGATCGAGTCGCATTCGCGGACGGCTCCGAAGAGGAATTCGAGCGACTGGCTGCCCATCTGGTCGACGCAGGCACCTTCAAGCGGTTGAACGACGAGAAACTGCCCAACTCTTACCTCGCGTTGTCCGATCCGTCCGACGTGGCGCGGGTGGAATCGCGCACCTTCATCTGTTCCGAGCGGGAGATCGACGCGGGGCCGACCAACAACTGGATGGATCCGGCCGAGATGCGCGGCATCATGACCGACCTGTACCGCGGCTCCATGCGCGGCCGGACCATGTGGGTCGTCCCGTTCTGTATGGGCCCGCTCGGCGCCGAGGATCCCAAGCTCGGTGTCGAGATCACCGACTCCGAATATGTCGTCGTGTCCATGCGGACCATGACCCGGATGGGCCAGGCAGCGCTGGACAAGATCGGCGACGACGGCTTCTTCGTCAAGGCGCTGCACTCGATCGGTGCCCCGCTTGAGCCAGGGCAGAAGGATGTGCCGTGGCCGTGCAACGACACGAAGTACATCACGCACTTCCCTGAGACCCGCGAGATCTGGAGCTACGGCTCGGGCTACGGCGGCAACGCGCTGCTGGGCAAGAAGTGCTACTCGCTGCGGATCGCCTCGGCGATGGCGCACGACGAAGGCTGGCTCGCCGAGCACATGCTGATCCTCAAGCTGATCTCGCCGGAGAACAAGTCGTATTACGTCGCGGCCGCGTTCCCGTCGGCGTGCGGTAAGACCAACCTCGCGATGCTGCAGCCGACGATCCCCGGCTGGCGCGCAGAGACCGTTGGCGACGACATCGCGTGGATGCGGTTCGGCAAGGACGGCCGGCTGTATGCGGTGAATCCCGAGTTCGGCTTCTTCGGCGTCGCGCCGGGCACCAACTGGAAGTCGAACCCGAACGCTATGAAGACCATCGAAGCGGGCAACACCGTCTTCACCAACGTCGCGCTGACCGACGACAACGTCGTGTGGTGGGAGGGGCTGGAGGGCGATCCCCAGCATCTGATCGATTGGAAGGGCCGCGAGTGGACGCCCGACTCGGACGAGAAGGCCGCGCATCCGAATTCGCGGTACTGCACGCCGATGTCGCAGTGCCCGACGCTGGCACCGGAGTGGGATGACCCGCAGGGCGTGCCGATCTCGGCGATCCTGTTCGGCGCCCGGCGCAAGACGACGGTGCCGCTGGTGACGCAGGCCCGCGATTGGCAGCACGGGGTGTTCATCGGCGCGACGATGGGCTCCGAGCAGACGGCCGCGGCCGAGGGCAAGGTCGGCACGGTGCGCCGCGACCCGATGGCGATGCTGCCGTTCCTGGGCTACAACGTCGGCGACTACTTCGCGCACTGGATCGACATCGGCAAGCAGTCCGATGAGTCGAAGATGCCGAAGATCTTCTTCGTCAACTGGTTCCGCCGCGGCGATGACGGCCGCTTCCTGTGGCCGGGCTTCGGTGAGAACAGCCGCGTGATGAAGTGGATCATCGACCGGATCGAGCAGCGGGCCGGCGGCAAGACGACGCCGATCGGTACCGTGCCGACGGCCGAGGATCTGGATCTCGAGGGTCTCGATGTCGATGCCGCCGACGTGGATGCCGCGCTGGCGGTCAACGCTGCGGAGTGGCGTAACGAGCTGCCCGAAATCGAGGAGTGGTTCGAGTTCGTCGGCGAGAAGCTGCCGACCGGCATCAAGGACGAGTTCGACGCGCTGAAGCACCGGTTGGCCGAAGCCGATTAGCTCGTCTTCACCCGCGAACAGGGCCCCCGCGCAAGCTGGGGAACGTAAAAGTGCCCAAATCCTTTGGATTTTGGGCACTTTTACGTCTTGTCGGCAACAAGATCGACCCTCTTGACACGTGTCAAGTTCGGCCGCGTAAAGTCAGCCCATGCAGATTCGCGAGCATGCCGAGGCCAACCCCGACAAGCCGGCCATCATCATCCATCCGTCTGGGACGGTCCTGACCTTCGCCGAGCTCGAGGCGCGCGCCAACCGCCTCGCCCACTTCTTCCGCAAGCACGGTCTGCGCGAGGGCGACGCCGTCGCCATTTTGATGGAGAACAACCAGCACTTCCACGCCGTCATGTGGGCGGCGCGTCGCTGCGGTCTCTACTACGTCCCGATCAACACCCACCTGACCGCAGCCGAGGCGGCCTACATCATCGACAACAGCAACGCCAAAGCCGTCGTCGGCTCGGCGGCACTGCGCAAGACGTGTGAGAACCTCGCCGAGCACACGCAGCCCGACCTAAGGATCATCGCCGACGACGACCTCGACGGCTGGCACCGCTATCCCGAATGCGTTGCGGATCAACCCGATACGCCGATCGACGACGAGATCGAAGGCGACTTACTCCAGTACTCGTCGGGCACCACCGGCCGCCCCAAGGGCATCAAGCGCGAACTTCCGCACCTGCCGCCGGCCGAAGTTCCCGGCCTGATGTCGGCGTTGGTCGGCTTCTGGCTCGACCCCGAGGCCGTCTACATCAGCCCCGCCCCGCTGTACCACACCGCGCCTTCGGTGTGGTCGATGCAGATTCAGGGCGCCGGCATCACGACCGTAGTGCTGGAGAAGTTCGACGCCGAGGGTTGTCTGGACGCGATCCAGCGTTACCGCGTCACTCACGGGCAATTCGTGCCTGTGATGTTCACCCGAATGCTGAAACTGCCTGAATCCGTTCGCAATAAGTACGACTTGTCCAGCATGAAGCGCGTGATGCATGCAGCGGCGCCCTGCCCCGTCGAGATCAAGAAACAAATGATGGACTGGTGGGGCCCGATCGTCGATGAGTACTACGCCTCCTCCGAGGCGATTGGCTCGACACTGATCACCGCCGAAGACTGGCTGGCCCACCCCGGTTCGGTCGGCAAGCCGATGATGGGCGGGCTGCACATCCTGGACGAGGACGGCAACGAGTTGCCACCGGGCCAGGCCGGGGAGATCTACTTCGAGGGCGGCTTCGACTTCGAATACCTCAACGATCCGGAGAAGACCGCCAAATCACGCGATAGCCACGGCTGGAAAACAGTCGGCGACATCGGCTATCTCGACGAAGAGGGCTACCTCTACCTGACCGACCGGCGCCACCACATGATCATCTCCGGCGGGGTGAACATCTACCCGCAGGAGGCCGAGAATATGCTCGTCACCCATCCCAAGGTGATGGACGCCGCGGTGTTCGGCATCCCGGACGACGAAATGGGCCAAAGCGTCAAGGGCGTCGTTCAGACAGTAGACCCAGCCGATGCCACCGACGAGTTCGCCGAGGAACTGCTGGTCTGGCTGCGAGACCGGTTGGCGCACTACAAATGTCCGCGCTCGATCTCGTTCGAGGCGCAGCTGCCGCGCACCGATACCGGCAAGCTGTACAAGCAGGAGCTGATAAACAAGTACGCGTGACGGAGCTCGCGAGTGTCGTGGTCGCCGTCGGGTCGCCTTCCGACGACGCGACTTTCACACTGACCGAAGACGACTGCGACGACCGTCGCGCAATCACCGTGCCGTCGGTTCCCGAAGCGCTCGCCGAGCTCACCGAGCGATGCCAACGCTGGCCGCAAGCCGCGGCCGTCTGCGACGACGTCCTCCGTTCCATCGATCCCGCCGCACCGACCCGCGCCGGCGTCATCACCGAATCGCTGGCCTACTCGACACTGCAGTCGGGACCGGAGTTCGCGCGCTGGCTCGCCGAACGCGGGCCCCCCACCGTCCCCGACATTTCCGATCCCGTGCAGGCCGACCGCGACGACAGCCGTCTGCACGTCCGGTTCAACCGCCCGCAGCGGCACAATGCGTTTTCCACCGACATGCGCGCCGAACTGCTCGACGCGCTTGAAGTCGCGCGGCTCGACCCGTCGATCACCGAAGTGGTGCTGACCGGCAACGGCCCATCGTTCTGCAGCGGCGGCGACCTGGCCGAGTTCGGCACCTTCGCCGACCCCGCCAGCGCGCATCTCGCCCGCACCCGCTACTCGCCCGCACTGGTGCTCGACGAGCTGACCGCCCGCCTCGGCCGCAACTGCCGCGCCGAGGTACACGGAAAGGTGTTGGGCAGCGGGCTGGAGATGGCCGCCTACTGCGGATGGGTGCAGGCGCATCCCGACGCCGTGCTCGGCCTGCCCGAACTGAGTCTCGGCCTGATCCCCGGCGCAGGCGGCACCGTCAGCATCACCCGCCGCATCGGTCGATGGCGCACTGCCTATCTGGTGCTGTCCGGCCAGACGATCGACACGGACACAGCGCTGCGGTGGGGCCTCGTCGACGAAGTGCAGTGATTTCGGTGCGCAAACGGTCGCTGAGCGTGGTCGCTGAGCGCATGTTTCCGCGCCGAAATCGCATAAGTGGCAGGCTGGCAGCATGGGGTTGCCCAGCATGCGACCCACCGGCTGGTTCCAGGTGGCCTGGAGCGCCGATCTCGAGGTCGGCGACGTTAAACCCCTGCACTACTTCGGCACGGAGCTCGTGGCCTTCCGCGACCTCGACGACATCGTCCGCGTCCTCGACGCGCACTGCCAGCACATGGGCGCCGACCTCTCGCACGGCGGCTGCGTCGTCGAAGGCGGCATCCAATGCCCGTTCCACGGCTGGGTGTGGAGCGGTGACGACGGCCACAACGTCCGGATCCCGTACGAGCCGCACGCCGACGACGCCAGGCGCGTGCACTGCTGGCCTACCGCCGAATTCAACGAGTGCATCTACGTCTGGCACGACGTACGGCATCGCGCGCCGCTCTGGCCCGCACCCGACGGGTGGGGCGGATTGGGTGAGAGGGTCAGCAGCTACTGGTTCCGTGCAGTGGGCCCGGATGAGAGGCAATTCTTCGCAGGCGTGACGGTGCATCCGCAGGTGGTTGCCGAAAGCTCGGTTGACCGCCAGCACTACCGATTCGTACACAAGGTGCCGGTGAGCCCGATCCTGCTCGCCTCGACCGCAGACAACTCCAGCTGGCACGCCACCATCGGCTTCGGCGCCGGCAATCCAGTCGAAATATGTTGGCATGGAATCGGTTTGAGCTTCAGCTGCGAGGACAACGGCGACGGCATGCAGATCATCTCGATCTGCCCCACACCTGTGGATGACACGACTACGGATATCTTCGCGACCTACTGGGTGTCCGAAGACCTCGACTATGACGAACGGTTAGCCGCAGCCAAACGTATGCTGCCCGACGACATCGAAATCTGGGCGCACTTGCAATACCTCGAACGTCCCGCGTTGGCGCCATCGGAGGCCGACGACTTCCAGCACATGCGGCAGTGGGCCCGCAGCTTCTATCCGCCCGCTCAGCCCGACCTGCGCAGCGTCACCCTGTAGGTGTATTGCTCGGGCAGGAAGTGGCTGACCGACAACTCGACTGGCCTGCCGCCCGAATCCGAATACAGCCGGTCCACCCTTAGCATTGGATGGCCCGGCTGACAGCCCACCGCATCGGCAACGATTCCGTCGGCAAGCGCGACCGTAATCGATTGTGCCGCTTCAGCGATCGGCTCCGTCAGATGCGGTTCCAGCAGTCCGATGACTGTATGCGTTCCGACGGCACCGTCGGCCAATGCAGGCGAGTCCAGCACCGGCTGCGCCTCCGACGGCACCAGATGCACCGTGGTCAACACGAACGGCACCCCGTCGTGCAGCCGCCGGAACACCACGGAGTACACGACGTCGTCATCCAGCCGCAGCCGGCTCGCAGCATCGACATCGACGCGGCGGCGTAGCCCGGTCAGCACCTCCATCGTGGTGTCGTCGGACAGGCTCATCAGATCTTCGATCGACCCGAGCTGGCGCAGATAACGTCGGCCCGGCTCGCTGGCATAAGTACCGCGACCCGGAACCCGATACACCATGCCCTCGGCTACCAGATCCTGAAACGCCCGCCGCACAGTCTGCCGCGAGAGACCATGCCGTGCAACAAGTTCAGATTCGGTGGGCAGCCGCGCGCCGTCGCGGTAGTGGCCCGCAGCGATCTCCCCGCGGAGTTGTTCACGCAGCGCCTGATACGCGGGCTTCATCAGATGCCTCCGCGGGCCACCAATTGACTGGCGATCACGTTGCGCTGGATCTCGTTGGTGCCTTCGCCGACGATCATCAGCGGCGCATCCCGGAAGTAACGTTCGACGTCGAATTCGGTGGAATAGCCGTAGCCGCCGTGGATTCGGACCGCGTTCAATGCGATCTCCATCGCGACCTCGGAGGCGAACAGCTTGGCCATGCCGGCCTCCATGTCGGCGCGCTCGCCCGCGTCGTAGCGGTCCGCTGCGTACAGCGTGAGCTGACGGGCGGCAGTCAACTTGGTCGCCATGTCGGCCAGGTAATGGCCAACGGCCTGGTGCTTCCAGATCGGCTGTCCGAAGCTCTCTCGCTCCTGTGCGTAGCGCAATGCATCCTCGAGTGCTGCTGTCGCGACCCCCAGAGCTCGCGAGGCCACCTGAATGCGGCCTGTCTCAAGGCCTTTCATCATTTGCGCGAAGCCCTTGCCCGGCTCACCGCCGAGGATCGCCGACGCCGGCACCCGGCAGTCGTCAAACGTCAGCTCGCAGGTTTCGACGCCCTTGTAGCCCAGCTTGGGCAGATCGCGCGAGATGGAAAGTCCCGGGCTGGAGCCGATGTCGAGGCCCGGGGCGGCCTCTCCGTGCTCGACGAGCACCACCGAAATCCCTTTGTGCGCGGGCGTGGCCGTCGGATCGGTCTTGCACAACAGCGCGATAAGACCGGACCGGCGCGCATTGCTGATCCACGTCTTCGACCCGTTGATCACCAAACCGTCGCCGGCGGACAGCGCGGTGGTCTTCATGTTCTGCAGATCCGAGCCGCCGCCGGGCTCGGTCAGCGCCATCGTGGCCCGCAGTTCACCGGTCGCCATCGGGGGCAGATACTGGCGCTTCTGCTCCTTCGTCCCGAACAGGCTCAACAGCTTCGCGACGACGGTGTGCCCGCCCATCGCGCCTGCCAGGCTCATCCAGCCGCGCGACAGCTCCTGGGTGACCAGCACGTAGCACCGTGTCGACACCGGCGAGCCGCCGTAGGACTCGGGGATCGCCAGCCCATAGATCCCGATGCGCTTCATCTGCTCGATCCACGCCTCGGGGTACTCGTTGGCGTGCTCGACCTCGCGGACTGTCGGCTTCACATCCCGGTCGATGAACGCCCGCACCGTCTCGACCAGCAGTGTTTCTTCTTCAATCATTTGTACGGCCATATTGACACTTTGTACGCCCAAATGGCAACATCGGCTGCCGTGAGCGGCCCATATTTCGACGACTTGGAGGTCGGCCAGGTCTTCGACTCGGCACCCTCGATGACCCTGAGCCAAGGCGCCGCGGGAGCGCACCAGGCGATCATCGGCGACCGTCTGCGGCTCGCACTCGACGCTCAGCTGGCGTACGCCGTGACCGGGGCAACCTCCGCGCTGGCACACCCCGCGCTGGTCTGCGACGTCGCGATCGGACAGAGCACGCTGGCCACCCTTCGGGTGAAGGCCAACCTGTTCTATCGCGGGCTGGAGTTCCACCGGTTCCCCGTCATCGGCGACAGCCTGTTCACCCGCACCGAGGTCGTCGGGTTGAAGCAGAATTCGGCCAAGCCAGGTCGTGCGCCGACAGGGCTTGCGGCGTTGCGGATGACCACCGTCGACCAGATCGGCAGGCTGGTGCTGGACTTCTACCGCTGCGCGATGCTTCCGCTGAGCGCCGAACACGAGACCGGTCGCAACGACGACCTGACCAACATCGGTGCGGACCTCGCGGCGCCGCCCGACCCGACCGCCGACTGGGACGCCGACGTATACCGCGAGAAGGTGCCGGGTGCCCATTTCGACCCCGGCCTCGCCGGCGCAGTTCTGCAAAGCACCGCCGACGTGGTCACGAGCGCCCCGGAGCTCGCCCGGCTGACGCTGAACGTCGCTGCCACACACCATGATTGGCGCGTCGGTGGTCAGCGGCTCGTCTACGGCGGGCACACCATCGGGCTGGCCTTGGCGCAGACAACGCGGCTGCTGCCCAATCTGGTCACGGTGCTCGGCTGGGAATCCTGCGACCATTTGGGCCCGGTTCACGAGGGCGACACGCTCCACAGCGAACTGCACGTCGAGGCCGCGGACCCGCTGCCCGATGGCCGCGGGGGAGTGCTGAAACTGCGCTCGCTGGTGTTCGCGGTGGGCGAGCCCGACCGCAAAGTGCTGGACTGGCGGTTCTCGGCGCTCCAGTTCTGAGCACAATGAGCGTGTGACGCCGATGGCCATACCTGTCGCCGTGCTGACACGGGCGCGGCGGGCCGCCGACGCGTTCCAAGCCCTCACCGGCGTTGAGACGGACTCCGTCGAACTGCTCACCGGTCGGGCCGCGCTACTCGGACTGACGCCGCCAGGCCGGATTTCCGCGGGCGGGGCCACCCACTTGATGCGCAGCAGCGACGAATGGTGCGCGCTCACGTTGTCGCGGCAAGACGACGTCGACGCCGTTCCCGCACTACTCGAGTCCGATGCGGTCGCCGACGATCCCTGGCCGGCTGTGCAACAGTGGGTGGCCACCAATACCCCCGCCGACATCACCTCGCGGGCGCGCCTGCTCGGTCTTCCCGTCGCCGCCCTCGGCGAAACAGCTCCCGCCCCACCGCGAATCACAAGGCTGGGCAATCCGGCCGCCCCGCGCACGCCAGCCGAACTGTTGGTCGCCGACCTCTCGTCGATGTGGGCAGGCCCCCTGTGCGGACAGCTGCTGGCCCGCGCGGGCGCGACCGTAGTCAAGGTCGAAACTCTCGCCCGGCCCGACGGGACCCGCGCCGGGCCGCCAAAGTTCTTCGACTGGATGAACAGCGAAAAGCTCTCCTATGCAGTCGATTTCGACAAACCCGCGGGCCTGCGACGGCTGCTGGAGGCCGCCGACGTCGTGATCGAGTCGTCGCGGCCCGCAGCGCTCCGGCACCGCGGTCTGGGCCCGATGCCGCGCGACGGGCGAGTCTGGCTGCGGATCACGGGCCACGGTGCCGACGGCGAGCGCGCCAACTGGGTGGCGTTCGGCGACGACGCCGCAGCATCGGGCGGCTTGGTCAGCGGTACCAGTGAGCCACAGTTCTGCGGCGACGCGATCGCCGATCCGTTGACCGGCCTGCACGCTGCGCAACATGTCGCGGAATCGCTGAGCCGCGGCGGCGGTGAGCTGATCGAACTCTCGATGGCCGCCGTCGCCGCAACCTATGCCCAGGACGATCGGACCGTCGAAACCAGTTGCGCCGCAACGCCCGCCATAGCCTCCAGGGCCCCGGCGCTCGGTGCGGACAACGCCGCGGTCGAACGGCTGCTCGCCGAAAGACGGTTGGCATCATGCTGATTCAACGCGCCACGCTGCTCGCCGGCACCACCACCGACATCCGGGTCGACCAACAGATCGTCGACGTCGGTGAGCTGACGCCGGACAAGGGCGAGCAGGTCCTCGACGTCGCGGGCGCGACGGTCATCCCCGGCTTGCACGATCACCATGTCCATTTGCGGTCGGCCGCAGCCGCCTTGACGTCGGCCCGCGTCGGGCCCGCAGAGGTAAGGGGCCGCGAGGACCTGAAGCGCGCGCTGGCCGAAGCGCCCGTCGGCAGTGACGGCTGGGTCAGGGCCATCGGCTATCACGAGGCGGTCGCGGGACCGCTGGACCGCCATGTGCTCGACGAAGTGTCGCCGCCGCTACCGGTCCGCGTGCAGCACCGCAGCGGCGTGCTGTGGACGCTGAACTCGGCGGGGCTGGCCAGAGTGGGGCTGACCGATCACACCGACGGGCGGCTGCGTAGCGCCGACCGCCACTGGTCAGATGCGTTGCAGCGCAACGAGAGCGGGCTCAACGAGGTCAGCCAGAGACTGAGCGCATACGGCGTCACCGGCGTCACCGATGCCACGCCCGACTTCGAAGTCAGCGACATCGTTAAGCTGCTCCAGGCACACCGGCACGGCGAGCTGGCCCAGCGTGTGCACTGCCTGGCACCGGGCAAGCGCATCCTGCACGACAGCGACCTCGACCTCGACGAACTCAAAGATTGGGTCGCCGAACGCCACGCCGCGGACGCCCCCGTCGCGGTGCATTGCGTGACCGCCGCCCAGCTGGTCGTGACGCTGTCGGCGCTGCGCGAGGCCGGCACCCATCTGCAGGACCGCATCGAACACGCGGCCGTCGTGCCCGACGGCAGCATCGCCGATCTCAAGAACCTCGGCGTCACCGTCGTAACCCAGCCCAACTTCGTCGCCGAGCGGGGCGACCAATACCTGACCGACGTCCCCGCCGCCGAACACCACGAGTTGTGGCGGCTGGCCTCACTGCTGAAGGCAGGCGTGAAGGTCGCGCTGTCCACCGACATGCCGTTCGGCGAGGGCGATCCGTGGGCGACGATGCGCGCCGCCGTCCGCAGAACCACCGCGACAGGCGCCGTCCTCGGCCCCGACGAAAGTGTCTCGGCGCGTGAGGCTTTGACGATGTTCTTTGGCACCTCTGGCCGACCGACCGAACCCCGCACCATAACCAAGGGCCAGCCCGGCGACCTGTGCGTCTTGGCCGCGTCACCGGAAGACGTGATCGAAGAGCTCGATGCCCGGATGGTCAACGCAACTGTCGTCGCAGGCGAGGTCGTTTTCGAGCGCGGCTGAGTTCTGCCCACCGCGAACCACGGCATAGCCCCCGCAACGCGGGCGCTCAATTAGTTATGGCCGAAGACCTGCCCGACGACGAAAAGGCGCTCGACGCATACTCCACCGTCGTCACCACCGTCGCCCGCGCGGTGCTGCCCAGCGTCGCCAGCCTCGCGGTGCGCACGTCACGGGGTGACGGCAGCGGCAGCGCCAGCGTCATCACACCCGACGGCTTCCTGCTGACCAGTGCCCACGTCGTCGCCGGGGCCAACAGCGCGGAAGCGGCATTCACCGACGGCACCACCGTGAAGGTCGACGTGGTCGGCCGCGACGTGCTGTCCGACCTCGCCGTGCTGAAGGCGCACGACGCCGTGCCCGCGCCGGTCGCGATGGGACGCGCGGAGGACCTGCAGGTGGGCCAGCTCGTGGTGGCGGTCGGCAATCCGCTCGGCCTGGCCGGCAGCGTTACCGCAGGCATCGTGTCCGGCCTCGGCAGGTCATTGCCGACGAAAGCGGGCCGGGTGGTCGACGAGGTGATCCAGACCGACGCTGCGCTCAACCCCGGCAACAGCGGCGGCGCGCTCGCCGACGGACGCGGCCGGATGGTCGGCGTCAGCACGGCGGTCGCGGGAGTCGGTCTGGGGCTTGCAGTTCCGGTCAACGACTCCACGCACAGGATCATCGGGTCGCTGATGAGCACGGGCCGGGTGCGACGGGCCTGGCTGGGCATCGCGGGTGCGCGCATCCCCGTCGCACCGGCGCTGGCGACCAAGCTCGGCACCGCCACCGGACTGCAGATCGCCAGCGTCGTGAAGGGCAGCCCCGCGGCCGAGGCGGGTCTTCGCCGCGGCGACATCGTGGTCAGCGTCGACGGCCACGACATCGTCACCGCGACCGCGATTCAGAAGCTGATGGTCGAGGACGCGATCGCCCGCCGCATCGAGATGACGGTGTGGCGCAACGGCGCGCTGGTCGACGTGTTCGTGGTGCCCCGCGAGCTCGCCGATACCTGACGTGTCCATTGACTGATTCCACCCTGCACGCCTACAGTCTGATTTGCAGAAATAGTTTCCTCAGTACGGAAGACAACCAGCACAGGGAGAGAACAGTGCGCATCAGACACCTCGGAATCGTGGTCCAGGACCTCGAGCGGACCGCCGAGTTCTACGAGAACGTCCTGGGCTTCAAGCGTCTGGGAGACGCCCGAACGCCCGGGCACTACCCCGGCAAGGCACTCGATCTCAGCGATGGCGAGGTGAACTACTCGCTGCTGCAGCCGAATCCAGAAATCGAACGGTCCGAGTGGACGTACGGCGCGATGGGGCCCAACCACATCGGCGTGACGATCGAAGACACCGGCGCCGTGGTCCGCGCGCTGAAGGACCGGGGCATCGAGGTGTACGGCGCCGAGGCAGCAGATCCGCCGCGGTTCTTCAAGTTCCGCGATCCCGACGGTGTCGAGGTCGACGTCGCCACGCCGGAGCGTGGCTGGAAGTTCTGACTGGCCAGCGCCGCTCGCTTCCGCCGCTGTGGCTCGTCGGCACCGTCGCCGGCATCTTCCTGCTTCAGGTCGCGGTCACATTAGCCCGGCCGGTGTCGACGTACCGGCTCCTTGCGCTCGGCGCTGACGGCGCCACGGTCGGCGTGACGGCCGCATGCTTCGCCGTTCCGCCGATCGTGCTCGCGGTGGGCTTCGGCCGGTGGACCGAGCGGCACCACCCCGCGATCCTGCTCGGCTTCGGCCTCGCCATCGGGGCCGCGGCG
>DASRJA010000788.1:0-7678 GCA_035649695.1 Mycobacterium sp. | reverse complement strand
CAGCCTCCACGATCGTTTGCGCGACGGGCGGTGCGGGCTCCGGGGGTGCCGCGGGCGGCGGTGCAACCGGAATCGGTTTCGGTGGGGCCTGTGCGACCGACGGAGCTGCGGGCATCCGGGCTGGCTGATCCTTCGTGACCGCGGTATCCCGTTGGGCCACAGCCGAATCCTCGTCTGGTGTCAGGCCGAGGCCGAGCGCCGCGGACAGTGAGACGACGAAGACGACGATCGCGGCGGCCACGACCGACGACAGCGCGCCGATTCTCGATGGCACGCGCCACCGCGCGGGCCGCGCGTCCAGCATGTTGAGCGCTCGCGCCGATGCCAGCGCGGCTCCCCGGGCCAGCGCGACATCAGCTTCGGCCGCGGTGATCACCGGCACCGCGACACCGTCCAACGAGGTCGCGATCGCATCGATATCCTCGGCCGAACCCAGTACGAAGATCGCCTCGGGCTGGGCCTCGTTGCGATCGAGCAGCGCGAGCACGTCGTCGGCCGTCGCCTCCACCTGCTCCGTCATCACGTCGTCCGCATCGACCAGAGCAACGAGGACAGCGTCGGGTTCGACGATGCAGACGGCGACCGCGCTGTAGCCGCCGCGCTCGGCGATGCCTGTCGCCAGCGCCTCGGCGGCTTCCTCCTCCGACACCGTGATGACGTTGTCCAGGCCACGGTCGGCCAGGGCGTCGAGAAGGGTCGACGCGGCGGACTCGGCTGCGTTTGCCCAGGTGACGCCGATGGCATGCAGCCGGTGATCCCCGACAGCGGCGATGACGTCGTCAAGCGTGTCGAAATCGACCTCGCTACGGCGGAAGGTGGCGCCCTCGGCGGTCGCGCCCTCGACCAGCACCCATCGGACGTCTGCCGACGTCATCGACAGACCGAGTACGAGGTCCATCTGGTGTGCTCCCGATCCGGATAAATCAGGTTCCGAGACTACCGCTCTAATCGAATTCACAAAAACCGTCGGTAAATCGCACACGGTCACGGCTTCTGCCCTTAGGGTTGCGCTCGTGCGTCAGATGGATCGTCGAAACATGATGTTGATGGCCGGGCTCGGTGCGCTTGCCGCCGCTATCCCGCTACCCAAGGCCGGAGCTGCGCCGCCCGATGCGGCTGGTGCCTACATCTTCCAGGACGAGTTCGACGGCCCGATGGGCGCGGCCCCCAACCCGGCGAACTGGACGGTGCAGAGCTGGCAGGACGACGTGTTTCCGCCTGTCGAGGGGATCTACCGCGACGATCGCCGTAACGTGTTCCTCGACGGCAACTCCAATCTCGTCCTGCTCGCCACGCAGGAGTCGGGCAGCTATTTCAGCGGCAAACTGCGGGGCAACTGGCGGGTGCCCATCGGGCACACGTGGGAAGCGCGCATCAAGCTCGACTGCCTGTTCCCCGGCCTCTGGCCGTCGTTCTGGGCGGTGAACGAGGATCCGCTGCCCGACGGCGAGGTCGACGTCTTCGAGTGGTACGGCAATGGCAACTGGCCGCCAGGATCCACCGTGCACGCGGCATCCAACGGCAAAACCTGGGAAGGAAAGTCCATCCCCGGAATGGTCGACGGCGCGTGGCACACCTGGCGGATGCGGTGGGACGAGGACGGTTTCAAGTTCTGGCGGGACTACGTTGACGGCGCGAAACCGTACTTCAGCGTGCCGCCGAAGCCGATCCCGGTGCACGGCAATGTGACCGACTTGCGGTGGCCGTTCAACAACCCCGGCTATTGGCTGTCTCCCATGTTCACCCTCGCGGTGGGCGGGGTCGGCGCAGGCGATCCTGCCGGGGGTACCTTCCCGGCGGCCTTCTTGGTCGACTACATCCGCGTCTGGTAGCTATTTCGTTGCCTCGATGACCTGAACCAGGTTGAACTGCCAGCGTTCCACAAGGCGGAACCCCAGGTCGCGCGGAACCGAGAAGGCGGGCGTGCCTCCGAATCGGGGACCGGGTTGCACTGCTGGCGCCTGCTCGTGAGCCGGCATCGATGGGTCGGCTTCGGTGATGATCCACACGACGCGGCAGTCGCTCAACGGCCCGGCGCTCGCCTCCGGTATGAGGTTGGTGTCGAAGACGTCGTTGCGGTCGGTCGCGCGTTGCCACACGCTGAGGTCGGCCAACTTGTGGTAGGCATCTGGGCGCGCCGCCAGCAAGGGTCGCATCGGGGCGGGCATGAAGCTCACCGTGTCGTTGACGAGCAGGCAATCGCCCGGCGCAGCCTTCGCGGTGATCAGATCGGCTACCTGGCTGTAATCCATTCCGTACTTCGCGTACGGACCGCGTTGCACCAGAAGATAATTCGGTCCTGCGGCAAGAGCCAACGCGGTTACGACGGCCGCCGCCGCCCACGGTCTAACAGCCAATGCGCCGATGCAGACCCCCAACACCAGTGCGATCGCCGGCGCGGTGAAGCACAAGTAGCGAGGGGTGTAGATCGGCTGAACCACCGCCGACCAGATGAGGATCATGGCCGTTGGTATCGCCATCCACCCGATCGCCAGCGTCAGCAGTTGGCGATCTGGCTGCGTCAGTCGCGCGGATGTGAAGAGCCACAGGGCAATAGCAGTCGCCACAATCAGCGCCGACAGGATCAGAAACGGCGGGCTCCTTTCGAAATACTGTTGAACCCCGACGTCTTCGATCGTCCTGCGGCCGACCGGTGCGATCCAGACGATCTGATGTGCCTGACCGACGACCTCGAGCGCAAACGGCGTCACCGCTGCGCCTGTCAGAACGGACGTGATGGCGAATCGCACCAGGACAGTTCGTGCGCGCCGGTGGAGGCAGACGAAAGCGAAGTGCGCCAACAACATCAGAGCCAAGTACACGTCGAGCAGAATCGATGTAGCTAGGGCAATTCCATAGGACAGCCAGAGCCAGGCGGTGTTTCGGCGGGTGGCGTGAACTAGCAGCACGGTCAGCCACACCGCGGCCGCCATCGAAATCGCGTAGGGCCGAGCTTCGATGCCCGCCCATGTCGCCCGCGGCAATATCCCGCAGACAAGCCCTGAGCTCACTGCGACCGTGCGAGTCGAGAATTGCTTGGCCAGCACCACCACTCCGGCCGCTGCCGCTCCGACGGCCAAACCGCTTGGCGCGCGGGACCAGAACTCCGTCGGCGGGACGACGTGAAACCAGCCCTGCATCAGCAGGTAGTACAGGCCGTGGACGGCATCGACGTTGTTCAACATCTGCCACAACTGGCCGAGTGACCGACTGTATGACGCCGAAATCGTCGCGGCCTCGTCGTACCAGAAAGACGGGCGCCCCGCGCCGACCAGACTCACTGCGGCGGCGAACACTCCCACGACCACCGGGTCCAGCACAGTGGGCGGCGGTCTCCTCGAAGCGCCCCGCCCGAACACGCCGCTATGGTGCCAGAACCGCGATGGGTCATATCCGGGGCCCTCGCCGTTCGCCGAAGCCCGACACCCGGGCTGGACGCCCGTCGTAAATTTGAGGCGTGGGGCGGAACGGGCCAGCTGTGCCGCCTACCCGGCCACTACGCATCCTCGTCGTGGGCGCCGGTGTGGGCGGCATTTCCGTCGCTCGCGGATTGCTGCGGGATGGCCACCACGTCACCGTCTTCGAACGGCGGCCTGATGCGCGGGCTGGTGGCGGAGCCGTCACCATCTGGTCCAACGGGTCGACGGTCCTGCAGCAGCTAGGCGTAGATATGGACGGGGCGGGTCAGCTGCTGTCCAGCGTGCGTGTCCTGACGTCGACGGGTCGCCCGCTCGTCACCTTGGATCTGACCACGATCGAGGACCGGCTGGGCGCACCGATTCAAATGGTCCCGCGGCGAGTCGTGCTAGACCGGCTGCTGGACGGCTTTCCCTGCGATCGGATCCGATACAACCGCCGTGTGGTCGACGTGGTCAGTGCGGACGGCGGGGTGCGGGTCGAATTCGAAGACGGGAGTGCGGCCGAGGGCGATCTGTTGATCGGCGCGGACGGCCTGCACTCGAAGGTTCGCGACATCGTCGGCGCGCGTGAGGCGGAACCGACCGGTTGGTGCAGCTGGCAGGGACTTGCCACGCTTCCGACCGTTCCCGATAAGCGCGTCGCACTGCTCGTCATCGGTGAGCGCGGAAACCTTGGCCTGTGGCCGGCCGGTGGCTCCGAAGTGCAGTGGTGGTTCGACCTGCCCTGGTCATACCGATTCGTCAGACCCGAACGGCCGATCGACGTGATCCGCGAGCATTTTGCGGGATGGTGCGACGCGGTCGATGGCTTGCTCGCAACCCTGACCGACGACGATCTGGCCGATTCGCCGTACCCGCATTTTCGGCATCCGATTCCCCCGCCGGGTCGCGGCCGGCTCACCCTGCTCGGCGACGCCGCGCATACGATGCCGCCGACGCTCGCGCAGGGGACCAATCAGGCGCTGCTGGACACGATGGTGTTGTGCAAGGCGCTATCCGATCACCAGGGGGGCGATCTGCCGAAAGTGTTGCGCTGGTACGAGAAGACCAGGCGTCGCAGCGTCGCAGCCGTTTCGCGCGTGACCTCGCTGCAGGTGTCCCACGGTGAAGCTGTGCTGAGGCCGGCGGCGGTGATCCCGGACCGGTACATGACCTGGGCACTGACGACGTTTCTGAGTTCCGTGAGTCATCGCCGGATATCCGCGGATGTCAGCAGGGACCTCGCGGCCACGACCAGCTCATGACGACCGACCCGGTAAGAGTGCGAGGCGCGATCGACGCGCCCTCGCGCTGGCTCTGGCTCGTCAAGTGGTGCGTGCTCGCCGTTCCGCACTACCCGATCTTGATTGGGCTGTACTTGGTGTATCCGTTTTCGACTTTGGTTGCGGGCGTTGCGATCTTGTTCACCGGACGGTATCCGCGCCCGATCTTCGATTTCAACGTCGGGGTGTTGCGCTGGTCGTGGCGAGTGATGAACTACCGGTTCCCGATGAACACGACCGACAAGTACCCGCCGTTTACGATGGCGCCCCGGCCCGACTATCCGGGCGACCTCGAGGTCGACTATCCCGAACAGTTGACGAACTGGGCGGTGCTGGTCAAGTGGTGGCTGCTCGCGTTCCCGCAGATCATTCTCTGCTGGGCGATGGAGCCTTTCCTGCAGATCCTGTGCGTGATCAACGCGGGGTGGTTGCTGTTCGCCGGCACGAACCATCAGGGGATGTTCGACCTCCTGATGGGCATTGTTAGATGGCGCTATCGGGTTGCCGTGTACGTCTCCCTCATGAGTGACGAATATCCGCCGTACCGAATGGATCTGGGTGATAGGTGACGCGCCGTAATCCGTTGTTCCCGTATGTGTATCGACTCGGCATGCCCGTTTTCGACAAGCTGTTCTACAACCGATATCGCCGAGATGCGCTGAGTGAAGCGACCGGCCGACTCCTGATGATCGGCGTCGGCCCGGGAACCGACTTGGCGTTTCTACCGCCCGCGGTGACAGCGGTCGCCGCCGTGGAACCGGTGGCGTCGTTTCGGCGGATGGCTTCGGCCGTTGCCGAGCGCTGCGGCATTGCGGTCGACATTGTCGATGGGGTTGCCGAGGCAATTCCGTTCCCGGACAACAGTTTCGACTCGGTACACGTCGCGCTGGTGTTGTGCTCGGTCGATGATGTGGCCGCCACCCTCGGCGAGATTCGCCGTGTGCTGGCACCCGGAGGCAGGCTTGTCGTCCTCGAGCACGTCCGCGGCGACGGCGCGATGGGCCGGTTCCAGGACCTGATCGCCAAGCCGTGGTCGTGGCTGGCTTCCGGTTGCCACCCGAACCGCCGAACCGTCGACGCCATTGCCGCGGCTGGATTCGATACCGGGGGATTGCGCAGCATCCGGCGAACCCTCGTGCCACCACCGTGTACACCTCATTTGCGGGGGTTCGCGACTGTGATCACCACCGACGATGGCGTTAGCGGGGAAATTTGAACCCTCGGACGCCGTGAGCCGTGAACAGGACAGGGCGAGTCGACGCAGCGCGGGTGAGCGAGGGAACCACCATGCAAAACGCAAAGCACATCGGCGGCATCTGGGCGCTGGCGGTCGCACTTGGAATGGGGATGGCGGTCGCCAATACGCCCGCGGTGGCGTTGGCCACTCCGGACGATACCGGCAAAGGCTCGTCGTCTGATGGTTCGTCGCCGTCGAGTTCGTCGCCCGGCACCGAGAGTCACCACCCGCGTCGGGTGGATCCGCCCGGCGCGGTGAAGCGGTCCGAGAGCCAGAACATCAGCACAACGACTGACTCGTCGTCGTCGACAGAGGCGGCGACCACGCCGGCGACGTCGGATGCACCTGGCACCGATGCGCGGCGAAGCCGTCGCGGCACCCCCCGCGAGGAATCGGGCGACGCATCGGTGAAGGTCAGCCCGAAGCCACTCGCGGTCAACGCGCCTACCACCGACGCCACGCCACGCCGCCGGGACGCCATCCGCGTTGTTCACACGGAGCAGCCGTCATTCGCATCAACCACGCCATCGGCTGCTGCGGCCCCTGTCGCCGCAATCACGGCAGAGCCGACGACGTCACCCATTGCTCCAGCGGAGAAGGCGACCACGCCCACGGCCACCACACCGAGGCCCGCCGACCCGTTGTCGCGCCTTGTGTCGATGGTGATCAACGCGGTCCTGTCGCCATTCGCGAACACCGCGCCCACCGCGCCGGTCCAGTCGCCCGCAGAGTGGACACTGCTGGCCTTCGCGCGCCGCGAGTTCGAGCAGGCCTCGACGCCGTCTACAGTCGCCAATACGTCGGGAGTCACGACTTCAGCGGTGGACCCCGGCTTCATAAGTTCGACCCACAATTTCGGCCTGTTCTCGATAACATCGGCTGCCGACCCTGATGACAATCACTATGTTGCTTTTGTTCTCCAAACTCCGTTCTTCACAAATGTTTTGACTTCTGGGTCTGATCCCGAAGACAACCTGGGGTTCGGGGCGGCGAGCATTGGATTGCCCGGGCATACGGTGAACACGTTCATCAGTCCGTTCTTGACCTTCTCGATCGCCATTCCTGTCACGGATCCCTTCGCCGAACTGTTCACCGAACTTGTTCGACTAGGCTTCTAAACATCGCCGGGCTCTACTCGACGCTGACTGCCTCGATGATGTTCAGCCGCGCGGCTTTTCGCGCGGGTGGCAACGAGCCGAGCAGGCTGACCGCAATCGCACCGACGGTGAAGACGAGAGCCATCGGGCTCGGCTGGAAGTCGACATTGAAGTTCATGATGTCGCCGCTGACAAGGCTGTAGAGCCACTGGTCGGTCAGGCCGAACAGCAGGCCGAGGGTACCGCCGACGACACCGATGCCCACCGCTTCGGTCAGCACCATTCCCAGGGTGAACCGGCGGCTGGAGCCCATCGCCCGCAGCACGCCGATCTCGCGGCGCCGTTCGAGCACAGAAAGCGTCAGCGTGTTGAGAAGTGCGACGGCGGCGACCAACACCACGATGATCCACACGGCGTTGGCGATGAACATGCTCTGACGCAGCGGCGCCTCCATGCCTGCCAGCGCTGTGCTGCCGTCGTATACGTAGTTCGGGGCGGGCACTACGTTGCGGACGTCCTGGATTAGTTGCTTCGGATCAACGCCTGGGGCAGCGGCGATTTGGAGCGTTGTCGCGGCGGGACGGTCGAACCACGCACGCAGTTGATCGAGGTCCATTCCGACGGTCCCGATGACGGTCGAGAAGTACGGCACCACGGCCAGCA
>DASRJA010000787.1:0-11087 GCA_035649695.1 Mycobacterium sp. | reverse complement strand
GGGTGCGGAAGATGGAGTCCATCTCGTCGAAGAACACGATGACCGGCGTGCCCTCGGACGCCTTCTCGCGCGCCCGCTGGAAGATCAGCCGGATGTGCCGCTCGGTCTCGCCGACGAACTTGTTGAGCAGCTCGGGGCCCTTGATGTTGAGGAAGTACGACTTCGCCTCACGAGCGTCGTCGCCACGCACCTCGGCCATCTTCTTGGCCAGCGAGTTGGCCACGGCCTTGGCGATCAGTGTCTTGCCGCAGCCGGGCGGGCCGTAGAGCAGCACACCCTTGGGTGGACGCAGCGAGTACTCGCGGTACAGCTCCTTGTGCAGGAACGGCAGCTCCACAGCGTCGCGGATCTGCTCGATCTGCCGGCCAAGGCCGCCGATGTCGTTGTAGCTGACGTCGGGCACCTCTTCGAGGACCAGATCCTCGACCTCGGCCTTCGGGATGCGCTCGAACGCGTACCCGGCCTTGGTGTCGACAAGCAGCGAATCACCGGGCCGCAGTTTGCGCGGCCGCAGATCATCGTCACGTTCGTCGTCGTAGCCGTCGGGCAGGTGCTCGGCGGCCACCAACGGCTCGGCCAGCCAGACGATGCGCTCCTCGTCGGCGTGGCCGACCACGAGCGCGCGGTGCCCGTCGGACAGGATCTCGCGCAGTGTGCTGATCTCACCGACCGCTTCGAAGTTGCCGGCCTCGACGACGGTGAGCGCCTCGTTCAGGCGCACGGTCTGGCCCTGCTTGAGCGTCTTGGTGTCGATGTTCGGCGAGCACGTCAGGCGCATCTTGCGGCCGGAGGTGAACACGTCGACGGTGTCGTCGTCTTGCACACCCAGCAATACGCCATAGCCGCTAGGCGGCTGACCCAGCCGGTCAACCTCCTCGCGCAGCGCCAGCAACTGTTGACGGGCCTCTTTAAGAGTTTCCATTAGTTTCGCGTTACGGGCCGCGAGCGAGTCGATCCGCGCCTCGAGCTGGTGGACATCGCGGGCGCTGCGAAGTCCACTCTGCGGACCTACGGCGTTCTCCAGCTGCTCGCGCAGAAGCGCGGCCTCTCGACGCAGCTCTTCCAACTCCGCGGCATCATCGCTGGACATCCCTGATTCGTGGGATGCCCCGTACGCTTCAGAACGCTCTGACTCATTCATGTTGCGCCCCTTCCCGCACCGGGAGTTGGTGCAGTAACAACTTCAACGCTACCGGCGATTCAGCCTTTGTGTGCGGTGTAGGAATTCGACACACCAGCAACACTGTTAACCTCTCTGGTGAGTTGGGCCGACGAAAGGACAATCGTGACCCTGAAAACCCTCGTTACCGGCGTAGCAGCGGCTGCACTGGTAGGCGGTGCGGCAGCAGGTGTGACTTCCATTGCATCCCCCACTGTGACGTCGGCTCCGGCCGTGCAACCGGTCGTGTGGGACATCCCGATGCCGCAGGCACCGGCGCCGGACCTGGAGGCTCCGCTTTTGCAGACACTGCAGGCGCTGGCCAGCCCCGGCTCGTTCGCCGGCAAGCGTGCCTTCATTCAGGGCGGCATCGGCAGGATCGAAGGTATCGCCGCCGACAGGGCGTACAACAACGCAGCCGCGGAAGGCAAATTCCCACTGAGCTTCTACATCGACAAGAACATGATCGACCAGCAGGGTGGCGTGGTTACGGTTGACGTCACCGCAACGTCTGCCCTTGGTACCAGCGCCACGCAGAACGTCCAGTTCGTGGCCGGGCCGAGCCCGACCGGCTGGCAGATCTCGAAGGCCTCCGCCCTGAACCTGCTCTCGGCGGCCGGCTGACCGACCGAGTGCATCGCAGCATTGCCGCAGTCCTGAGCGCCGTCACATTAGTGGCGGCGCTCGGGCTTAGCGGCTGTAGCGATGACACAGGAACCGCATCAAGCCCGGCGGCCTTCCCGCCCAGTCGACCGCCGACGGTTCCGCCGTCACCGACGCAAACCGGGGCGCCGTTACCGCCAGCGACCATGCTGACGGACTTGATGGGCCGACTGGCCGACCCCGACATCCCCAGTCCCGACAAGGTCGGCCTGGTCCAGTACGGCACGCCTGCCGACGCAGTAGCAGCGGACAGGTTCACCAAGGCGCTGCACGACAGCGGCTACGCGCCGTTGACGTTCGAGGCCACCGATCTGGCCTGGGCGCAGGACCCGCCGGGTAACGTCATCGCCGACATCACCATCAAGGCCGGCGGAGCACAGGCCGGCAAGGATTTGAACTTCCCAATGGAATTCAGCCCGCAGCAGGACGGGTGGCAGCTGACCCGCAAGACCGCGGACTTGCTGCTCCAGATGGGTCCGCTGCCGACCGCTACGCCCACTCCCTGAGCACGCCGGCGTGTGGATCGGCTGGCTGGAGTTCGACCTGCTCCTCGGTGATGTGCGTTCGCTCAAGCAGAAGCGCTCTGTCATCCGCCCGGTGATCGCCGAATTGCAGCGCAGGTTTGCGGTGTCGGCCGCCGAGTCGGGCGCCCAGGACCTGCACCGCCGTGCGAACGTCGGCATCGCGGTGGTATCGGCCGATCGAGGACATGTCGTCGACGTGCTCGACGCCGCCGAGCGGTTGGTGGCGGGACGGCCGGAGATGGAATTGTTGTCGGCCCGCCGCGGACTGCGGCGTAGTAGCGACGACTAGACGCTGCCGCCCAGCTGGCGTTTGCGCCTCAGCGGCATCGGCGCGACGGCCCCCGGCGCCAATTTGCGCACGCTGATCAGAAAGGCCGTGTGCCCCCGCATCGTGTGCTGGGGGCGCACCGCGAGGCCGACGACATGCCAACCGCGCTGCATGCTCTCCCACGCCCGCGGCTCGGTCCAGCACTGCTGCACGCGTAGCGCTTCCACGGTGCGCGACAGCTGCGTGACGGTGGCGACGTAGATCATCAGGACCCCGCCCGCGACAAGGGCATTGGCGACGGCATCGAGGACCTCCCACGGCGCGAGCATGTCGAGCACCACGCGGTCCACTTCCGGACCGGCGTAGTCGACGAGGTCGGCGGTGACGAGGTTCCAATTGGCCGGCCGCTCACCGAAGAACGTCGCGACATTGCGGGCGGCGTGCTCGGCGTGGTCGTCGCGCACCTCGTACGACGTCACCTGACCGTCGGGACCGACGGCGCGCAGCAGCGAGCACGTCAGCGCACCGGAACCGGCACCGGCCTCCAGTACGCGCGCGCCCGGAAAGATGTCGCCCTCGTGCACGATCTGGGCGGCGTCCTTCGGGTACACGACCTGCGCTCCGCGCGGCATCGATATCACGTAATCGACGAGCAGCGGCCGCAGCACCAGGAACTGGTCGCCGCTCGTGGACTTGACGACACTGCCTTCCGGCAGCCCGATGACGGTGTCGAGGGAGATGATCCCGCGATGGGTGTGGAACTCGCCGCCGGGCGTCAACAGCATCGTGTAGTGCCTGCCCTTGGCGTCGGTGAGCTGCACGCGATCACCGACTTCGAACGGACCCGTCCTTGGCACAGCTGATCAGCCTGCCAGCAGACGCGCCGACACGGGTGCTCGGGGTTGTCGGAGTGGGTTTGTGGGGCCAACCGAGACGCGACCCAACGCCACCGCATAGTCGCGGGGAGGCTGGGGCGGCGCTCGAAGGCACAGGTTTTTTGTCGGACCTGTCTGCAACCGTGGGTTGTGGAGCCGCACTGTGGTCGCAGGCGAACGAACGCTCGAGGCGGGGTGAGAGGGCATGGCGAGTTTTGAGATTCCGCAGGGCTGGAAGATTCAAGCGTATCGGTTCGCGCTGGACCCGACCCCGGCACAGGAGAAGACACTCTTGTCACATGCCGGCGGTGCCCGGTTCGCCTATAACACGATGTTGGCGGCGGTGAGGGCCAATCTCGATCAACGCCACGCCGAGAAGTCGTACGGGATAGCGGATTCGGATCTGATCCCGTGTATGAGTTGGTCGTTTCAGTCGCTGCGTAATGACTGGAACCGACGCAAACACTCGGTTGCAGTCGACGCAGACGGGACGCCGTGGTGGCCTCAGAATTCGAAAGAGGTTTACGCCAACGCGTGTCGGGCGCTGGCCGAGGCATTGGCGAACTGGGGGGCGTCGAAGAAGGGAACTCGCCGCGGGGACCGTATGGGGTTTCCTCGGTTCAAGACGAAAAACGGTGCGCCTAAGGCGTTCTCATTTTCCACCGGCGTGATTCGGCTTGGACCGGACCGACACCACATCACTTTGCCCCGACTGGGCACAATCAGGACCCACGAGGCCACACGAAAGCTTGCTCGACGTGTCGAAGCCGGCAATGCACGGATCATCAAGGCGACCGTGCGGTTCGAGAGGGGTCGCTGGCTCGTGTCGTTCACTTGCATCGTGGCCCGAGATATCGGCCGTCCGGCACATGTGAAACGAGGCGCCAAGGTCGTCGGCATTGATGCCGGTGTCAAAGACTTGATCGTGGTTGCTGATGCCGACGGTAACGAATTGGCACGCCACAGGGCACCCCGTGAACTCAAGGCAGCGCAGCGCACGCTGCGCGCGTTGCATCGCAAAGCGGCACGCCAGGTCGGCCCCTGGGACCCCACCACCGGAACCAGGCGTGAGCCCTCGCAAGGCTGGGCGGCCACACAACGCGATATCCGACGCGCACACGCGCGAGTGGCCAACCTGCGGACAGACCGCACCCACAAACTCACCACCCAGCTGAGCCAGACCCACGAGGTCGTCGGGGTTGAGACCTTGGCGGTGAAGAACATGATGGCTGCAGGCGGGACACACAAGAGGGGACTTAACCGCGCACTGGCGGATGCCGGCCTCGGTGAACTGCTAACCCAACTCGACTACAAGAGCGGATGGTACGGCTCACGCGTCGTCAAGGCCGAGCGCTGGTATCCCAGCTCGAAATTGTGCTCTCGCTGTGGTGTCGTGAAATCCAAACTGCACCTGTCCGAGCGAACTTACCAGTGCGACAGCTGCGGGCTTGTCATCAACAGAGACCTCAACGCAGCAGTCAACCTGGCGCACTACGCGCACAACGAAACGGACCCGAGTACCGGGGTCGTCACGGGTGGAGCCGACCGTAAGCCGTCACTCGCTGGTGACGCTGGTGGCAGCGAAACCCGAACCCGAGCCGAAGTAGGCGCCAACGCCGATGACGGTGGGAGTGCCTCTCCCAAAGGGGAGGCTGCCTGAATGCCCAACTACACAAACACACACATTTCAGGTAACGGTTGTCGGAGCATGGTCATACTACGGTGGCCTTTATGAGCGGCGAGCCAGAAGCCGAAGGCAAATCGCGCATGAGTGACGAGCCGGTGCCTGAGGTTCGGCGCCCGGCGCTGTCTCCTTCGCGGGCCAGCGACTTCAAGCAGTGCCCCCTGCTGTACCGGTTCCGCGCGATCGACCGGCTGCCCGAGCCGCCCTCCACCGCGCAGGTACGCGGGTCGGTGGTGCACGCCGCGCTCGAGCAGCTGTTCGCGTTGCCCGCCGCCGAGCGGGGCCGCGACACCGCGATCTCGCTCGTCGGCCCGGCATGGGATCGGGTGGTCGCGGAGCGACCGGAACTGGCGGCCGAGATCGAGCCGGCGCTGCGGGCCGACCTGCTCGACGAGGCGCGCGCGCTGCTGTCGGGCTACTACCGGCTCGAAGACCCGACGCGGTTCGACCCACAGAGCTGCGAACAGCGGGTTGAGGTCGAACTCTCCGACGGCACCCTGCTGCGCGGCTTCGTCGACCGCATCGACGTGGCACCGACCGGCGAGCTGCGGGTAGTCGACTACAAGACCGGCAATGCGCCGCCCGAGGCCCGGGCGCTCGCTGAATTCAAGGCGATGTTCCAGATGAAGTTCTATGCGGTCGCACTGCTGCGGTCGCGTGGTGTGCTGCCCGCCCGGCTGCGGCTGCTCTACCTGTCCGACGGTCAAGTGCTCGACTACACCCCCGATCTCGACGAGCTGGTGCGCTTCGAGAAAACATTGATGGCGATTTGGCGGGCCATCCAATCCGCCGGTGCCACAGGCGATTTCCGTCCGCATCCGTCGCGGATGTGCGACTGGTGCGCGCACCACTCCCACTGCCCGGTGTTCGGTGGCACTCCCCCGCCCTACCCCGGCTGGCCGAAGGCTCCCGACGAGGGCGACGATGACACGGTGTTGCACACCTCGGAGCCTGCTGCGTGATCGACTGCCACTACCGTCGGCTTGCCGCCGACGGCGAATTTCAAGTGTTCGAGTCCACCGACGGGACGCGGAGTAATTGGGATCCCGAAATCCAGCACGGCTCACCGCCGCTCGCGCTGATGACCAAACTGATCGAAGAGCTGGCGGGCGATTCCGGATTGCGCGTCGGCCGACTCACCCTCGACATTCTCGGCGCGATACCCGTCACGCGGATCCGGGCGCGGGCCTGGGTCGAGCGTCCCGGCTCCCGCATCTCGATCATGGCCGCTGAGATATTGGCGCCAAGGCCCGACGGGTCCGAGCGCGCAGTGGCCCGTGTGACCGCATGGCTGCTCGCGACCAGCGACACCGCCGACGCCACTACCGACCGCTATCCCCCGCTCGTCGAAGGCGATTCGGTCCCGGTGCCGCACAGCTGGGACGGCGCCACGGGCTATCTCGAGACCGTGCGTTGGCGCAGGCAGCGCGTCGCCGACGGGCAAACTCCGGTGGCCTGGTTGAGCCCGCTGGTTCCGCTAGTCGACTCTGAGCCGACGACGGACCTACAACGGCTCGCCATGGTCGCCGATTCCGTCAACGGCGTCGGCGCTGCGCTGGACCCGGAGAAGTTCGTCTTCATGAACACCGACACCGTCGTGCACCTGCACCGGTTACCCGCAGGCAACGATTTCGGCCTTCGCGCACGCGGGTCGATCGGACCGGACGGCATCGGTGTGACAACCGCGGATATCTTTGACCGCCAAGGGTTTATCGGCACCGTTGCCCAGACGCTGTTTGTGCAGCGCCGCCCCTGATCGACAGCCGGTTTGCTGCATGCGCTTGCATCTATATAGATGTCGTGCAATACTCGCTCCATGGACGTCTTCGAAGCAGTCGCCGAGCCGAGTCGGCGCGCGCTGCTGGATGCGCTGATCGACGGTGAGCGGACTGCTGGCGAGCTCGTCGCGACCCTGCCCGGCCTGACCCAGCCCACGGTGTCCCGGCACCTACGGGTGCTGCGTGAAGTCGGCCTCGTCGAAGTCCGGCCCGACGCGCAGCGGCGGATCTACGCACTACGCGCCGACGGCCTCGTCGCGATCGACGACTGGATCAACCGTTACCGCCGCTACTGGGCCGATCACCTCGACGCCCTCGAGCGGCACCTGGAGAAGACGCACAAGGAGCCGAAATGACCGGGCGCGAAGGACGACTCACCATCGAGGGCGAGA
This sequence comes from Mycobacterium sp., assembly GCA_035649695.1. Taxonomy (GTDB): domain Bacteria; phylum Actinomycetota; class Actinomycetes; order Mycobacteriales; family Mycobacteriaceae; genus Mycobacterium. The sequence continues at coordinate 3,744 of DASRJA010000787.1, read as the reverse complement.
AGGCTGTGCTCACATTTGAGCGCCGCCTGCCCTACCCCATCGAGGCGGTGTGGTCCGCGATCACCGATCCGGCGCACCGCAACACATGGATGGGCGAGACGACAATCGACGCCCGCGAAGGCGGCGTTATCGAAATGGTGCCGACGGGTCCGCCGCAACCGCCGGAGCAGAAGAAGATGACCGGACGCATCCGGGTATGGGATCCGCCGCATGTGTTCGAGCACGAATGGAACCAGCGCATCGTCGAGGAGAGCGTGGTCCGCTATGAGCTGTCAGCCGACGGTGATGGAACGCTGCTGCGATTCAGCCACCGCGGGCTCGGCGTGCGCAACGCACAAGGGTTCCTGCCTGGAACGCACGCCTTCCTGGACCGGCTGGAGGCATACCTCGGCGGCGAGGCGCTGCCGAACTGGGCCCAGCGCTATCGCGAAGTCGCGGAATCGAATAGATAGGAATTTCCATGCACCACAATGGTTCTGACATCGCTGCACCCACCGTGGTGATCGCATACCACTCTGGGTTCGGGCACACTGCCGTGCTTGCCGACGCCGTCGCCGTCGGTGTTCGAGAAGCTGGCGCCGACGTCAGCGTGATCGCCGTCGACCGCATCACCGATACCGAGTGGGACGTGCTCGATGCCGCGGACGGCATCATTTTCGGCAGTGCCACGTATATGGGCAACGTGTCGGCGGGGTTTCAGACGTTCGCCGAACAGACGGGCCGCCGCTGCCTCAACGGAACGTGGCGCGACAAGGTCGCCGCGGGTTTCACCAACTCGGGGGCCAAGAGCGGCGACAAGGTCAACACCCTGGTGTCACTGGCGATCTTCGCGGCCCAACACCACATGCATTGGGTCAGCCTGGGTTTGGGCGCCGGGTGGAACAGCGCGCTCGGCAGCGAGAACGACCTCAACCGCCTCGGGTTCTGGCTTGGCGCGGGTGCACAGACCGACGTTGACGCCAACCACGATCAGGTCCACCCGTCCGATGTGCAGACGTGCCGACACCTCGGCCACCGTGTGGCCATGGTGACCCGACAACTCAACATCGGCCGGTCTGCTACTGCAGCGGCTTCATCTCCTGCAGCAGCGTCGGGACCAGCTCGCTGACCGTCGGGTGGATGTGCATGGTGCGCGAGATCGCGGTGTAGGGCTTCTTGGCCGTCATGATGTCGAGGATCGCGTGGATGACTTCGTCACCGCCGACCCCAAGAATGGCCGCACCGAGGATCTCCTCGGTTTCGGCGTCGACGACCACCTTCATGAAGCCCTGGGTCTCCCCCTTCTCGACGGCGCGCCCGACGCGCGTCATGGGCCGCTTGCCCACCAACGCTTTTCGGCCGGACTTGCGCACCTGATCGACGGTCAGGCCGGCGCGGCCCAAGGGCGGATCGATGTAGAGCGCGTAGGTTGGGACGCGGTCGCTGACCCGCCGTGGGTCGTCGTCCAGCAGGTTGGCCGCCACGATCTCGAAGTCGTTGTACGAGGTGTGCGTGAACGCGCCGCGGCCATTGCAGTCGCCCATCGCCCAGATGTGCTCGACGTTGGTCCGCAGCTGGTCGTCGACGACGATGTATCCGCGTTCGTCGGTCTGCACTCCCGCCTTGTCCAATCCCAGGTCCTCGGTGTTGGGCTGGCGACCGACCGCCATCAATAGGTGTGTTCCGGCGATCGGTTCGGCGCCTTCGCGAGGTACAACCTGAAAACCGCTGTCGTGCCTGGCGAATTGAATGGCGGTGGCGCCGACCACGACATCGATGCCTTCGGCTTCGAGGATCTCTTTGATGGTCGCCGAGACGTCCTCGTCCTCACGGGATGTCAGCCGCGGCCCCTTCTCGATCACGGTCACCCGGGCGCCGAACCGGCGGTACATCTGTGCGAACTCCAGCGCGATGTAACTGCCGCCGATGATCACCAGGTGCTCTGGGAGGGTGTCGAGTTCGAGGATGCCGACGTTCGTGATGTAGTCGATGTCCGAGAGCCCAGGCATGTCGGGTGCCACCGCGCGGCCACCGACGTTGAGGAAGATCTTGTCGGCTTCCAGTACCCGGCCGTCGACACTGATGGTGTGCGGGCCTTCGAAACGGGCATGGCCACGAATGAGTGTGCATCCCTTCATGCCCGTCAACCACGATTCGACCCCATGCCGGTCGTCGAGCATGATTTTGTCCTTGCGCGCCTTGACCTTTGCCATGTCAACGCTGATATCGCCGGTGCCGACGCCGTATTCAGTGCCTCGACGGGCCAAATGGGCCGCATGGGCGCTGGCGACCAGCGTCTTGGTGGGGATGCAGCCGGTGTTCACACACGTGCCGCCGACCAGTTTGCGTTCGATCACCGCAACGGTCTGTCCGGCATCGGTCAGTCTGCCAGCGAGCGGCGGGCCGGCCTGACCCGCGCCGACGATGATCGCGTCGAATTTCTCTGTCATGGAAGGTGACTCAGACGAGGCTGACGAGGAACGCGATCAGGAATCCGCCGCCGACAGCGACGACGTCCTCGAGGATCGCGGCGGGCCGATCCTGACCACCGCGCGCCGCGCCCAGCCGCTGACGGGCCTCGGCACCACCAAGTGTGCCGGCCACGGCACCCACCATGCCGGCGCCGAGCGCGCTGAAGGTATGGAAGAAGGCGCTACCAATAACCGCTCCGGCGAAGGCGCCGGTGAGAAGCCGAGTGATGAACTGGACCGGTGTCTTGCGGCTGGGCGTCTTCGGCAATTGGTCGGTGACCAATTCCACCAGCAGGAAGATGGTCAGCACCGTGACGGTGATCGGATGTGCCATCCACTCCGACCACTTGCCGTCGAGGTCGATCCAGCCGAGGAACGCACCCCACGCGATTACTGCAGGCGCTGTCATTGCCCGCAGCCCAGCGATCACACCGATCAGCAGAGCGAGCAGCAGAACCAGTGCGTGCGTCATCCGAACCTCCCGACCGGCAAAAAGGACAACCGGACGCTAACACGCAGCGCGTCAATATTCCGGTTGAATCAGAAGCGGCAGAACCGGATGTCAGAGGCCAGAATCGCCTTGGCGCCGATCGATGCAAGTTCGTCCATGATCGCGTTGACGTCTCGGCGTGGAACCAGCGCCCGCACCGCGACCCACGCTGGATCGGCGAGAGGAGCGATGGTGGGCGATTCGAGTCCCGGAGTGACCGCGGTGGCTTCGTCGAGGACGGTGCGCGGACAGTCATAGTCGAGCATCAGGTACTGCTGTCCGAACACCACGCCCTGCACCCGGCCCGCCAGCTGGTCTCGGGCGGCGGTGCTCTCATCGCTCGGCGTCGCACTCTCGATCAGCACCGCCTCCGAATCGCACAGCGGTTCACCGAATGCGACCAGGTCATGCAGCCCGAGAGTTCGGCCCGAGCCCACCACATCGGCGATCGCGTCGGCGACCCCGAGCTGCACCGAAATCTCCACCGCGCCATCGAGCCGGATCACGGTGGCGTCAATCCCACGTCCCGCCAAGTCTTTTCGTACCAGGTGGGGAAACGCGGTGGCGATCCGCTTGCCCGCGAGGTCCTCGACACGCCATTCCCGGCCCGCAGGCGCCGCGTAGCGGAAGGACGATGACCCAAAGCCGAGCGCGAGCCGCTCACGGACCGGTGCATCCGATTCCTGAGCCAGATCCCGACCGGTGATGCCCAAGTCGAGCTGTCCCGATCCGACGTAGATCGCAATGTCTTTGGGCCGCAGAAAGAAGAACTCGACATTGTTGATCGGGTCGATGACGGTCAGG
>DASRJA010000786.1:0-8009 GCA_035649695.1 Mycobacterium sp. | reverse complement strand
TGATCCGGATTCCCTTGGCGCCCAACGTCGCGACATTGGCCATCCCGTAGAGGATGATCGCCTCCTTGGACAACCGGTAGCCAGCGCCGTCGGCGACCGGCGCGGGATTGCGCTGACACCATTCGATTCCCTCGGCCATCGTCACGGTGTCCAGCAGCCCCGCTGTGACGGAGGCATTCTCCCGATAGCCGGACGCGGCAAGGGACGAGACGTTCGCGATCGCCGATCCGGGCGGCATGCTCGGCACCAATGCTTCGGTGAACTGGCGGGTGCCGAGGAAGTTGATCGTGACCACCCGCAACGGATCGCCGATCCCGGAGGACACCCCCGCGATGTTGAACAGGGCGTCCACTTGACCGCCGATTGTTGCCGCGGCCTGATCGATCGACGCTGGGTCGGACAAGTCGACTTCGTGGAACTCCTTGAGCTGCAAGGCCGGCCGTCGCACATCGAGACCGACGACCTCAGCGCCGAGATCGGTGAGCTGACGCGCGACGTGCTCACCGATACCCGAGGCACAACCGGTGACTACGACGCGTCTCCCGTCGTAGCGCCACAATTCGTCGATCTGGCCCATGGCTTACTTCTTGTCGGCGTCCGGGTTCCGGCTCGTCCACCCTTCCCCTGACTTGAGTTTCGCCGCCGCCGCTTCGATACCGGCGTTCATCTCCTCCATCGCCAATGACACCTCGTTGGCCGTGTAGTTCTCGCGACCGGTGGGCAGGCCGCCGAACGCGTAGGTCTCGTCGAATTCCGGAGCATTGGACTTCGGCCGACGAGCCTCGGCCTTCTCGAGGATCGGTTCCATCCGCTTCGCCTTCTCGGCAGCGGCCTTCTCGTGGCGCTCAATGAACTCGGGCAGCACCTCTCTGCCCATCAGCTCAATGGATTCCATGGTCTCTTCGTGACGGCGCGGAGTGAGCAGCAGGATCAGTTCGTCGACGCCGCTTTCTTCGTAGCCGCGCAGGAACTCACGCACGGTGGCCGGGCTGCCGATCGGGCCCCGGTCGGGCCCGTAGACGATGGTCGGGTCCTTCTCGATCTCTTCCAGATGTCGCTTCCAGACGCCGGTCCGGCCGGGCGTGTGCATGCCGGTCATGTAGTAGTGCATGATGCCGAAAGCGAAGAATCCGCCGCCCCTCCCGAGCCGTTCGATGGCTTGCTCGTCGGTCGGGGCGACCATCATCGACAGATCGCCGCCGATCGCGAGGATGTTGGGGTTCATCTGGGGGGTGACCGGGACGGCGCTTTCCTCGAACTCCTTGTAGTACCCGTTGACGCGCTCCGTCAGAGGCCCCGGTCCCGTGTAGGCAAAGCTCAAGGCGCCGAGGCCTTTCTGCGCGGCCATCGATACCGACGCCGGTCGGGTGCATGCCACCCACACCGGCGGGTGCGGTTTCTGCAACGGTTTGGGCACCACGTTGCGCGGCGGCATCTCGACATGTTCACCCTTGAAGCCGGTGAACGGCTCCTCGATCATGCAGCGGATCGAGACCTCGAGGGCTTCTTCCCACATCTTGCGCTTGTCCGCGGGATCGATGCCGAAGCCACCGAGCTCGCCGACGGAGGACGACTCACCGGTGCCGAACTCCACCCGGCCGTTGGAGAGGAGATCGAGGGTTGAGATGCGCTCGGCAACCCGGGCCGGATGGTTGACGGCCGGCGGCAGGTGCATGATGCCGAAACCCAACCGAATGTTCTTGGTGCGCTGGCTCGCTGCCGCGAGGAAGATCTCTGGTGCTGTCGAGTGACAGTATTCCTCGAGGAAGTGGTGTTCGGTCAGCCACACCGTCGAGAAGCCCGCCTTGTCGGCCGCCTCCACTTCATCGAGGCCGTCCTGGAAGAGCTTGTGCTCGTCATCGGGCGTCCACGGCCGCGGCAGCGGGAACTCGTAGAACAGGGAGATCTTCATGTAGTTACCTCCGATTGGGATCGAGAGTCGGACTGTTGATGTGCAATGTGTTTGGCGGCGACGTAGCCGAACGTCATGGCCGGGCCGATGGTCGCGCCCGCGCCCGCATAGCTGCGTCCCATCACGGCCGCAGAGGCGTTGCCCACGGCGTAAAGGCCTTTCACGACGCTGTCGTCGTCACGCAGGACGCGGGCGAACTCATCAGTGCGCAAACCTCCCGATGTGCCGAGGTCGCCGAGGATGATCTGGAACGCGTAGTAGGGCGGCTTGCCCAGCGGATAGAGGTTGGGGTTGGCCAGCGTCGGGTCGCCGTAGTAGTTGTCATAGGCGCTGTCGCCGCGGTTGAAGTCGTCGTCGTGGCCCCTGTGCGCCAGCTCGTTGAAGCGCTCGGCGGTCGCACGCAGGTTCGCCGCGGGCACTTGGATCTTCGCAGCGAGTTCCTCAAAGCTGTTGGCCTCCTTGGCGATACCGGAATCCAGCCAAGCCTTCGGCACCTTCCAGCCGGTGGGCACGGGCGCGAACGGAACCTTCGGGATGGGCAGGTGCCCGCCGACGACGTATCGGTGAAACGACTGGATGTCGGTGATCAGCCAGCACGGGATGTGCGTGATACCGGAGCGGTGGCCGTCGATCATCGCGTGGGCGAAGTCCATGTAGGGCGCAGCCTCGTTGATGAACCGCTTGCCGTCGCCGTTGACGACGAACTGCGACGGCATCATCCGCTCGTTGAGCATGAACTGCAGCCGGCCGTCCGGCCAGCACATCGCCGGGAACCACCAGGCTTCGTCGAGCAGGTCGGTTGAGCCGCCGACCTTCTCCCCCGCGCGGATACCGTCGCCCATCGCGGCGGGATTGCCGAAACTCCAGTCCTTCTCCAGCACCGGGAGATGCTCACGACGCCAGGTCATGTCGTGGTCGAAGCCGCCGCTGGCCAGAATCACGCCGCGGCGCGCCTGGATGCGCTGCTGCTTGCCGTCCCGTTCGACGACCGCGCCGGAGACGGTCCCGTCGATATCGGTGATGAGTTCGGTCATGGGCGAGTTCAGCCACAGCGGGATGTCCTGCTGCTTGAGGGCGAGGCGCAGGCGCGCGGCCAGTGACTGGCCGATGGCGGCCATCCGGTCACCGAACACCCGCGCGCGAAACATCCGCCAGATCAGTTTCAGCAGAACTGCTTTGCCGCGCCAGTTCTGACGCACCTGATAGAACAGCCGAAGGTCCTTGGGGGCGAACCAGATCCCCTTAGGCGCCAGCGCCAACGGGTGCAGCAGGTTCTGCTCCTCGTCACCGAGCTTGCGCAGGTCGATCGCCGGAACGTTGATGGTGCTGCCGAGTTCGGAGCCGCCTGGCAGCTCGGGGTAGTAGTCGGCGTAGCCCGGCTTCCACACGAATTCGAACCACGGGCTGAGGTTTTCGAGGAACTCCATCATCACCGGCGCGGTGTCGACGTACTGACGCAGCCGTGCGTCGCTGACCAGACCGCCGGTGATCTGCTTCAGATACTGGAAAACGGCGTCGGGGTCGGGGACGTAGCCCTTTTTGCGCTGGCTCGGGGCACCGGGCACCCAGATGCCGCCGCCCGACAGCGCGGTGGAGCCGCCGAACTGAGGAGACTTCTCGACGATCAGAGTATCGAGGCCCGATGTGTGGGCGGCCAGTGCCGCGGTCATGCCACCGCCGCCGGAACCGACCACCAGCACGTCGACGGTGTGGTCGAAGTCAGACATCGAGCACCGCCGTTCGGATAGCGAATCCCGCGATCAATTCGGGCGCAGCCCGGTAGAACCGCTGCTCTGTCCGGTACCGTCCGTGCGCGGCCATCGCTGCGAATGCGGCAACCCAGGTGCGGATTTCGTGCGCGGAGTGGCCGGCCTCCTGCTCGATCCAGCTGTTGGACCAGGCATCGACCTCGGAGAGCCGGTTGGAGTCGAGCAGTTCGAGGAAAGCGTGATCCCAGTCGGGATTGAGCGGCTGAAGCGGACCCTGGCCACCGGCGAATTCGCGGGCGGCCTCCATGACGGCTACCTGCCGGGCCTGTCGCTGTTCGGGTGTCATTGGGTTGCCATGCACGATCCGGCCAAGCGCCGCCGGCGGAGCGGTGGCCAACGTCGGCACTGGCGGATCATGGGACAGGCCGCCGGATCCCACAACCAGCACCCGCTTACCCAGGGACGCAAGGTATGTCCCGACTGCGGCGCCGAGCGCCCGCACCCGGCGCATCGGTCCCAGTGGAGTGGCGACCGAGTTGATGAAGATCGGAATCACCGGACGCGTTGTCGCGTCGCCGAACAGCTTCTGCAGCGGTTGCACCGTACCGTGATCGACGTCCATGCTGGCCGAGATCGCCACGTCGATGCCGGATTCGAGAACGGCTGTGGCGCAATCAGTTGCGACGTCAGAGGGCACGTCGAGCGGCCCGGCGTGCGTCCCGTAGTCGCCCACGCCTTGCGCCGCGGTGCCGATGCAGAACGGCGGCATTGTTCGATAGAAGAACCCGTTGTAATGGTCCGGCGAGAAGATGACCACCAATTCGGGGTCGTACGCGGTGACGAAGTCGCGCGCCTTGGCGAGCGCGGATTCGATGTCGTCAAGGAGATCCTGCGACGGTCCCGGAAGATTCAGTAGTGGGCTGTGCGACATACAGCAGAGGGCGAGTGGCACCGTTGCCTCCTCCCTGGGTCAGATGAAGAACATTGAACAGTGACGCGGAAAGTTCTGGGGCCCGTTGGGCGATGCAGGCGCCGGCGATGCAGCGGTCGGGGCGCAGGAATAACACGGAATCGGTGTGGATGTCGAACCACGCCTTCAGCGCGCCGGTGCGATCGCCCACGATGACGACGTCGGGGTCGTCGTGTCCCGTCCAGTGCAGCTGGGTCATTGGCCGTGCCGCAACGAACGTGGCGCCCAACGCTTTCCACCGGTCGAACGCTTCGTCGCCGAGGAATGCGCGGGGGTTGTTACTCCAGCACAGCACGGCGAAGCCGGGGCCGAGAACGTCGTCGAGTAGGACGTTCTGCGCCTCGCGGGTGTCGATGCGGGGCTGGATGAACAGCGTGCCCGTCGGTGAGGCTTCCGAGCGCGGCTCGGCGTGGAAGACGGCGCCCTGTTCGTAGCGCGGCATTGGCTTGAACCGCATTTCGAGTATGTACCGCTTGAGCGTGGGCACGACGGACGCGGCGTGAATGACACGGTCCCGTAGCGCGGCGACCCGTCGATTCGTCGGCGAGATGACCCGCCCCACCAAGGTGGACAGGTCGATCATCGCCCTGGCGTGTTTGCGGCGCTCGACGTCGTAGGTGTCGAGGAGCGCATCGCCGGCGTCGCCGTTGACCACCGCGGCCAGCTTCCAGCCGAGGTTGGCCGCGTCGCGGATGCCGCTGTTGTAGCCCTGCCCCTGCCAGACCGGCATCAGATGTGCGGCGTCGCCGGCCAGCATCAGCCGTCCCTTCCGGAACGCCCCTGCGATGCGCGAGTGGTGGGTGTAGACGCGGTGCCGGATGATGTCGACGCGCTCCGGGTGCGGGACCAGTTGCGAGAGCATACGTCTGACGAACGCCGGATCCTCTGCCTCTTCGTCGGACTCGTCGCCGTGAATCATGAACTCGAAGCGACGAATTCCGTGGGCGATGGAGATCGAGACGTATGGGCGCGCTGGATCCGCCCCCACCTCGCTGTTGGGATGGCCAAGTGGGTCGTTGGCGCAGTCGATGACGAGCCAACGGGTCGATGACGTGGTGCCGTCGAACGACACGCCCATCAGCCGGCGGGTGGCGCTGCGCCCGCCGTCGCAGCCGACCACATAGCGGGCGTGTACGGCCTCATGCCCATCCGCGAACTCGACGGTCACGCCGTCGTCGGTTTCCGTGCAGCTTTCCATCTGCCGGTTCCACACCACCACGACGTGGTCGAACCGGTCCAGCCCGGCGAGCAACTCGGCGTCGACCATGGGCTGTACGAAGCCGTTGCGCTTGGGCCAGCCGAAACGCGCGTCGGGCGGCGCCATTTCGGCGAGCAGCTGGCGTTTGGCGTCGAAGAACCGCAGGATCTGGTTGGGCACGGTGTGCGGCAGGATCCGGTCGACGAGACCGATCGCCTGGAAGGTGCGAATCGCTTCGTCGTCGAGCCCGACGCCGCGCGGATAGTCGATGACTGAGGGCCGTTCATCGACCACCAGCGTGCGAACGCCTTGCAGGCCAAGGATGTTGGCCAACGTGAGTCCGACAGGTCCGGCCCCGACGATGACGACGTCCGCTTGGTTACTCATCGTCAGCGGCCCAGCAGGAAGTCGAGGTGAAGGGCGTTGAACGTCTTGGGGTCCTCGTATTGCGGCCAGTGACCACACCCCGGCATTACCTCGAACCGTGCGCCCGGGATCATCGACGCGATGCGGCGACCCTCGGCGACGTCAGCGGTCGGATCGTCGCTGGTCCACACCACCAACGTCGGCGCGGTGATCGCCCCGTACTCGGCGGGACCGAGCAGGTTACGGGCCCGGATCTCTGGATCCTGCAGCACCATAATGTCTTTCATCGCAGCGACGAAGCCAGGCTGACGGTAGACGCGCTGCCGGCTCGCGACGATGTCGTCGTAATCCTTGGACTTGTCGGCCATCAACCACTTGATGCGCGCCTGCACGGTCTCCCATGCCGGGTTCTCGGCGGCGGCCATCGACAGGGTGATGATCCGCTTCATCACCTCGGGATCGGCTTGCGAACCGCCAGCGGTGTTGAGAACCAGGCGGTCGATTCGATCCGAGTGATCGACGGCGGCGCGGGCAGCGACCCAGCCGCCGAGTGATTCACCGCTGATGTGCGCACGCTCGGCACCGATCGCGTACAGAAACGCCATCAGGTGATCGACGTAGTGCCGCACCTCGAGCGGGTGACCCGGTTTGTCGGTGTATCCGTGGCCGAGCATGTCGATCGACCACGTGGAGAAGTGCTCGGCGTGGGCCTCCAGATTGCGCACGTACGCCTCGGCGTGACCGCCGGACCCGTGGAGAAACACCAGCGCAGGCTTGCCGGGATCGCCCGCGTGCAAGTAGCGGGTGCGCACTCCCCCCGCATCGAGGTAGCCCTGCGAGAACGGGACGCCCTGAAGATCACTCCAGATGCTCTCGTACTCCCCCACTCGTCACCCTCTCTTGACGGCGAGAATCAGATTCTCGTATTTTGTAAGCACTCTGCTCATTTATCGCACATCCATGTGCACTATAGTCAGAGCATCACTCTCGCGGAGTGCATCTGTCAAGGAAGGGGCGCCATGACGGAGTCGAGCACCAGCGCTGCGCCGAACGGTGCGCCCGGTTCGCAAACGCTGGCCAGGGGTTTGGCGGCGCTGCAACTGGTTGCCGCTTCCCGAACCGGGCTGACAGTCCAGCAGGTCGCCGACGACATCGGCGTTCACCGGACCATCGCGTACCGCCTGCTCACGACACTGGCTCAGTTCCGGATGGTCGCCAAGGGCGAGGACGGCCGATACCGGTCGGCCGCGGCACTCGCTGTCTTGGGGGCGTCATTCGACAACAACGTCCGCCAGCTCAGCGTGCCGACACTGCGGGCACTGGCCGACGAACTCGGCACCACGGTGTCACTCCTTGTCGCCGAGGGCGATCAGCAGGTGGCGATCGCGGTGATCGTGCCTAGCAACGTCTTCTATCAACTGTCCTTTCACGAAGGCAGCCGATATCCATTGGACCGCGGAGCGGCCGGAATCGCTCTGCTCGCCAGCATGCCGCCGCGTCCGGGAGAGCGTGACCTGGTTCCCCAAGCTCGCCAACAAGGTTGGGTCATCACGCACGGCGAAGTCGAGCCGAACACGTACGGCCTTGCTGTTCCCGTGCGGCGACGGCCGCCGTCCCCGCCGACCTGCATCAACCTCATCTCCCATCGCGAGGACGTGGTCATGAGCGGCAGGGAGGCGGTCATCAAGGCGGCCGACGAACTATCGGCAATCCTGAACTGAAGGGGGCCTCCAACGTGAGCTTATGTGCGAAATTCTCGAGTTTTTTCGAGCACAAGCTCACATTCGGCGCGTAGGGAGAGGTTACTGCGGTGACGGACTGGGTCAACGACGTCGATGTGGTCGTGTTGGGAAG
>DASRJA010000785.1:0-6309 GCA_035649695.1 Mycobacterium sp. | reverse complement strand
TGACGGTGACGCTCAACACGGCGACCGGCGCCTATACGGTGACGCAGAACGCGCCGATCCACCATGATCTGCTGCCGGCCGGCGAGAACAACCAGGCGTTCACACTGACCTACCGGGTGACGGACGGCGACGGCGACACGGTGGATGGCACGCTCGGCATCAACGTTGACGACGACACGCCGAGCGGGCTGACCCCGGACGCCCTAAATGTGGACAACATCGGCATTGCCGGCACGTCGGATCAAATAACGGCCGCGCTCAATTTCAGTGTGGGAGCTGACGGGGTCGGTTCGGTTGTGTTCAACGTGCCGGGAGTGCCGGTGGGGGTAACCAGCGGCATCACCGTCGCGGTAACCGACCTTGACGGGCATCTGCTGTTCCTCGGCACCCAGCAGCTCTATCTCTATTACGGCGGCGCCGGCGGGACGGATACCACAATTCTGGTGGCAAAAACGCTGACGGGCACAGTCGGCTTTACCATCGACATCAATCCGCTGACCGGCACCTACATTTTTAACCCCGAAGGCGTCATCTCCAACGGCACGGCGGTGACGGCGACCAACCTCACCGGTGTGGGCGGCGCCAACGTCCCGTTTAAGCTGCTGATCGATATCGGCGGCACGAATCCGACGGGGCAGGACGTGGCGATGACGACCGCGAACGGGGCAACAATCAACAGCGATGCGGACGATATCGGCATCAGCCAGGCACAAACCTTCGAAACCGGCGAAGCCATCCGCTTCGATCTGGTCAACGGATTGAAACTGGATGCAGCCTCGGGATTCGCGTACGACGGTACGCACAATGAGACGGTGCGGTGGAAACAGACGATACAGATGACCGGGAACGAGAGCCAGAGGGCCAATATCGTCGTATCCGCGATCGTGGCCGACTCGGACAATACCTTCTTCGGTGACAGCGCGGGCGAAACTTTCATCAATCTCAGTACAGCCAACATCAAAATCTACGACGCGACCGGCACGCTGATCCCAACTGCAAACTACGGTGCCCTTGGTATTAATCTTACCGACCAGGGCAACTCCATCCTCATCGAGGGACTGCGCGACGACTGGAAGTACGAGATCGTCACCGACGATTCGCATAAGTTCAGCGCCGTTCAGGTGGAAGCGGCCACTGGTACGGATAACTTCAGCTTGGGCTTCTTCACCTATGGGGTCGACAACCCGGGCACGCCCATCGCACTCAGCTACGACATTGTGGGCACCGACGTCGACGGTGATTCCACAACCGGAACCATCGACATAACCCTCCATCCGCACGTGGTGTCAGCGCCCGCTGGGGTGGCCGGCGAGCCGATCAACCTCGGCCTGACGGCGCCGTCGGCAGAGGACGGCGCCCTTGTCACGGTGGCGATCGCAGACGTGCCCTCCGGCTGGACCCTCAACGGCGGCACGCTGCTCGATGACGGCACCTGGACGGTGCAGACGACCGCCCCGCGATCGCTGGCGATCACGTCGCCAGCGGCCTTCGCGGGTGCGATGTTGCTCAACGTGACCGCGACCTGGGCGCAGGTGGACGGCAGCACCGCAAAAATAACGATTGCCGACAACGTGGAGGTCTTCGCGCCAGACGCGCCGATCTTTGCCTGGTCGGGCGACGACCATCTGACCGGCTCGAGCGGAGACGACCTGTTCGTGTTCGCCCAACCCATCGGGCACGACGTCATCTACAATTTCGACGCCGCGCACGATCAGGTCGATCTGATCGCCTTTGCCGGCATGACAAGCTATGCCGACGTGCAGGCCAATCTCGCGAACGACGCCAGCGGCCAGGCCGTGCTCACGCTGGGCGACGGCATGACCATCACCTTCGATGGTGTCGATGCGGCCGCGCTTGGCGCGAGCAATTTCGCGTTCAATCAGGAGCCGGTCACCAACAACCCCGACACCATGGTGGTGAGCGACGGCGCCATGTTGCCGCTCGGCGGCATTGTCAACAACACCGGCACGATCGCGCTCGATTCGGACGGGGCTGAGACCAAGCTCGAGCTCATTCAGCACGGCATCACGCTGCAAGGCGGCGGCCAGTTCACGCTCTCCGATAGCGGCGGGAACGTGATCTTGGGGACCGATCCGAGCGTCACTTTGACCAACGTGGATAATACCATCTCTGGCGCTGGCCAACTTGGCGGCGGGCAGATGACGCTTGTCAACCACGGCACCATCGTCGCCACGGGAAGCAACGCGCTCATTATCGATACCGGCGCCAACGCCGTGATCAACTCAGGCACGCTGGAAGCGGTCGGCAGCGGCGGACTGGTGATACACGCTGATGTGGAGAATTCTGGGCTGCTTTGGGCGAACGGCGGCAACCTGACTGTGATCGGCGACGTGACTGGCGATGGGTCCGCAAAGATTGACGGTATTGCCACGATGGAGTTTGGCGCTGCGGTCAATCAAGACATCACGTTCGACGTCAGCGCGGCGGGCACGGTGAAGCTCGACGACGCGGACGCATTCGCCGGCGTCATCGCCGGCTTTGACGGCAATGATCAATTCGATCTCTCCGACGTCGACTTTGGGGCCGGGCTGTCGCTCACCTATACGGCAAACCAGGGCGGGACTGGCGGCACACTGACCGTGAGTGACGGCACGGATACGGCCAACATTCATCTCGTCGGCCCGTATTCAGCCGGGGGGTTCCAAACCGCGGCAGACATCGGCACAGGGACACTCGTCACGTACATGCCGTCCGAGGGAGTGGGGAAGAATGTGGTTGTCGGCGGTGTGGGCACCGACGACATCTTGTCGGGCGGAGCCGGTGCCGACACCTTCCAGTTTGCACCCAGCTTCGGTCACGACACGATCGTTAATTTCGAGCCTGGCGTTGACAAAATAGATTTTGATCAGGCGATTTTCGCAACTGTCGATGACATATTGGCTCACACGCAACAGGTGGGCAGCGATACGGTCATCACCGTTGACCAAGCCAGCAGTGTCACCTTGACGAACGTGGACATGAGTACATTGTCGGCAAGCGATTTCATCCACCACTGATCCGCGGGAGTTGCGGTCCGTAGAATTCGTCGGGCTTTGGTCACGATGCTTCAGTATAGGGTTGGCTTATGAGCCGTTCCACCACCAAGTCTCCGACTACGCGCGACACCCCTGCGGCCGAGCTGGCCGCCGCCCTGGCATCCTGCCGCGGCGCGTTCGTCGCCACCGGCCTGATCAGCGGGATGAGCAATGTCCTCATGCTCACTGGCGCGATCTTCATGCTCGAGGTCTACGATCGGGTGCTGCCGAGCCGCAGCGTGCCGACGTTGATTGGGCTCGCCATGCTCGCAGGCGGCCTCTATGTGGCGCTCGGGCTGCTCGACCTGATCCGAGGGCGCATCCTCACCCGCATCGGCATTAGCCTCGACGAGGCGCTGAGCGAACGAATTTATCAGACGATCGTGCGCCTGCCGTCGATCGTCGGGCTGCGCAACGATGGCGCCGGGCCGATGCGAGACCTGGACAGCGTCCGGTCATTTCTGGGCAGCCTTGGGCCTGTGGCGCTATTCGATCTGCCTTGGATGCCGGTCTATCTCGGCTTGTGCTTCGCCTTCCATTTCTGGATCGGCATGACTGCGACGGTCGGAGCATTGATTTTGGTCATGGTGACCGTCTTGACCGAATGGTTCTCGCGCAAGCCGACAATGACGGCGACCGAGCTGGCGCAGTCACGCAACGCGATGATCGAGTCGAGCCGGCGCAATTCCGAGGCGCTGGTCACCATGGGCATGGTTCCCCATCTAACCGGGCGCTGGAGCAGGGTCAATCAGGAATTTCTTGCGAGCAACCGGCGTGCGAGTGACGCGGCCGGGGGATTCGGCGCAATCTCGAAGGTGCTGCGGCTGATGCTGCAATCCGCCGTGCTCGGGGTGGGCGCCTATCTTGTCATCTATCAGCAAGCGTCGGCAGGAATTATCATCGCGGGCGCGATCATCAGTGCTCGCGCGTTGGCACCGGTCGATATTGCGATTGCCCATTGGCGAGGCTGGGTGGCGGCGCGGCAAAGTTGGGATCGACTGAAGAAATTGCTGGCGACGATCCCGCCAGACAGCGAGCCGATGCCGCTGCGGGCGCCGCAGATGAGCCTAGTGGTCGAAAACGCCAGTGTTGCACCGCCGGGCACGCGCAAACCCGCCGTGCGCGACCTGTCGTTGAAGCTGCAGCGCGGAAGTGGCCTCGGCGTAATCGGGCCGAGCGGTTCTGGCAAGTCGTCGCTCGCGCGAATGCTGGTCGGATATTGGGCGCCTGCGAACGGCAAGGTTTGCCTCGACGGCGCGTCACTGGATCAGTGGGCTCCGGATATTCTGGGACGCCATATCGGCTATCTGCCGCAACACGTCGAACTGCTCAACGGCAATGTGGCGCAAAACATCAGCCGGTTCGAACCCGATGCGGATCCCGAGGCGATACGGGTGGCGGCGGAGACCGCCGGCGCCCATCAGATGATCGTTTCTCTGGAGGATGGATACAGCCGGCAGATCGGCGAGCGTGGTTCGGCGCTGTCGGCGGGGCAAGCACAGCGCATAGCGCTTGCCCGCGCGCTCTATCGCGACCCGTTCCTGGTGGTTCTCGATGAGCCGAATTCCAATCTTGACGCCGAGGGCGAGGCGGCGTTGACCCAAGCCATCCTCAGCATCCGCGCCCGCGGCGGCATCGTGATCGTGGTTGCACACCGCCCAAGCGCCATCGCCGGGGTGGATCTCGTCCTGGCAATGAAGGAAGGGCGCGCGGTTGCCTTCGGCCCGAAGGATGAGGTGCTTGCCAAGGTGCTCCAGCGCGAACCGTCACCGCGCCCCCTCAAGCTCGTTTCTGAAGCCGGGAGTGCCTAGCATGCGATCTCGGCCTTCACCAACGCGACGATCCATTCGGCGCAACATTCTCGCCGGTCTAATAGTTGTGATTATTCTCGCCGGCGGCGTCGGTGGGTGGGCCGCCACCGCGCAGATTTCCGGCGCGCTCATCGCGCCCGGCTCCCTCGTCGTCGACTCGAACGTGAAAAAGGTGCAGCATCCGACCGGCGGCGTCGTCGGCGAGGTGCGCGCGCGCGACGGCGACCGCGTCAAGGCAGGCGATGTCGTGGTGCGCCTCGACGAGACGATCACGCGAGCCAACCTCGCCATCGTCACCAAAGGCCTGACCGAGCTCTACGCCCGCAAGGCCCGGCTCGCCGCGGAGCGCGACGGGGCAGGATCGATCCCGATGCCCAAGGAGCTCGCCAATCGCGCCAACGATCCGGATGTCGCCGAGGCGCTTTCGAGCGAGCGCAAGCTCTTCGACTTGCGGCACACGTCGCGCAGCGGCCTGAAGGCCCAGCTCGCCCAGCGCGTCGCCCAGCTCAACGAGGAGATCACCGGCCTCACGACGCAGCAGAAAGCCAAGGCACAGGAGGTCGTGCTGATCAATCGCGAGCTCGTAGGCGTCAGGGACCTGTGGGAGAAGAAGCTCATCCCAATCACCCGCCTCACCCAACTCGAGCGCGAGGCAACCCGGCTCGATGGCGAACGCGGCCAGCTAATCGCGGCCGCGGCCCAGGCCAGGGGTAAGGTCACCGAGACCGAGCTGCAGATCATCCAGATCGACCAGGACCTCAGCAGCGAGGTGGCCAAGGAGATGCGCGAGATCGACGGCAAAATCGGCGAGTTCATCGAGCGCAAGGTTGCGGCTGAGGACCAGCTCAAGCGCATCGACATCCGCGCGCCGCAGGACGGCTACGTGTTCCAGTCGACGGTCCACACAGTCGGCGGTGTGATCACGGCCGGCGAGGCGATCATGATGATCGTGCCCGAGGCGGACAACCTGATGGTCGAAGCGAAGGTCGACCCCAAGGACATCGACCGCCTGCAGATCGGCCAGCCGGTGGTGCTGCGCTTCGTGACCTTCAACCAGCGGACCACGCCCGAGCTCAACGGCACGGTCACCCTGATCGCGGCCGACGCGTCGAACGACCAGCGCTCGGGCCTGAGCTACTTCACCATCCGGATCGGGATGACCGCCCAGGAGATTGCCCGGCTGGGCGAAGTCAAGCTCGGGCCCGGCATGCCGGTCGAGGCGTTCGTGCAGACCGGCGACCGGACGATGTTCTCCTATCTGATGAAGCCCCTGCACGACCAGCTGATGCGGGCGTTCCGGGAGAGGTGAGCCGCCAGAGTGCTCTCGGGCAAAGTGCGCAGCGGCTCGCCGCATCCGCTGGTCGATACTCCGCCACTCCTGACGCATGTCCTCAATGAGCCGCCGAAGCCGCGGCCCAAGAACGTTGCGTTCGCGATTTCTCCTTCCTGCAGGGCACACTGGG
>DASRJA010000784.1:0-4399 GCA_035649695.1 Mycobacterium sp. | reverse complement strand
TAACGACCGCACGACGCCGGCCTGCGCTGCTGAGGTGCGGCGCCCGCTACGCGGCCGATCCGTCGGGGTTCGCCCCGGAAGTCGTCATCGTGTTGCCCGACGGCGAGGAGATCTCGAGCGCCGATCCGGGGGTGCATGCCCGGCTTTCGGAGCTGGTCGGCAGCAAGGTCCGGCTCGAGCCGATACCTCCTCCTTCCGATAAGGATGCATACCGGGCGCCGCGAGAAACCAAGGCCGACATCCGCTCGCACTTCGGGCTCGCCGAGGACGAGCCGCTGCCTGACTTGAGCGTGTTTCCGCTCCGCAAGCTCGCCGAATTGAGTCGCTACGTCACGCCAGTCGGTTCGCTTTTCGACGCTTATCCGGTGCATGTGATCACTCGCGCCAGTCTGGCAGCGATGGCCGCGCTCACGCCGGGATCCGACTTCGATGTTCGCCGGTTCCGGCCCAACCTGTCGTCGACACCGAACCGGGCGACGAGTTGCCCGAGAACAGCTGGTGCAACGCCGACCTCGACCTGCCGAACGCAGGTCTGCACGGCGAGATCCCCACGCTGCGTTGCGTCATGCCTACCCGCGAGCAGCGCGAGCTCCCGACAGACATCCAAGTGATGCGCACCGTGGCAAAGCACGCGAACCGCTGCCTCGGAATCTATGCGACGGTGAGCAGCCCGGGCACCATCGTCGTTGGTGACGAAATCGTGGTACGCCGGCCTGCCTCGCCGTCTCGCCCTACGGCCATGACCCGAGTCGGCGCGCGCAGCCTGAAGCGCGGCGTCCTCCGCGCGGCCAACGCGATGGTGCCGAAGGAGTAGGCGGACCGTAACTCATGTCGTCATGGTCGACGGCGCCGGCCGCGCGCCGACACGATCGAGCCATTTTGCTTTGCACTATCCGTGGACCGATCGCCAACGCCTTGTGCGCCGCGCTATAGCAGCCGCGTGAGCGCTAGCGTTCGAACCTATGAACCACATCGATCACCTCATCTACGCGGCGCCGGATCTCGAGAATGGCGTCCGGGAGATTGAGGAGCGATTCGGCGTCCGAGCCGACGGCGGCGGACAACACCTCGGTCAGGGCACCCACAACAAGCTGCTGGCGCTCGGGCCAACCGCGTACCTCGAGATCATCGCTCCTGACCCCACTCAGCCCGAGCCGCCGGATCCGCGCCCGTACGGCGTCGACGGGATCACGCACAGCGGGCTGGTCGGCTGGGCGATCGCGTGCGACAACATCGATGATTCGCTCGAGGCGGCGCGCGCGGCCGGCTACGACCCGGGCGAGGTGATCGAAGGCCACCGACTCACCGCGTCAGGGACGATGCTTCGCTGGCGCGTCACCGCGAATGCCCGCACAGCCGGTGTCATCCCCTTTCTGATCAGATGGGGCGACACGGCGCACCCGGCCGCAGCCGCACCGGTCGGCCTCATGCTGGAATCGATGCACATCGAACACCCGGACCCCGAGTCGATCGCGTCGCCGCTTCGCGCCCTCGGCGCGGACGTCGACGTCAGACCTGGCGCCCGGGTCGCACTCGTCGCCGATATCAGCGGGCCAAAAGGCGGCGGCCAACTCCGGTAGCCCGTCGCGCCATGGACGCACTCATCTGCCGCTGTCCGCGCGGTCATGCCGATGAGCGGGTGCTGCTGTCCGTTCAGGAACTGCTCAATCGCATCGCGACGCTGGGGTTTCGTCGTGAGCCGCCCGTCGGATCGAACCGAGGACCTTCTCACTACGAGTAGGAAGGACAGTGCCTCATACGGTCTCTACCAGCACCAATACCAACGCGGGTGGCCGCACCACGCCCCACAATCCGCACGAATTGCCTCCATCTCGCACCACGAACAGCACCACGCGCTGTCGGCGCGTCCGCCGGCCGACCATGACCACCCTAGGGCTCATCGGTTCGGTCACCTGCGGTCATGCGACAGTTCACCGTGCTGGGCTGCGAGAGTCGCCTGGGGCACCGCTCGTCGAGCAACCGGTGCTGCGCGAACGTTCGCTGATGCCGAGTCGCGGACGTCCGCTCATCCGGGTTCTGCCGGTAATCCTGCGGACCTGGCCCGTGTGCGCGCCCTCCGCTAGCTCGGCGTCGGTGCGTGCGGGGTCCGGATGCTTGCCCTACTACTGGTCGCTCTCAAGAAGCCTCTTGAGGTTCCGGTAGCTGTTCGGAGCACCCTTTCGTGCCTGCCGGCGTACCAGCGGTACCAGGGGTGCGCCGAGTCCGTGACCTTCGAAGTCGAGGGCGAAGGTCACTCGTGACCGCGCACCGTTGTTGACCGGCTCGATGGTGATCGTGGCGTGCGGGCGGATAGGGCCGTCGATGCCTTGGGCGGCCCAGCCGCGAGGGGGGTCGTTGCGGGTGATCTGTTGGGTCATCGTGCGCTCGGCGCCGCTGATCCGCCGGGTCGTGGTGAACCGCGAATCTTCGAGCATATGGACGCTCACCACATCGTGCTGCCACTCGGCGAAGTGCAGCGGATCGGTCGCGAAGGCAAAGACCTCCTCCGGCGGGCGCGCGATCTCGATCGTGGAAACCAGCGGTTCCATCGGTCCTCCTGTTACCTCTGCCTGCCTTCACTCGTCAGTGCTATGACGGAGTGTGGGGCGGAAAGGTAACCGGTGGACGAGTTCGAGGCGCACCGAAGCCACCTGCGCGCGGTGGCCTACCGCATGCTCGGCTCGCGCAGCGAAGCCGACGACGCGGTCCAAGAGGCGTGGCTGCGGCTGGCCCGCGCCGACCCGAATGGCATCCAAAACACCCGAGGCTGGCTCACCACCGTCGTGGCGCGCGTGTGCCTGGACATGCTGCGCTCGCGCAAGGCGCGGCATGAGGTTCCCCTTGACACACCGCAACCCGCGGACAGCCCCGACCCAGAGCAGGAGGCGATGCTGGCCGACTCGATCGGGCTCGCCCTGCTGGTCGTGCTGGACACGCTGACCCCCGCGGAACGGCTGGCCTTCGTCCTGCACGACATGTTTGCCGTGCCCTTCCGCGAGATCGCGCCGATCGTCGGCCGCTCGGCCCAGGCGACCAAGATGTTGGCCAGCCGCGCGCGCCACCGAGTGGGCGCCTCGGCCATGCCCAACACCGATCGACACCGGCAGCGGGCGGTCGTCGACGCCTTCCTCGCCGCATCACGCAACGGCGACTTCGCCGCGCTGCTCGACCTGCTCGACCCCGACGTCACAGTGCGTGTCGACGCCTCAGCAGCAACCCCAGGGACGCCCACTCGCCTCCGCGGCGCCCGTGCAATCGCGCGGCAGGCGCTGGATTTCTCGCACCGGGCCAAGCACGCCCACACCGGACTCGTCAACGGCCTTCCGGCGATCCTGGTGACACCACGCGGGCACCTCGCCATGGTCATGACCTTCACCATCAACAACGGCACGATCGTCGCGATCGACATCGTTGCAGACCCCCAGCACCTCGGCCAGCTCACGATCGAATCGACGTAGCCCAGAACTTGTCGTCGCCACCCAACGCCCGGATCTGCCGTGATCAGTGCCCCTCTCGGGCGCTGAGATTGCGCTCGACGTCGTCTGGCCGAGGTCGCTCCAGGCCGGTGCGTCGATCACCCGGACAACGGTCGCGGCCGGGTCCGCCTCGGCCTGCGCACGCTGGGCGGCGTCGTCGCCGTCCTGCCTGGCCCGCTCCAGCACATGCGCGAACTGCCCAGTCCTCGTCCACCTGATGCCCGGTGCTGCTCGGCGCGGGCAAGCCGCTGTTCGGCGCCCTCGGCATCGACCCGGCCTCGCTGGACCGGGTCGACGTGCGCGAGGCGTTCCACGCCACGCATCTCCGCTAACGCGTGGTGCATCGAGTCAGGTGTTGGTGACGGTGCCGCGGATGGGGTTCGCGGAGCCGGTCCACCACAGCAGTGAGCCGTCGGAGTCGGCACCGGTCAGGGTCCAGGTGTAGCGGCCCTTGGGCAGCAGGCGGCCGGCGGAGTCCCGGCCGTTCCACGTGACCCGCGCCGCTCCCACGGTGGTCGCACAGGACATCGTCCGGCGCACCGCCGTACCGCTGGTGATGGTCACCGTGCAGCTCGGCAGGGCCTTGCTGATCGCGAACTCCGGCGTCCACGCCTGACCCTTGCCGGGGGCGAAGGACGCGGAGCCGAGCGCGTTGCCGAGGTAGCGCGGCCGGGCGGTGAACGGGGCGAGCGGCGTCAGTCTGGCGATCCTGTCGGACCCGATCCACGCGAGCGTCTCGTCGTGGATGTCGCCGAGCGGGCTGCCCAGCGGGCCGATCGTCGTGACGGTCTGGGAGCCCAGCCGCCAGACCTTGAGCAACGGGGTGTCGTCGAGCGTCTGCTGGGTTGAGTGCACCAGGTACCCGCCGCTGAGCCGGACGGCACCGGAGTGCGTGCTGGCGCGCTCGACGACAGAGGACGTGG
>DASRJA010000783.1:0-2596 GCA_035649695.1 Mycobacterium sp. | reverse complement strand
GACACTGCGGGCACTGGCCGACGAACTCGGCACCACGGTGTCACTCCTTGTCGCCGAGGGCGATCAGCAGGTGGCGATCGCGGTGATCGTGCCTAGCAACGTCTTCTATCAACTGTCGTTTCACGAGGGCAGCCGGTATCCGCTGGACCGCGGCGCGGCCGGAATCGCTCTGCTCGCCAGCATGCCGCCGCGCCCGGGCGAGCGTGACCTCGTTCCCCAAGCGCGACAACAAGGTTGGATCATCACGCACGGCGAAGTGGAACCGAACACGTACGGACTTGCGGTGCCCGTGAAGCGACGACCGCCGTCTCCGCCGACATGCATCAATCTCATTTCTCACCGCGAGGATGTGGTGTTGAGCGGCAGGGACGCGGTCATCAACGCGGCCAACGAATTGTCCGCGATTCTCGGCTGAAGGGAGACAACCGTGACCGACTGGGACAACGACGTCGACGTAGTGGTCCTGGGAAGCGGCGGCGCAGGTTTGACGGCCGCGCTCACCGCGGCGAGCAACGGCGCCTCGGTCGAGGTTTACGAGAAGGCGGCGACGGTCGGTGGCACGACCGCGGTCTCCGGTGGCATCGTATGGATTCCCGCGCATAAGCGCTCCGCCGATGGCGAGTTGCCGGTCGAGGATGCGATGGCCTATCTGCGCGCGCAGTCACTCGGGTTCATGGACGACGAGTTGATGGAGACGTTCGTTCGGACCGGCGCCGAGATGCTCGACTACGTCGAAGCGCACAGCGAGCTGCAGTTCGAGATCGCCGAGGGGTTCCCGGATTACAAGCCGGAACTGCCCGGCGGACGGCCGTCGGGCGGACGGTCGCTGAATGCCAAGCCGTTCGATCTGTCGCGATTAGGCGAATGGCGAGACCGGATCACCTCGTTCCCGGCAGATTTCAGCAATGTCGGCATCGATGCAGAGACCCGTGCACGCATCCACGCGTCGGTCGACAACGAGTCCGGTGACTACTGCGTGGCCGGCACTGCATTGATCGCCGGGCTGCTGAGGGGACTGCTCGACATCGGCGTGGTCCCGCGAACGGACGCCCGGGCCGTGGAGCTGATTTCCGATTCAGGCCAGATCACCGGTGTGCGTATCAGTCTGGGCGGCAAGGACATTCGGGTGCGGGCTAGGCGTGGCGTCGTGTTGGCGACCGGGGGGTTCGAGTGGGACGCCAAGCTCGTCGAAGCCTACCTGCGCGGACCGATGCGAGGCGCGGTGTCGCCGCCGAATAACACCGGCGATGGACTGCGCATGGCGATGGCGCACGGTGCCGACCTAGCGAACATGGGCGAGGCGTGGTGGGTGCCGATTGTGCAGCTGCCGGGCGACACGTTCCAGGGACACCCGCGCAGCCGCAGTGTGCGGCTTGAACGGACCCGTCCCCGCAGCATCATCGTCAACCGGGCGGGCAAGCGGTTCCTCAACGAAGCGGGCGAGTACAACTCGATGGCGGGACCGTTCCAGTACCTCGACCCACGCGACGGGTACGCGAACGATCCCGCGTGGATCGTGTTCGACTCGCAGCACCTCAAGCGGTATGGCTTCCTGGGCGTGCTGCCAGGCGACGAGGCGCCGGACTGGTTCTCGCCGTCGAAAGATCTCGCGGAATTGGGCGCTAAGACCGGCATCGACGCCGACGGCCTCGCACGCACACTGGCGGCGTGGAACGACAACGTCGCACACGAGACAGATCCCGACTTCGGCCGGGGCTCAAGCGCTTACGACGGGTATTGGGGCGACACCAGCGCCGCAACCGTGGCGGGTCAGACGCTGGGTCCCATCGATATTGCCCCGTACTACGCCGTTCCCGTGTCGGTCGGCGCGATGGGCACCAAGGGTGGTCCGCGCACCGACCGCGACGGTCGTGTCCTGCATGTGGACGGCTCGGTGATCCCGGGGCTGTATGCCGCAGGTAACGCGATGGCCGGCGCGACGGGTAAGGCGTACGGAGGCGCAGGCGGAACCCTGGGCCCCGCAATGGTGTTCGGCTACCGCGCAGGCCTCGCCGTGGCCGCGCGTTCCTAGCGCGAGCAGACGCAAACTCGCACTCATCAGCCGCAATTTGTGCGAGTTTGCGTCTGCTCAGCGATGAGACTTATCCACAGTCCGCGCTTCATCCCCAAGTTCAGTGGTCGTGGCTGACGTCTTGGGAGACCGGCGTTGATGATTCGAGAGATGCATGTCGCTGCCCAGACGCTAATCGAAGAGCTTGGTGGATTCGCCACAACCGCACAGCTGTTGACGGTCATGACACGTCAGCAGCTGGATGTCCAGGTTCGAAAGGGTGGTCTCGTTCGCGTGTGGAGGGGCGTCTATGCCGCTTCCGAGCCAGACCTGATCGGCCGACTGGCGGCGCTTGATCTGCTCATGGGACAGCGTGCTGTCCCGTGCATGGGCACGGCTGCTGCGTTGTACGGCTTCGATCTCGAGAACACCCGCGCTGTTCATGTGCTTGACCCCGGCGTGAGAATGCGACCCACGGTCGGCTTGATGGTGCACCAGCGAATGGGTGCGCCGCTGCGACGGGTTGCGGGTCGATTGGCGACGGCCCCCGCGTGGACTGCTGTGGAGGTCGCCCGGCAGTTACAT
>DASRJA010000782.1:0-2771 GCA_035649695.1 Mycobacterium sp. | reverse complement strand
GTTGGACCGACGACAATTCCCGGTGGCGCCTGTGGGCCGGCGCAGCGGCGATCGCGCTGGCGATCCTTTGCAAGATTACCGCCCTTTACGTCGGATTCGTCGTGCTGTACCTCTTCGTCCGGCGCTACGGTCAGCGATTCGTGCTGAAGCCGACCACCTGGCTTGTCGCTGCCGTGATGCTGGTCCCCGCCGTTCTCTGGTACTCCCATGCGTATCAGATGTATCTCGAAGACGGCAACACGTTCGGCATCTTCGCCGCGGGCTCGCTCAAGTTCGGGACGAAGAGTACGTTGACGGACCCGTTCATCTACAAGCAGACGGCGATTCGGGTCGTTTTCTACCACTTGACGCCGCTCGTGTTCCTCGGCTTCTGTTACGGCTGCTACCTGTCGGTGATTCGCCGCGATCGGTTCGTCTTGGCGTGGCTTGCAGGCATTACCGTCCATGCCCTCGTGGCGTTCCGAGGCCTGCGGTACGCCGGTCATATCGGCTATCTGCTGACGATCCTTCCCCCCTGCTGTCTCGTGGCGGGTCTGGGCTTCCAGACCGCTTTCGCAGAATTGCGCCAACGCCCCGGGTACCGCTCACGCCCGTCGGTGCGGGTTCCGCTGCTTGCCGCCTTCGCCCTTCTCGTGGTCGTGAATACCGCCGTGATGTATGGCCGGTTCAACAATCGCGACCTGGCGTTCGAGACGGCCCTCTGGGAGGGAAAGCGCCTGACGGGACTCAAGGTCGGTGAACTCACGCGGCCTGGTTCGCTCATCATCGTCGCCGATCATGAGATGGATGGCCTCACGCCGAAGACGTGGATGACGCCACCGGACGTGTTCTTCTTCGGGGACCGGCGAGGCTGGTATTTCGCCCTGTCATGGGCGACGCCGGAGAGAATCGAGGACGTGCGCGCGAAGGGCGCTGAATACTTCGTGGTGTCCGCGAATTCGCTTTTTCAGTACGTCAACCAGTACTCGACCCTTGACGCGTACCTGAATCAACACTACCGGAAGATCTACGGGCAGGAAGGCATCATCTACGATTTGCGCCGCTGACGTCGTGTCAGTCGATGACGAAGCCGTGGCGCCCGTGCCAGGAGCCACGACCGCCACGACAGGACGCTCAGGCGTTGACCGCGGCCACTTCCGGCTGCGCCGCCGCCACCGGCCACCGCTCGCACTGCTCGCGCCACAGCTGATCGATTACCGGCTCCCGCTGCGGCTCCACCACATCGTCGACCGACAGCATGCGATCTCGCGGCACGTCGTGACGCAGGACACAGCCTTCGGCCAACCCGATCGGCAGCGCGCGTCCGGCGCGCGCCGTCGCGGTGTTCTCGATCAGGCCGTAGGTGCAGAACCCGCCGATGCCATCGAGCCGCTCACCGGCCCCGAGGTCGCGCTTCGCCATCGCGACGACCTCGCACACCGGGCCGTTCAGCGGCGCCACCGTCGGATCGCGGTGAACCACCGCCCGGCCGATCGTCGAGCCAATCTGCAGGTGCGGCAGGTGGTACGGCGTGTAGAACACGTAGAACGGGCCGTTGCCCATCTTGTAGTAGGAGAGCTGTGCCTGTTTGAGCGCGTTCGATTCGTGCACGATCACCCACGCACCGGTGCCGGGCTCGGCGCCGACCGAGTAGTCGACCAGGCCCGTGGCGAGCATCTGTTCCGCCGGCAGCCGCTCGGTGAGCTCGCGAACGTGGGTGCACGCGGGACCGTGCATGCCGCGTCGGCCGCAGTGAAAGCCGGTCGCGTTGGCCAGCACCGTGGTCTCCATCGACAGCTTGGTGGCATCCGCGAACGAGGTCACCTTGTGAACGTCCTGACCGGTCTTCTCGGCGAATGCCCGCTGGGTTTCGGGGTTCCGGTAGTAGTCGACCATCCCCTTGATGTTGCCGGCGGCGACCGGGCGCAATCCGAGTGTCCGTAGGTACCGCAGCAGCGTCATGGCCACGCCGGGCTCGTCGCCGTCGGTGTGCGTCAGCACGACACCGGCCTCGTCCGCCTTCACCTTGAGAATCGGCCCGAGCAGCGAATCGAGCTCGGCGTTCACCAGCACGACGTCCTTGCCATGCGCGAAGGCATCCAGCACGGTGCGCGCCGCCGGGCCGACCGTGCCCGTCACTTCGATGACGACGTCGATCGAGGGGCACGAGGTAATCACCGCGGCGTTGTCGGTGAGAACCGTCCGACCTCGGCCGATCGCCTCGTCGGCTGCCCCCGCCGAGTCGACCCGCGCCCAGCCGGCGATCTCCGCCTCGCGAAGCGCCCGCTCGGCGGTTGCCGGCGTGCGGTTGGCGATCGCCGCAAGGCGAATGCCCGGCACCGGCGTTGCCAGCTGCAGCGCAATCGCACGGCCGGTGGAACCGGCGCCGACGATGCCGACACGGATGGGATTGTGGGTGTCTTCGCGCAGGCGAAGCGCGGTGTCGACGCTCATCGTGACGACCTCTCTACAATCGAACCGACCGGGGCAAGCGCGCCGCGACGGGCGCACATGCGTGACAGAATATCAACCGGCGATAACCGACTATGCGATTCACCGAGACCAATCTTCCCGGCGCGTACCTGGTCGACCTCACGCTGATCGAAGACGAGCGGGGCTTTTTCGCGCGCGGCTGGTGCACCGACGAGTTCGCCCGGCATGGACTGGTCGCCGCCATGACCCAGTTGAACGTCGGCTTCAGTCACAGGCGTGGCAGTCTGCGCGGCATGCACTACCAGGAGCATCCCCATCAGGAGGCGAAATTCGTCAGGTGCACGCGCGGGGCCATCTTC
>DASRJA010000781.1:0-3228 GCA_035649695.1 Mycobacterium sp. | reverse complement strand
CGGGCGAACGACGACTGGCAGCCCGAGCTCCTCGACCGTCTCTCGCACTTCGTCCATGGTGAAACAGACGCGGGAGCGGGCGGATTCGCCGCCGACCTTGGCGACGATGTCCTTGAACCGCTGCCGGTCCTCGCCGCGCTGAATGGCCTCGAAGTCGGCGCCGATCAGTTCGACGCCGTACTTCTCGAGCACGCCGTTCTCGTAGAGCGCCACGGCGGTGTTCAACGCGGTCTGGCCTCCCAGCGTAGCCAGGAGCGCGTCAATCTTGTTGCCGCGCTCGGCTTGTTGAGCGATGACCCGCTCGACGAACGCAGGAGTGATCGGCTCGACATAGGTGTGGTCGGCGAACTCGGGGTCGGTCATGATGGTCGCCGGGTTCGAGTTGACCAGGCTCACCTGCAGCCCGTCGGCGCGCAGCACGCGGCACGCCTGGGTTCCCGAGTAGTCGAACTCACAGGCCTGCCCGATGACGATCGGCCCTGAGCCGATCACCAGCACGTGGTTGAGGTCAGTCCGCCGCGGCATTAGCTGTCCCTTCTGCCGCGTGGCCCACGCGCAAGCTGAGGACGTGCGTGTTTGCACACGACACGCCGCGGAAATCCGTGCAAAAGCGCACGCTCGCGGTGCTACGGGGCGCGGTCACGACCACACCTCCCGTGCCATCAGGTCGACGAACTGGTCGAACAGGTACTCCGCGTCGTGCGGGCCCGCCGCCGCCTCCGGGTGGTACTGCACCGAAAAGGCGCGGCCGTCAACGAGTTTGATGCCTTCGACGACACCGTCGTTGGCACAGGTGTGGCTGACCTCAGCGGCGCCGAAGTCCGTGTCGAACCGCTCCCGCGCCTCGCCCTCGAGCGCGAACCCGTGGTTCTGCGCGGTAACGGCGACGCGGCCCGTCGCGTGGTCGATGACCGGCACGTTGATACCGCGGTGCCCGAACACCATCTTGTAAGTCGAGCGGCCAAGCGCCCGACCGAGGATCTGGTTACCGAAGCAGATGCCGAACAGCGGGATCCCGGCACCGAGCACCTCACGCGTGACGGCCACAATATGATCGGCGGTCGCCGGGTCACCTGGCCCGTTGGACAGGAACACCCCGTCTGGCTTGAGGTCGGCGATCTGCGCGAACTCGACCGTCGACGGCAACACGTGACTTCGGATGCCACGCCTGGCGAAGTTACGCGGCGTGTTCGTCTTGATGCCGAGGTCGATCGCGGCGACGGTGAACCGTTGCGGCCCATCGGGTTCCACGACGTAGCTGGCATCGGTGCTGACTTCACCCGCGAGGTTGGCGCCGAGCATCGATGGCTGGCTGCGGACCCTGGTCAGCAGCTCGTCCGGGTCGGCCAACGCATCTGCACTGAACACCCCCGCCTTCATCGAGCCCAGGCTGCGCAGGTGTCGCACCACGGCGCGGGTGTCGATACCCGCGATTCCGACGATCTCTTGGCGGACGAGTTCGTCCTCGAGCGCGCCGGTGGCACGCCAGTTCGAGGCCCGCGGCGACGGGTCGCGCACCGCGTAGCCGGCCACCCAGATCTTGTCGCCGCGGCTTTCGGCATCCTCCTGGTTCCAGCCGGTGTTGCCGATCTGCGGCGCCGTGGCGACCACGATCTGCCCGTGATAGCTCGGATCGGTCAGTGTCTCTTGGTAGCCGGACATGCCGGTCGAGAACACGGCCTCGCCGAGCGTCTGCCCGACGGCGCCGAACGGGGTTCCGGTGAAGATCCGGCCGTCCTCGAGAACCAGCACCGCCCTGGCGGTCATGCCACCCCCTCCAGCCACTTCGAGTACTCGTCGCGGTTGTCGGCGCGGAATCCGGTGTCGATTTCGGCCCCCGACGGCAGTCGCCAGCGGATCGCCAAAATGCCTTCGTGGGTCATCGCCTTGCCCGCGATGCCCTTCTCGGTGCGGATCGCGGCGATCGCGTCGTCGGGTATCCAAATGGGCCCTGCGCCGGTGCGCTGCAACATGATTCCTTCGGGATAGCGGGTCAGCACAGCCTTGGCGCGGTAGCCGAGGTCACCGACCGCGATGCGGTCCAGCCAGCTGGGTGCCAGCGTGCTCCCGACATAGAGGCCCTTGGTCGCGGGAATGAGCGCCGGACCGACGGTGTCCGGCAGCGGCGGCAGCGTCCCAATCAATTGCGCTTGTCGCTGGGCGCGGCGCAGCCAGCCGCGCAGCATCTGCCGGATCAGGAACGCGATCAGCACCGCGAGCACCGCGGCCATGATCAGCGACGTGACGAGAGTTCCGGTGTTCACGCCGGGCTCTTCCCGTCCCGCGCGGTCACCTTGCCACGCAGCAGCGTCAGCGTGACGGTCGCGGGCAACTCCATGGATTCATACGGCGTGTTGTCGGACCGGCTGGCCAGAGCGCCGCCCTCGACGGTCCAGGTGGCGTCGGGATCGACGACGGTCAGATTGGCGGGCTCGCCGACCTCGAGGGGTCGGCCCTGATCCGGCAAACCGACTATGCGGGCGGGGTTTTCGCTCATCACGCGGGCGACGTCGCGCCACGTCAGCAGGCCCGGCCGCACCATCGTCTCGACCACCACCGACAGCGCGGTCTGCAGCCCGAGCATGCCGGGCCGAGCCTGCGCGAATTCGCAAAACTTCTCATGCTCGGCGTGCGGCGCGTGGTCAGTGGCCACACAGTCGATGACGCCGTCGGCCAGCGCCTGGCGCAGCGCCTCGGCGTCTGACGCCT
This sequence comes from Mycobacterium sp., assembly GCA_035649695.1. Lineage (GTDB taxonomy): Bacteria > Actinomycetota > Actinomycetes > Mycobacteriales > Mycobacteriaceae > Mycobacterium. Next base: position 519 of record DASRJA010000781.1, on the reverse strand, counting down.
CGCGCAGCGGCGGGGTGACACGATTGCGGCCGTCATACGTCGCCAGTCGGCTGTCGTCCAACAGCAGGTGATGCGGAGTGACCTCCGCAGTGATCGAAATACCTTGCGCCTTAGCCCATCTGACGATCTCGACGGTGCCGGCGGTGGAAGCGTGGCAGATGTGCACCCGCGCTGCGGCGTCGCGGGCCAGCAGCGCGTCGCGGGCGACGATGGATTCCTCGGCGGCGCGGGGCCAGCCGGCCAAGCCGAGCAGCGCGGCGTTGGGTCCTTCGTGCGCGACGGCGCCAACGGTGAGCCGGGGCTCCTCGGCGTGCTGGGCAATGAGGACACCAATGCCCGTGGCGTATTCGAGGGCGCGGCGCATGATCAGCGGGTCGTGCACGCAGATGCCGTCGTCGGAGAACATCCGCACCTGTCCGGCGCCGGCGGCCATCATGCCCATCTCGGTGAGTTGGGCGCCCGCCAGCCCCATGGTGACGGCGCCGACGGGATGCACATCGACGAGCCCCACCTGTTGGC
>DASRJA010000780.1:0-5802 GCA_035649695.1 Mycobacterium sp. | reverse complement strand
GGCCACCAACACATCCTCAGCCAAGCCGCCAATCACACCGACCTACGACACGGCCACATCACCAAAATCGGGCGCCACATTTTGCAACAGCCCGCTGAGCGTGGATAACCGCGCCGAAATCGCTCGTTAGTCGTTGTCCATCGAGCCCGGCGCGGTCTTGGAGACCTGCACCAGGAACTCGTAGTTGTTCTTGGTCTTGCGCAGCTGGCTCATCAGCAGGTCGATGGCCTGATGCGGATCCAGACCGGACAGCACGCGGCGCAGCTTGTGTACGACCGCGAACTCGTCCGTCGAGAGCAGCAGCTCGTCCTTGCGGGTGCCGGACGGGTTGACGTCGACGGCCGGGAACACCCGTCGCTCGGAGATCTTGCGGTCGAGTTTGAGCTCGGCGTTACCGGTGCCCTTGAACTCCTCGAAGATCACCGTGTCGCCGGTCGAACCGGTCTCGACCATCGCGGTGGCGATGATCGTGAGCGAGCCGCCCTCTTCGATGTTGCGGGCCGCGCCGAGGAACCGCTTCGGCGGATACAGCGCGGTCGAGTCGACACCACCGGACAGGATCCGGCCCGACGCGGGCGAAGCGTTGTTGTACGCGCGGCCCAGGCGGGTGATCGAGTCGAGTAGCACGACGACGTCCTTGCCCTGCTCGACCAGGCGCTTGGCCCGCTCGATCGCCAGCTCGGCGGCCTGCGTGTGGTCTGACGGCGGACGGTCGAAGGTCGAGGCGATGACCTCACCCTTGACCGAGCGCTGCATGTCGGTGACCTCTTCCGGTCGCTCGTCGACGAGCACCACCATCAGATGGCATTCCGGGTTGTTCTTGGTGATCGCGTTGGCGATGTCCTGAAGGATCGTGGTCTTACCGGCCTTCGGCGGCGACACGATCAGCGCACGCTGCCCCTTGCCGACCGGCATGATCAGGTCGATCACGCGGGTGGTCAGCTTGTCGGAGGTGGTTTCCAGGCGCAGCCGCTCGTTGGGATACAGCGGGGTGAGCTTGGTGAAGTCTGGCCGCTTCTTGGCCTCTTCGACGGGCTTGCCGTTGACGGTGTCCAGCCGGACCAACGGGTTGAACTTCTGCCGCTGGTTGGGCTGCTCACCGTCCTTGGGCACGCGGACGGCGCCGGTCACCGCGTCACCGCGGCGCAGGCCGTTCTTGCGCACCATGTTCATGGACACGTACACGTCGTTGGGGCCGGCCAGATAGCCGGAGGTCCGGACGAACGCGTAGTTGTCGAGGACGTCGAGGATGCCCGCGACGGGCTGAACGACGTCGTCCTCACGCAGCTCGGTATCGCGGTCACCGCCGCCGCCATCGCCGCGCTCACGGCGCCTGCGGTCACGGAAGCGACGGCCACGGCGACCGCCACGGCCCTCGCCGTCGTCATCGCCGGCGTTGCCGCCGCGGTTCTGGCCGCCCTGATCGCCTTGCTGGTCGCCGCCGTCGGATTTGCGGTCCTGTTTCGGGGCCTGCGCGGCTTCGGTATCGGCCTTGTTCTGCTGGGCGGACTCTTGCTTGGTCTCGCCCTTCTTCTCGTCCGGGCCGCCCGGTGCGCCGGCGCCGCGAGAGGCGCCGCGACGCTCGCGGCGCGGCGGGGCCTGCTCCTCGGCGGGCTGCTCAGTCGTGTCGGCTGCAGGAGCTGCGCTGTCGGTTGCGTCGCTGCTGGCCGCCTCTTTCGGACGGCCGTTGGACTCGCCGCGGCGTTCGCGGATGGCAGCGACGAGTTCGCTCTTGCGCATTCCGGACGCGCCCTCGACGCCGATCTGCTTGGCGAGCGCCCGCAGTTCGGGCAGCACCATGGTCGACAGGGCCGCGGGACGATCGCCGGACGCGACGTCGGCCGTGGGCGCGGTCTCCGCGGTGGACGTGCCGTTCGTCGCGTCTGCTCCGGAGTCGTCCGGGGAAGATGAATTGTCTGAAGTCACGGATTCGGATTGCGGCAGCTCGACATTTTCGCTGCCGCTACCAGCCGTGAAGAGGTCCGTTTCAGTCACGGATTTCCTTTCTGATCCCCCGCTAACCAAGTCGGCGCGGAGGTCCGGGCACTCAGCTGATGCGCTGAATGCGGCGGTCCCACCATTGCCTCTGCAACGGTGATGGCCGGGTTTCGCCGGTATGCGGCGAACCGTCAGTCCACAAGATTGAACACCTAAAGGGGAAGTGGTCGTCCTAGTGTCTGCGCAGGCAGAGACGCTGCGATTGCTGGACGACAGCGAGAATAACCCGCATCGGAGCCGGAAGCAAGAAACACCCTGATTCGCGTGTGACTCATGTGGTCCGCAAAGCTAGCTCCGAACGGCCACGCCGGACGTCCATCGGACGCCCTCACCAACGGCCATCTTGCTGACGGTGAACCCATTGGCGGTGCCGTACTCCAGGGCCTCTGCAGGCAATTCTGCCTGGGAACTCAACGCAATGACTGCAGGTCCGGCCCCGGATAACACTGCCGCAACACCACAACGCCGAAGTATCCGCAGGTATTCCGCCGATGCCGGCATGGCGGGTGCGCGCTGCGGCTGATGCAGGACGTCCTCAGTCGCTTCCATCAGCAGATCCGGCCGCTCAGTCAGCGCCAGCACCAGCAGCGCCGCGCGGCTGAGGTTGAACCGCGCGTCGGTGTGGCTGACCCGGTCGGGCAGCAGTACGCGCGTCTCCGCCGTCGACGAGCGCTCCTCCGGAATCGCGGGAAACAGGTGGATGTCGGGGTGCACCCGAAGTGGCGCCGCCGCATACCGAGGCAGCACGCCCTCGTGCTCAGTCCACGACACCACCGCACCACCCAGAACGGCGGCCGACGCGTTGTCGGGGTGACCCTCGAACTCGCTGGCGAGCTGGATCAGTTCCGATTCACTGAGCTCTGTCGAACCCGCTTGTGTCACAAGACCGTTGACGGCCGCGAGGCCACCGACGACCGCGGCGGCCGACGAGCCGAGGCCGCGTGAATGCGGAATATCGTTGCGGCAGCGCAGGTTCAACCCGGGCACCGTGACGCCGACGGCCTGTAGGCCGTGCTCGATGGCCCGGATCACTAGGTGCGACGAGTCCTGCGGAACCTGGCCGGCGCCTTCCCCTTCCACTTCGACGACAAGGCCGGATTCGGTTGTCTCGACGACGATTTCGTCGTAGAGGCTGAGCGCGAGGCCCAGGCTGTCGAAACCGGGGCCGAGGTTGGCGCTCGAGGCCGCCACGACGGCGGTGGCGGTCAGCCCGGCCGGCAGGGTATTCACGTGGCTAGACCAAGCCCAGCTTCTCGACCACAGCGCTGGGATCGACAGGCACGGGGGTGACTGCGGGCATGCCCTTGAGCGCGGTGTCGGGATCCTTGAGCCCGTTGCCGGTCACCGTGCAGACCACGGTCGACCCCCTCGTCACCCAGCCGTCCTCGATCGACTTCAGCAGGCCGGCGATGCTGGCCGCCGACGCGGGCTCGACGAAGACGCCCTCGGTCCGCGCGACCAGGTGATATGCCGCCAGGATCTCCTCGTCGGTGGCGGCAAGGAAGCGGCCGTTGGACTGCTGCTGCGCCTCCACTGCGGACGCCCACGACGCCGGCGATCCGATCCGGATGGCGGTGGCAATTGTCTCGGGATTGCTGACCGGCTCGCCCAGCACCAGTGGCGCGGCGCCGGCGGCCTGCGTACCGAGCATGCGGGGCAGCCGATCGGATACGCCGTCGCGGTGGTACTCGGTATAGCCCTTCCAATACGCGGTGATGTTGCCCGCGTTGCCGACCGGCAGTGAGTGCACGTCGGGCGCGCTGCCGAGCGCGTCGACGATCTCGAACGCCGCGGTCTTCTGGCCTTCGATGCGGTACGGGTTGACGGAGTTGACGAGCGAGATGGTCGGATAGTCGGCGGTGAGCTTGCGGGCCAGCTCAAGGCAATCGTCGAAATTGCCGTCAATCTGGATGATCTTGGCGCCGTGCATGACCGCCTGCGCGAGCTTGCCCATCGCGATCTTGCCCTGCGGTATCAGCACCGCACAGGTGATGCCGGCCCGTGCCGCATACGCCGCAGCCGACGCAGAGGTGTTGCCCGTCGACGCGCAGAGCACGGCCTGCTGACCGCGCGCTACGGCTTCGGTGACGGCCATCGTCATGCCGCGGTCCTTGAACGAGCCGGTCGGGTTGAGCCCCTCGACCTTGAGATGCACTGTGCAGCCGGTGTATTCGGACAGCCGCGGCGCTGGGACCAGCGGTGTGCCACCCTCGAGCAGCGTGATCGCGGTCCAGTTGTCCTGGACCGGCAGCCGGTCGCGGTAGGCGGCGATGAGGCCCGGCCAGGGCTGGTGCACCGCGGTCCTGGGGGCGGTCATTCCGTGGTTCCTTCCATGCGAAGCACGCTGTTGACACTCTGCACCACATCGAGGTCGGCCAGCGCCGCAACGGTTTCCGACAACGCGGCGTCGGTGGCCTGGTGGGTGACGACGACGATGCGGGCGCCGCACCGTTGGCCGCCCTCGTCGACCATGCCTTCCTGGCGGACCTCGGCGATGCTGACTTCGCGCTTGCCGAATTCGGCTGCCACAGCGGACAACACGCCGGGCCGGTCGGCGACATTCATGTTCACGTAGTAACGGGTGGGGATGAAGCCGATCGGTGAGATCGGCAACTTGGCGTACTTCGACTCGCGCGGCCCGCGGCCGCCCTGCACGCGGTTGCGGGCGGCCATCACGACGTCACCCATTACTGCGGAGGCCGTGGGTGCACCGCCCGCGCCCTGGCCGTAGAACATCAGCCGACCGGCGGCCTCGGCCTCCACCACGACCGCATTGAATGCGCCGTTGACCGCGGCCAGCGGATGGTCGAGGGGCACCAGCGCCGGGTAGACGCGCGCCGAAACCCGTTGCTGGCCTTCATCGGTGGTGAGGCGTTCGCAGATGGCCAGCAGTTTGATCGTGCATCCGAGCGAGCGCGCCGAGGCGAAGTCGGCGGGAGTCACCTTGGTGATGCCTTCGCGGTAGACGTCATCGGCGTGCACGCGGGTGTGGAAGGCGATCGATGCCAGGATCGCGGCCTTGGCCGCGGCGTCGTAGCCCTCGACATCGGCGGTCGGATCGGCCTCCGCATAGCCCAGGGCGCTGGCATCAGCGAGCGCCGTGGCGTAGTCGGCGCCGGTGCTGTCCATCTCCGAAAGGATGTAGTTGGTGGTGCCATTGACGATTCCGGCGACGCGCAACACGGTGTCACCGGCCAACGACTGGGTGAGCGGGCGGATGACGGGGATGGCACCGGCCACGGCCGCCTCGAAGTAGAGATCCACGTGGGCATGCTCGGCGGCTTGCGCCAGTTCGCCCGTGGACACCGCCATCAGCGCCTTGTTGGCGGTGACGACCGACTTGCCCTGTTCCAGCGCACTCAGGATGGCCTTGCGCGCGGGCTCGACCGGCCCCATCAGTTCGACGACGACGTCGACGTCGTCACGGGACACCAGCTCTTCGACGTTGTCGGTGAGCAACTCGACCGGCACGCCACGGTTGTCTGCCACGCGGCGCACCCCAATGCCGCGCAGCACGAGCGGAGCCCCGATGCGGGCGGTCAGATCGTTGGCGCTGTCCTCGATGATGCGCACCACTTCACTGCCGACATTGCCGAGCCCCAATACGGCTACGCCGATCGGCTTTTCGTCACCATTCATTCTGTTACCTCCAGACTGAGAAGATCGTCGACCGTCTCCCGGCGCAGAATCAGGCGGGCTTGCCCGTCGCGCACGGCCACCACCGCGGGGCGGCCGATCAGGTTGTAACGACTCGACATGGAATAGCAGTACGCGCCCGTGGCGGCCACGCCCAGCAGGTCGCCA
>DASRJA010000779.1:0-9553 GCA_035649695.1 Mycobacterium sp. | reverse complement strand
GCGCCGGCACGAACGGCCTCACGCAGCCAGCTGAACGGAATCCGCATCAGGCACCGACCCCGAACGGCAGCGAGAACCGGACGTCGCCCTCGACCATGTCGCGCATGTCAGGAATTCCGTTGCGGAACTGCAGGGTTCGCTCCAACCCCATCCCGAACGCGAACCCCGAGTACACCGCGGGGTCGATACCGCAGGCGCGCAGCACATTCGGGTTGACCATGCCGCAGCCGCCCCACTCGACCCAGCCGGCCCCACCCTTCTTGTTGGGGAACCAGATATCGACCTCGGCCGACGGCTCGGTGAACGGGAAGAAGTGCGGGCGGAATCGGGTGCGGCCCTGCGGTCCGAACTCCGAGCGGGCGAACGCGTCCAGCGTGCCGCGCAGATGCGCCATGGTCAGGCCCTTGTCCACCGCCAGACCCTCGACCTGATGGAAGACCGGGGTGTGGGTGGCGTCCAATTCGTCGGTGCGGAAGGTGCGGCCGATCGAGATGATGTACACCGGCAGCTCGCGCTCCAGCAGCGCACGGATCTGCACCGGCGAGGTGTGCGTGCGCAGCACCTGCCGCGACCCGTCGGGCGCGACGTAGAAGGTGTCCTGTTCGCTGCGCGCCGGATGGTCGGGCGGGAAGTTCAGCGCGTCGAAGTTGAACTGCTCGGTCTCGACCTCGGGTCCCTCTGCGAGCTCCCAGCCCATCGCGACGAACGTGTCGGCGATGTGCTCGGCCAGGATGGTGATCGGATGCCGGGCGCCGATCGGCTGGCGAGTCGACGGGAGCGTGACGTCGATGCGCTCGGCGACCAGCACGGCGGCGTCGCGCTCGGCGCGCAGGGCGGCGAGACGCTCGTCGTAGGCGCGTTGCGCCTCGGTGCGCGCGACGTTGACCCGCTTGCCGGCGTCCGCACGGTCCGCCTTGGGCAGCGAACCCAGCGCCTGGCGAGCCAGCGCGAGCGGCGAGCGGTCGCCGAGATGCTCGGTCTTGGCGCGGGCCAATTCGTCCAGATCGGTGGTCAGGTCGAAGGCATGCTGGGCCGCGCTGACGGCTTTGGTCAGCGCTTCTTCTGACAGGTCTATGGGCTGATCAGCCACCCGGCGATCATAGGCGATGACCCGATGGCACCTCGCATGCATTACCGGCCGGTACCAGCGGCACGCGGCGCCGGGTGAGTGCCTCGCCGATCACAGCGCCAGCCAAGCCGGCGGCCGTCGCGACCAGCAGATCGGTGCTGGCCAGCACCAGGTAGCCGAAGGCTGCTGCGACGCCGAGCATCACGAACCGCACCGCCGTCCAGTGCGGGGGCCGACGGAACCGCGTCGCGACCAACATGCCCAGCACCAGCGCCACCGTGTGTCCGACGTCGGTGAAATCGCGGCCGACGGCCACCACCGCCGCTCCGACCGCCAGGAACCATCCAATCCATGCCGGTCGCCAACGTGCCGGGATCGCCGCGGTCAGCGAGCCAAGCACGGCCGCGGCGCCATAGCTCATGCCGACGTCCGTCGCGCGACTGACCGACAGCGGCAGCCAGCCCAGCTCCACCGCCGCCGTCAGGCCTGCGGCCACAAGCAGCGTGGCACCGATGTGCCCCGCCGTGAACGCCACCACCAACAGGCCGCTGCGATACGTCAGCTCCGCAACCGCGAGCAGACACACCAATCCGGGTAGCCACACGTAGATCGGCCCCGCGTCGATGACGAACGCGCTACCCAGCAAAGTGCCGACGTGCCCACGGCTAAGGTTGTGCAGGTTGGTACTGACATGGCGGATCACTTGGTCCTGCACCTTGGGACCAAGCGCGCACAAAACGACGGTGACGGACGTCACGATCACCGCGTACGCCACGGTGACGCGGATCCGTGCCAGGCGGGCGAGCAGTCGGCGCAACATCTCCAATCCACTATGCGCCCGGTTCGGCCGCCTGCTCGTCCTCGCTACCTGGCAACTGCCTGCGAGTTTTCAAGCGATACATGGTGAGGTCGGCCGGCACACCGTCTTGCTTGGCCGTAAAGACTTGCCTGCGAAGCCGTTTGGCGATCACACCCAGCGATTCGAAGTCCTCGTCGGGAATCCGCTCCAATGTCGGCGCAGAAACCACCAGTTCGCCCCTGGTGGCCCGTTCCATCACCCGCGCCGCGATGTTGACGTCCACGCCGAGCCAGTCCGATCCGATCCGCTGTGGTCGGCCCGTATGGATGCCGACCCGCATCCGCGGCGTATACCCGTCCACGTCAACGGCTTTCACGGCATCGCGAGCAGCGATGGCGGCGCGCACCGCAGTAAGGGGTTCGGAAAACACCGCCATGATGCCGTCGCCCATCCGCTTGACGATGTGACCGCCCGCCTCCAGCAGCGGCGGCTCGACAACCTGAGAAACGCGGCGCAACAACTTCAACGTCGCCTCGTCGCCGACGCTCAACGACCACGCCGAGAAGCCCACCAGATCGGTAAAGACAAGCGTCACCTCACGATTCGCCGGCTTCCCCGACACACGCTCGGTCAGGGCCTGCCACACCTGCAGCGCGCCCAGGCTCACTTCGCGTGAGGCGGCCTCACGCTCCAGCAGCCGATCGGCGGCCCTGGCGGCGACGCGCGGCCCCCCGACTCCGTCCACCGACAACGGATCGCCGAATTCGGGGTCGCCCGGCAGCGCGCGCCGGGCACGGCGCAGGAAAGCGACGACAGCCGGGCTGTGGTTGGTGTCCTTCAGCCACCTCATCGGTGCCGATGACCGTGGCGGCTGGGCCGGACGGTGCGGTTCCTGGTCGATTTCCCCGATACCGCCGGATCGTTCGTCGAACGACTCGACATTCACGCCGCCAGGGTATGCGGCGCTGTTCGGCACCGGCAATCGAGCGGCAAACCGCCTGGTTACAAGCCTGTGGCGCGAGGATGGAGCGTAAATAACACTGGGCCGCCACGCCCTGCCAAATCGTAGACAACGTGTGTTGTCAACATTATCGTTTAGCTGTGCGCTCAATGACGACCGCCAATCAGGGTGACCCTCTGGGCCCCGACTCGCTGACGTGGAAGTACTTCGGCGACCTGCGCACCGGCATGCTCGGCGTGTGGATCGGTGCGATCCAGAACATGTATCCCGAGCTCGGTGCCGGCGTCGAGGATCACTCCATCCTGCTGCGCGAGCCCCTGCAGCGGGTGGCGCGCTCGGTCTACCCGATCATGGGCGTGGTCTACGACGGCGATCGGGCTGCGGAGACTGGTGAGCAGATCAAGAGCTACCACAAGACGATCAAGGGCGTCGACGGCGAAGGCCGCCGCTATCACGCGCTGAACCCGGAGACCTTTTACTGGGCCCACGCGACCTTCTTCATGCTGATCATCAAGACCGCCGAGTACTTCTGCGGCGGGCTGACCGAGGCCGACAAGCAGCAGCTGTTCGACGAACACGTGCAGTGGTACCGGATGTACGGCATGAGCATGCGGCCGGTGCCCAACTCCTGGGAGGAATTCCAGGAGTATTGGGATCGCAAGTGCCGCGAAGAGCTCGAGATCAACAAGGCGACGCTGGACATCTTCACGATCCGCATCCCCAAACCGTGGTTTGTGTTGATGCCGACGGCGGTGTGGGACCAGCTGTTCAAGCCGATGGTCGGCGCACAGCGTTGGATCGCGGCCGGGCTGTTCGACGAGGCGGTACGCGAAAAGGCCGGCATGCGGTGGACACCCGGCGACGAGGTGGTGCTGCGGCTGTTCGGCAAGCTCGTGGAGTTGGCGTTCGTTGTGGTTCCGGAGGAAATTCGGCTGCACCCACGAGCACTGGCTGCCTACCGCCGCGCCGAGGGCCGCGCGCCCGAGGACGCCCCGCTCGTCGAGGCGCCCGCGTTCATGTCGCCGCCGCCTGATAGGCGCGACCTACCGATGCACTATGTGCCGCCGCGAAAGACGCTGCTCGATCGGGCCGGGTCGCTGGTGCACACCACGTTCTCGTTGGCGGGTCTGCGTCCGGCACGCGGCCGCGGTAAGGCAGCCTGATTGCATGCTCGAGTGGTCTGATGTCGACCTCGCCGTGCGCGATGCTGTGCGCGAGTTCGTCGGCAAGGAAATTCGCCCACACGTCGACGCGCTGGAAAGCGGCGAGATGGAGCCCTACCCCATCATTCGCAAGCTGTTCGCGACGTTCGGCATCGCGGAGATGGCGCGTGATTCGCTGAACAAGCGGTTGGCCCGGTTGCGCGAGGGTGGCGAGTCGTCCGGTAGGTCGTCGGGTGGCGGCATGTTCGGCGAGGGCGCCGGGAGCATGGGCTTCGTCGTGGTCAGCGAGCTGTGCCGGGTGTCGATGGGCATCGTCACCGGCATGGGCGTCAGTCTCGGGCTGACGGTACCGACGATCATGGGTCGCGGCACGCTCGCGCAGCAGGAGCGCTGGCTGCCAGACCTGGTCACCTACGACAAGATCGGGGCTTGGGCGATCACGGAGCCGGACTCCGGGTCGGACGCGTTCGGCGGGATGAAGTCGTATGTGGTGCGCGACGGCGACGATTACATCCTCAACGGGCAGAAGACGTTCATCACCAACGGCCCCGACGCCGATGTCGTGGTGGTCTACGCCAAGCTCGACGAACCCGGTGTCGACAAGCGCGACCGCAAGGTGCTGACCTTCGTGCTGGACCGCGGCATGGAGGGCTTCGTGCAGTCAAAGCCGTTCCGCAAGATGGGCATTCACAGCTCCCGCACCGGGGAATTGTTCTTCAACAATGTCCGGCTGGACCGGGATCGGCTATTGGGTGAATCAGAGGACAACGCCGCGGGTGACGGGCGTGCCAGTGCCCGCGCGAACTTCTCCGCCGAGCGCATCGGAGTGGCCGCGATGGCGCTCGGTGTCATCGAGGAGTGCCTGCGACTATGTGTCGACTACGCGAAGAACCGCACGCTGTGGGGCCAGGAGATCGGCCAGTTCCAGCTGATCCAGCTCAAGCTGGCCAACATGGAAGTGGCCCGAATGAACGTGCGCAACACGCTGTTTCGGGTCATCGAGGCCTCGCAAACGGGTAAGCAGATCTCGCTGCCGGAGGCGTCGGCGATCAAGTGGTATTGCTCGCAGGCCGCCACCGATGTGGCGATGGATGCCGTGCAGCTGTTCGGCGGCAACGGCTACATGACCGAGTACCGGGTGGAGCAGCTGGCCCGCGACGCCAAGTCGTTGATGATCTACGCCGGCAGCAACGAGGTGCAGATCACCCACGTCGCCAAGGGGCTATTGAGTTAGCGCGAACTGGGCCCACGATGCTGGGGAACGCTAGGACACCCGGTGCGCCCGCGCGCTCTGGTACAGGCAGATCGCCGCGGCCGACGCCACGTTGAGGCTTTCGGCATTTCCCGGCATCGGAATGCGAATGCGATGCGTCGCCTTGGCCGCCAAATCCGCAGGCAACCCATGAGCCTCGGGCCCGAACAGCCAGGCCGTCGGCTGCGACAGGTCCGCATACTCGAGACTGACTTCGCCGTCGACGGTGGTGGCGAACACCTGTATTCCGGTTTCGCTCAATGCGGCAACGACATCGTTTGCGTCGGGTGCCGACACCACCGGAATCGAGAAGATGCTGCCGGCCGACGCCCGCAGGCACTTTCCGTTGTAGGGATCCACGCTGCGCCCTGCTAGCACGACGGCATCGGCGCCCATCGCGTCGGCGATGCGAATCAACGTCCCGGCATTGCCGGGCTCGGAAATCTCCACCGCAACGGCCACCAGCCGGGCCGGGAGCACGTCAGCCAATGCCACCTCGGGCACCGAGCAGACTGCCACCAATCCGATCGGGGTCACGGTGTCGGACAACGCTTTTGCGGCGCGCTCAGTCACCAGATCGACGTGGACGTCGCCCAGCATCGAGCTGAAGCGAGCCAGCGCCGCTTCGGTGGCGAACACCTCAGAAACGAGTCCGCGCCGCAACGCTGCCTCGACGAGATTGGGTCCCTCGGCGAGAAAGCTTGCGGCGCGGCGTCGTCCGACGTGGCGATGCAGCTTGATCGCTGCCGCCACCCGGTTGGAGCGCTCGGTGAGCGTCAGGCAGCCTCGCCCGACGGCGCATTGACGTCCTCGGGCAACGCGCCCTTGGCGACCTCAACCAGCGCGGTGAAGGCGGCGGGGTCGCTGACCGCGATCTCGGCGAGGTTCTTGCGGTCTACCTCGACACCGGCAGCCTTCAGGCCCTGGATCAGCCGGTTGTAGGTGATGTCGTTGGCGCGGGCGGCGGCGTTGATCCGGGAGATCCACAGCTTGCGGAACTCGCCCTTGCGGGCGCGCCGGTCACGGTAGGCATAGGTCAGCGAATGCAGCTGCTGCTCTTTGGCTTTGCGGTAAAGCCGCGACCGCTGACCGCGGTAGCCCTTGGATGCCTTGAGTACTGTGCGCCGCTTCTTTTGAGCGTTGACTGCGCGCTTGACGCGTGCCATGAGAGTGTTCCTATTCGTTCAGGTCGTACGGGGCCGGGCTAACTAGCCGTTCAGCAACTTCTTGATGCGCTTGGTGTCGTTGGCCGACACCTCGGTGCGGCCGTCGAGCCGGCGGGTGCGCTTGGTCGGCTTGTGCTCAAGCAAATGCCGACGGTTGGCCTTCTGGCGCACGACCTTGCCGGTCCCGGTCAGCCGGAACCGCTTCGAAGCGCCGCTGTGGGTCTTCGCCTTGGGCATAGATGTCCTCAGTTCTGTGATGTATCGGTCTGTGTTTCGCTGGGCTCGGCACTGCTGCGCTGCGCAGCCGGTGCGTCGGCGTCGTGCGCCGCCTTGGCGCGAGTCTTCGCGCCGCGGTGCGGAGCCAGCACCATCGTCATGTTGCGGCCGTCCTGCTTGGCCGACGTCTCGACGAAGCCGTAGTCGGCGACGTCGGCGCCCAGCCGCTGCAGCAGTCGGTAGCCCAGCTCGGGCCGCGACTGCTCGCGTCCGCGGAACATGATGGTCACCTTGACCTTCGACCCCGCTTCCAGGAAGCGGACCACGTGGCCCTTCTTGGTCTGGTAGTCGTGATCGTCGATCTTGGGTCGCAGCTTCTGTTCCTTGACGACGGTCTGCTGCTGATTCTTGCGAGACTCGCGTGCCTTCTGAGCCGTCTCGTACTTGTACTTGCCGTAGTCCATGATCTTGCAGACCGGGGGTCTGGCGTTCGGGGCAACTTCGACAAGGTCGAGATCGGCATCCGCGGCGACGCGGAGGGCGTCTTCGATGCGCACAATGCCTACCTGCTCGCCACCTGGTCCGATTAAGCGGACTTCAGGGACTCGAATGCGCTCGTTGACGCGGGTCTCAGTGCTGATGGGGCCTCCTATGTTGTCCTCTAGGAGCCCCACACCATCAGCGAAAAGGCCCTGCTCAAAGCAGGGCCCAAAGCCGACCAGGACAGGCATCGGATGCCTGTGACCGGACCGCTGCACCGGTATGGTCAGCGGTGGGAGTGGGACTCCACTTGCTGTCCCTGGCGTACGCCGGGACGGTCGCGCATGCCAGTCTAGCAGGCATGACCGAGGTTCCTGACATCCGTGAGCTGGCCGAAATTCCCGCGGTCGAGGTGATCACCCGCGCGGCTGTGATGCTGATGAGCGCCGCTGCGGAGAAGCTCGGGCTGTCAGCGGAAGATCCGGACGAAAGCCCACAACGCGATCTCGACGAGGCGCGCCGTCTGATCACCGCACTGGCCGGGTTGGTCACCGCCTCCGCCGAATATCTCGGTCCGCACGCCGGGCCGGTGCGCGACGGGTTGAAGACACTGCAGTTGGCGTTCCGCGAATCGAGTGTCGTCCCGGACGAACCGGGCCAGGGCCCGGGCGAGAAGTACACCGGGCCCGTCTGGTAGCACTCCCACCCATTTCACCGGTTTAGCGCATATTCTCGCGGCCTATGACCGCCACGTTGACCCGCCCGACTTCTCGGTACTCATGGGTGCCTGCGGCGGCCGGCTGGACCGTCGGCATCATCGCCACGCTGTCCCTCGTTGCCAGCGTCTCGCCCGGCATCCGCTGGATCATCAAGGAGCCGCGCGAGTTCGTCAACGACTACATCTTCAACTTCCCCGATACCAGCTTCGCGTGGGCCTTTGTGTTGGCGCTGTTGGCCGCGGCGCTCGCGGCCCGCAAGCGCATCGCGTGGTGGATTCTGGTGGGCTACATGGTCGCGGCGATCGGCTGGAACGTCGGCGATCTCGTGACCGGCGACGAATCGGTCATCCGAGACATGGGCGAGGTGATCGGTCTCGGTTTCCATGTCGCGGCGATCTTGTTCCTGCTGCTGGCCCGCAAGGAGTTCTGGGCGAAGGTCCGTCGCGGTGCACTGTTGAAGGCGGCCGCCGCCCTTGTCGCCGCCATGGCGATTGGCACGCTCATCGGGTGGGCCCTGCTCGAGTTCTCTCCCGGCTCGCTGGCCCGTGAGGACCGGTTCTGGTACGCGCTGAACCGAGTCAGCGCGTTCGCCGGCGCCGATTCTTCGAACTTCTCCGGACACCCGCACGTCTTCGTCAACGCGCTCCTCGGCCTGTTCGGCGCGCTCGCACTCATGGTGGCGGCGATCGTGCTGTTCCAGTCGCAGCGCGCCGACAACGCCCTTACGGGTGAGGACGAGTCCGCGATCCGGGGTCTGCTCGAACTGTTCGGCAAGAACGACTCACTGGGCTACTTCGCCACCCGCCGGGACAAGGCGGTGGTGTTCGCACCGAATGGCCGTGCGGCCATCACCTACCGCGTGGAGGTCGGCGTCTGCCTGGCCAGCGGCGACCCGGTCGGCGATCCGAAGTCCTGGCCGCAGGCAATCGAGGCGTGGCTGGGGCGGTGCCAGACCTACGGCTGGGCACCCGGCGTGATGGGCGCCAGTTCAACCGCGGCAGAAGCCTTCCGGCAGGCCGGCCTCAACGCACTTCAACTGGGCGACGAGGCGATCCTGCACCCGGACAACTTCCGACTTTCGGGTCCGGACATGCGTGCCGTGCGCCAGGCCGTGACCCGGGCGCGGCGGGCAGGCGCCAGTGTTCGAATCCGGCGACATCGCGACCTCGGCAGCGAGGAGATGGCCCAGGTGATCAAGCGGGCAGATGCCTGGCGGGACACCGAAACCGAACGTGGCTTCTCGATGGCACTGGGCCGGATCGGTGACCCCGCCGACGGCGACTGCGTGCTGGTCGAGGCCATCCAACACGAGACCGTCGTAGCGATGCTGTCGCTGGTCCCGTGGGGCACCAACGGCGTGTCGCTCGACGTGATGCGCCGGTCCCCCAAGTCACCCAACGGCACCATCGAATTGATGGTCAGCGAGCTGTGCATGCAGTCCGAAGACATTGGGGTGACCCGAATCTCGCTGAACTTCGCGATGTTCCGATCGGCGTTCGAACAGGGCGCCCAGCTCGGCGCGGGGCCCGTGGCGCGACTCTGGCGCGGCCTGCTCGTGTTCTTCTCCCGCTGGTGGCAACTCGAGACGCTGTACCGGTCGAACATGAAGTACCAACCCGAGTGGGTGCCGCGCTACGCGTGCTACGAGGACGCCCGGCTGATCCCCCGCGTCGGTGTGGCGTCTGTGATCGCCGAAGGCTTTCTCGTGCTGCCGTTTTCGCGGCGCAA
>DASRJA010000778.1:0-12119 GCA_035649695.1 Mycobacterium sp. | reverse complement strand
GACGTTGCGCACCGCGCCGAGCCCGTATCGGATGTCCTCGCCGACCGAGGCGAAGTTCAGGCCTGACTCGTTGACGTCCGGCGGCAGCACGGTTATGCCCAGCTTGCGGCAATCCGCGAGGTACACCGCGGCCTTGTCCTTGTCGTCGCCCACCGAGGTGAGCAACCCAGCCATGTACTCCGCCGGGTAGTTGGCCTTCAGATACGCCGTCCAATACGACACGAGGCCGTAGCCCGCGGCGTGTGACTTGTTGAACGCGTAGTCCGCGAACGGCAGCACGGTGTCCCAGAGCGCCTTGATGGCCGCGGCCGAGAACCCGTTGGACTTCATGCCGTCGGAGAAGCCCTCGAATTCCTTCTCCAGAACCTCACGCTTCTTCTTGCCCATGGCTTTTCGCAGAATGTCTGCTCGAGCCAGCGAGTAGCTGGCCACCTTCTGCGCGATGCGCATGATCTGCTCTTGGTAGACGATCAGGCCGTAGGTCTCAGCGAGGATGTCGCGCAGCGGCTCTTCGAGCTCTGGATGGATGGGCTTGATGGCCTGCTTGCCGTTCTTGCGGTCGGCGTAGTCGTTATGGGCGTTCATGCCCATCGGTCCCGGCCGGTACAGCGCGATGACCGCGACGACGTCTTCGAATCCGGTTGGCTGCATGCGGCGCAGCAGGTCGCGCATCGGCCCGCCGTCAAGCTGGAACACGCCCAGCGTGTCGCCGCGGCCGAGCAGTTGGTAGGTGGCGGGATCGTCGAGCGGAACCGATTCGAGGTCGAGGTCAATTCCCCTGTTGGCCTTGATGTTCTCCAGCGCGTCGCCGATGATCGTCAGGTTGCGCAGGCCCAGGAAGTCCATCTTCAACAGGCCGATGGCCTCGCACGACGGGTAGTCCCAGCCGGTGATGATCGCGCCGTCCTGCGGCCGCTTCCACAGCGGGATGGCCTCGGTCAGCGGCTCGCTGCTCATGATCACCGCGCAGGCGTGCACGCCGGCGTTGCGGATCAGACCCTCCAGGCCGCGCGCCGTCTCGTAGATGGTGCGCACGTCGGGGTCGGTGTCGATGAGCCCGCGAACTTCGGCGGCCTCCTTGAACCTCTCGTGGTTCGGGTCGGTGATCCCGGACAGCGGAATGTCCTTGGCCATGATCGGCGGCGGCAGCGCCTTGGTGATCCGATCGGCGATCGCGAAACCCGGCTGGCCGTAGTGGATGCGGGCCGAATCCTTCAGCGCCGCTTTGGTTTTGATGGTGCCGAACGTGATGACCTGGGCGACCCGGTCGCTCCCCCACTTGTCGGCGGCGTAGCGGACCATCTCACCGCGCCTGCGGTCGTCGAAGTCGATGTCGATATCGGGCATCGACGCGCGCTCGGGGTTCAGGAACCGCTCGAACAGCAGCCCGTGTTCGATCGGGTCGATGTCGGTGATGCGCAGCGCATAGGCGACCAGCGAGCCGGCCGCCGAGCCGCGGCCCGGCCCGACCCGGATGTCGACCGAGCGCGCGTAGCTCACCAGGTCCGCCACTATCAGGAAGTACGACGGGTACCCCTTGGCGCAGATGACGTCGATCTCATAGGCCGCGCGGTCGACGTACTCCTGCGGCACGCCGGATGGAAAGCGACGCGCGAGCCCGGCGTCCACCTCGTGTCGCAGCCACGATGCCTGGTCGTGTCCTTCGGGAACCGGGAAGATCGGCATCCGGTCGCGCTGTTCCCATACATCGGCGTAGGACTGCACTCGCTCGGCGATCAGCAGGGTCGAATCGCACGCACCGGGGATGTCGCCATCCCAGATCTGGCGCATCTCCGCGGCCGACTTGAGGTAGTAACCATCGCCGTCGAACTTGAACCGGTTCGGATCGGACAACGTCTTGCCGGTCTGCACGCACAGCAGCGCCTCGTGGTTGTGCGCGGCATCGCGGGTGACGTAGTGGCAGTCGTTGGTGGCCAATGGCGGGATGCCGAGCTTGCGGCCGATCTCCAGCAAGCCGTCGCGCACCCGCTGCTCGATATCGAGGCCGTGGTCCATCAGTTCGAGGAAGTAGTTGTCGGCGCCGAAGATCTCGCGCCACTTGGCCGCCGACTCCAGCGCCTCTCGGTCATGGCCGAGCCGCAGCCGGGTCTGCACCTCACCGGACGGGCAGCCGGTGGTGGCGATGATGCCGGCCGCATGTTCGGCGATGAGTTCGGCGTCCATCCGCGACCACTTGCCGAGCTGGCCCTCGAATGACGCCAGCGACGACAGCCTGAAAAGGTTGCGCAGACCCGCGGCGTTCTCGGCGACCATGGTCATGTGCGTGTAGGAACCGCTGCCCGAGACGTCGTCGGCCTTCTGGCTCGGATCACCCCACAGGATGCGCTTGGTCTCGAAGCGCGAGGCCGGCGCGATGTAGGCCTCGATCCCGATGATCGGCTTGATGCCGACTTCGGTGGCGGCGTTGTAGAACTCGCTGGCGCCGAACATGTTTCCATGGTCGGTCATCCCGATCGCTGGCATCTGCAGCCGCTGCGCCTCGGCGAGCATCGGCTTGACCTTCGCGGCACCGTCCAACATCGAGTATTCGGTGTGGTTATGCAGGTGCACGAAGGATGAGTTCATAGGGACGCCAGTCTATGACCGTGCCCCGACAGATCTCGGCGTGTCGCTCTGCGTGTCTTTGCCGGGGGTGCCCTACGCCGGGAATCGGCGAGCGCCCGGCTCCAGCGGCAGCCGCAACCCGTTCACGAGATAGCTCACGGTCCGGTAGGTGCCTGCCAGCATGAGCAACTCCAGAATGGCCTCGTCGCTGTGGTGCGCGGTCAGTTGGGTCCAGACGTCGTCGTCGATCGCGCAACTCCGTTGCAAACCGTCGCACAGCCGGATGAGCACCCGATCTTCGTCGTCCCAGCAGTCGTCGTCGGGCCCGCCGCCCACAAGCGACGCGATCTGAGCTTCGGTCAGCCCGGCTTTGGCCGCGTAGACGGAGACGTGTACTCCCCACTCGTATTCGGCGCCGCACGAGGCCGTCACGCGGTCGATGACGATCTCGCGCTGCCGGATCGTCAGATGGCCGCGGTCCAGCAAGCCTGAATTGAAGAACTTGAAGAACAGCCGCCGATCACGGGCCATCGTCGTGAAGAGCACCAGCGGCGGTGCCCCCCGCATGATCGCGTCGATCGCCTCTTGCATGTCGCGTTCCAGCGGACCGGAGGCCGGAGCGATCCGCGCGCTATGGAATTTATAGCTTGCCATGCTGGCACTCTACGCATCCGTGCTACAAAATGTGAAGCATGACTTCGCCGAAGATCGGATCGCCGGTACGCGGTTCGAGGTCGGGCAGGCCGATCATGGCGGCTCTCGACATGCTTGGCCGGCGCGGGGCCCTGCGCGTGCTGTGGGAACTCCGCGGTGACCCGCTGACATTCCGCGCCCTGCAGGACGCATGTGAGACCAACCCCGGCTCGCTCAACACCCGACTTCGCGAACTTCGAGACCTCGGCATCGTCGACCACAACGCGGGTGGATACCGCCTCACCGATCAGGGCCGTGCACTGATGAATGCCCTTGAGCCGCTACAGGACTGGGCCCACCAATGGGCGACGGCCAAGGTCCCCTGACGGCGTCAGTCGACCCGCGACCGTCCGCGTCGCAGCACGCGTTTGACCGTGGGCATCGGGCGCAACTCCCAGCCGAGTTGGGTGAGGACCCCGGCCGCGACAAATGCGGCGACGAGGACTGCGAACCAGATGCCAACCATGTGGAGCACGGTATTACCGGTCAGGCCGCGAGGAATCGGGTGTTTCCCTCTAAAAGGAAGAGTTTTCGTCCAGAACTGTAAGGGCAGCTGCCATCGATTGACCTGCGGGAACACCATCGCCCGGTCAGACCTGGGCGGAGCGACGGCCGAAGGGCGACCGTTGCGCTGGTCGTCCAGCAAGCCGTGAGTCATCAGGTGATGGAGTTGCTTGGCAATCACTGCCATCTCGTTTCGATCGACAATAAATCCGGCGTAGAAACCCATCCCCAGAAACATCGCCAGCAACATGCTTACCACTGCTGCCGCGTCTGTGTCGGCCGGAATCTCACCGCGCGTAATGGCATCGTCGACGACCGATCGGTAGAACTCCTGCACCGCGGAGACCACCGGACCGGGGTTCTCTCGAAGGCTCGGACAGCGGTGCGATTCCAGCCGGGCTGTCACAGTGAATTTCAGCATCGACCGGTCCGCAAAGGCCAACCGTTGTGCGGCCGTCACGAAGGTCGACAGTTGATTCATCAAGGTATCCTCGCGTTTTGCCTGCGCAATGCAGTCCGCGACAATTGAATAGGCCTCAGCCACGAGACAGTCGAAGACCTCCTCGCGAGTATGAAAGTAGTAGTGCATCGTCGGCCGGCTCAGGCCGGCACGTGACGCGATCGCCTGGAAATTGGCCGCCTCATAGTCGCGCTCGTTGATCACGTCGCGCGCCGCGCGAAGAATGCGCGCCCGTGTCTCAGCCGAATCGGCACCCACGGGACGGCCCCGCCCCCGACCGTTAGAAAAATGCAGTTCGTCGCTCCCCACGAGCAAACGCTATGGCATTGCTAGTCGCTTTCAACGCAAACGCTGGAAAAGGTACTCGGCTACCCCCGGATCAGTGGTCAGTTCGATCGCCCGGCGGTAGGCATCGGCGGCCTCCGCCGCCCGACCTGCCTCCGCCAGCAGGTGTGCCCGCGTCGTCCACGCAGGCTGAAATCGTTCGACAGCCGGGTCGTCTATTCCGTCCAGCGCGCGCAGGCCCGCGTCGGGACCATCGATCTCACCGTCCACCGCCGCCGCGGCCACGGCCGCGCCGAGCGACGGCGCTACCCGCAGCAGCGCGCGATGCAGCTTTCGCAGCACCGCTAGATCCACTGTGCTTTGCACAGCCCTGCTGCAGTGGGCCGACTGGATCGCCGCCTCGTACTGGAAGCGGCCCGGCCTGCGATAGTCATGGGCGCGGCGAAGCAGCGCCTCACCGCTCGCGATCAGCGCCTGGTCCCAAAGTCTGGCGTCCTGCTCGTCGAGCGGGACGAACGCGCCGTCGGCCGTGCGCCTGGCGGGTCTGCGCGCCTCCGACAAGCACACAAGCGCAGCCAGGCCGAGCACCTCCGGCTCCTCGGGCAGCAGCTCGGCAAGCACGAGCGCCAGGTGCAGCGCCTCGGCGGACAGCGATTCGATCGGTGCACCCTGCGGTGTGAGCTGCCAATCGATCGCATACGCGCCGTACACAGCCTCCAGCACCGCGGGCAGGCGCTCGGCGAGGTCGTCGCGTTCCGGACGCACGAACGGGATGCCCGCGTCGCGGATGCGTTTCTTCGCCCGCACCAGCCGCTGCGCCATGGTCGCGGGTTCCACCGCGAAGGCGGTGGCGATCGCGGCGGCCTCGACGCCAAGCACCGACTGCAGCATCAACGGCGTGCGAATGTTAGGCGCGATGGCAGGGTGTACGCAGACCAGCATCAGCTCAAGCCGCCGGTCGGGAATGGCAGGCATTTCGTCATCCAAAGACGTTGCAGCGTAGTTGCTTTCGTTGAGCGATTCGGTCAGCCGATAGCCCGATGACTTCCACACATCACGTAATCGGTTTCGTGCCACGGTAAGTACCCAGCCTTCGGGATTGGTGGGGATACCGTCGTCGGGCCAGCGGGCTAACGCGCGTTCGAGAGCGTCGGCCAGCGCGTCCTCGGCGGCAGCGATATCGCGCGTCGGTGCCGCGAGGACGGCGAGCAGCCGACCGTAGGAATCCCGGGCGACCTGGGCCACCCGGGCCCGTGCGTCTACGGGTTGTGCCACCCGCGGTCGGCGGCGTATGTCCGCGCCACCGGGCGGATTTCGATCCAGCCCCACGCGTTGGCTGGGTTGCGTTGCGCCCACTTCAGCGCCTCGTCGAGGTTGTCCACCTCGATGACGAAGATGCCGCCCAGCTTCTCCTTCGTGTCGGCGAACGGCCCGTCCTGGATCTCGGGAGTGCCGGTGTGGGCGGTGACGGTGGTGGTGGCGACGACGGATTCGAGCACCTCGGTGTCGATCAGCACACCGGCAGCCGACAGGTCGTCGGCGTATTGCTGGAAGGCCGCCATCGCAGGCGCCATGTCTTCCTCAGTCAATCCGACCTCGGAGCCCTCCGGGTAGTGCATCAACAGGCAGTACCGCATGACGTGAGTCCTTTCTGACTAAACGATGTCACGGGTATGACGATTCGAGGGCGCGCCGATCGACACGGGCCCGCCACAGCGCGTCGGCGCTGAACACCGCCAGCGCCAGCCAGATCAGCGCGAAGCCCAGCCAGCGGGCGGGCGGCATCGGTTCGTGCCCGACGACCACGCCCCACGTCAGCTGCATCGCCGGTGTCAGGTAGAACAGCAGACCCATCGTGATCATCGGCAGCCGTTGTGCGGCGGCGGCGAAGAACAGCAATGGCAGTGCCGTCAGCACGCCGGACAGAATCATCAGCACAATGTGGCCGAGTCCATGGTCGGTGAACGTGCCGTGGCCGGTGCCGTGCAACACCGCGATGAACGCCAGCGCCAAAGGCGTCGCGATCGCGGCTTCCACTCCGACACTGACGCGCGGATCGACAGGCACCACCTTCTTGACGGCGCCGTAGAGGCCGAACGACAGCGCCAAGCCGATTCCGATGATCGGCGGCGCGCCGACCTCCACCGTCAGGATCACTACCGCTATCACCGCGATCGCCAAGGCGACGAACTGCGCGCGGTTGAGCCGTTCGCGGAAAATCAACAGCCCCAGGGCCACCGTCACCAGCGGGTTGATGAAGTAGCCGAGCGCCGCGTCCACCACGTGACCGTTGTTGACCGCATAGATGTAAATGACCCAGTTGACCGAGATCAGCGCCGACGCGGCGGCGAGCAACAGCCAGGTGCGCCGGCTCATCCGGCGCAGGTCACCGAGTCGGCGCACCGCCGCTACAACCACCACCATCAGCGCGAAACACCACACGATCCGGTGCGCGAGGATCTCGAACGCGCTTGCGGGTTTCAGCAGCGGGAAGAATGCGGGGAACAGGCCCCACGACGCGTAGGCGCCAACGCCAAATAACAACCCCGAGCGCCGGGTGTCACTCACAGTTCGTGGCGGCGCAGCACGTCCAGCGCGTGCTGCAGGTCGTCCGGATAGGGGCTGGTGATCTCGACCCGCCTGCCGTCGGCGGGATGGGCGAATGCCAGCGACCTGGCGTGCAGCCATTGGCGTTCCAGCCCAAGCTTTTTCGCGAGTACCGGATCCGCGCCGTAGGTCAGGTCACCGGCGCACGGGTGATGCAGTGCGGCGAAGTGGACCCGGATCTGATGGGTGCGACCGGTTTCCAGTTCGATGTCGAGCAGGCTGGCCGCCTGGTGTGCCTCCAGCGTGTCGTAGTGCGTGACGCTGTGACGGCCGTGCTCGGTCACCGCGAACTTCCAGTCGTGGCCGCGGTGCCTGCCAATCGGCGCGTCGATGGTCCCGCTCGACGGATCGGGATGGCCCTGTACCAGTGCGTGGTAACGCTTTTCGACGGTGCGCTGCTTGAACGCCCGCTTCAGTATGGTGTAGGCGCGTTCGGAGAGTGCCACCACCATGACGCCGGAGGTACCGACGTCAAGGCGATGCACGATGCCTTGCCGCTCGTGGATACCCGACGTGCTGATCCGGAACCCCGCGGCGGCAAGGCCGCCGAGCACAGTCGGCCCGTGCCATCCGACGGTCGCGTGGGCGGCCACCCCCGGCGGCTTGTCGACCGCGACGATGTCGGCGTCGGAATACAGGATATCCATGCCCTCGATGTCGACGGGCGTATTCTCCACGGGCGCAGGCGCTTCCGGCAGCTGCACCTCCAGCCACGCGCCCGCCGTCAGCTTGTCGGACTTGCCCGCCTTGGCGCCGTTGACCTCGACGCCGCCGTTCTCGGCGAGCGCCGCAGCGGCCGTGCGCGACAGGCCCAGCAGCCGCGCCAGCCCGGCGTCGACGCGCATCCCCGCCAGCCCCTCGGGAACCGGCATCGAGCGGGTCGTCACTCTGAGTCGTCGGCCTTGCGGCGGCCGACCGTATCGAAGTCAAAACCGAACAGCGACAAAGCAACCAGCAGAATCGCGCCACCCACCACCGACGGATCGGCGACGTTGAACACCGGCCACCAGCCGATGGACAGGAAGTCGACGACATGGCCCTGCAGCGGTCCTGGTGAGCGGAAGAACCGGTCGACCAGGTTGCCCATGGCGCCGCCGAGGATCATGCCGAGGCCGATGGCCCACCACGGCGACACCAGCCGTCGGCCCATCCAGATGATGCCGATCACCACACCGGTAGCGATCAATGTGAGCACCCATGTGTAGCCGGTGGCCATCGAGAACGCGGCGCCGGAATTGCGCACCAGCGTCCAGGTGATGGTGTCACCGATGATCGACACCGGCTGGCCCGGCGTCAGTAGCCGAACCGCGAGCACCTTGGTGACGATGTCGAGAATCAGGACCACCGCGGCAACGGTGAGCAGCAGGCGCAGCCGCCGGTTCGGCGCAGGCTGCGGGGCCTCACCTCCGGCCGAGCCGGAGATCCCGTCTCCGTCGATCACGGGCTCGGCCGACCCGGTGGGTTCATCAGTCACTCCCCCATCATCGCAGGAGAGTGGTTTTGGGATGATTCCCCCATGGGTCGCCTCGTCGTCGTCACCACCGGCGGCACCATCGCCACCAGCAGCGACCACGACGGGGTCAAGCGACCCACGCGCAGCGGTGCCGAGCTGACCGACGGGCTCGACGTGGAGGTCATCGACCTGATGGCGGTGGACAGCTCGCAGTTGACGCCCGCGCACTGGGATCAAATCCGATCGGCGATCCCGTCGGACGCCGACGGCGTGGTGATCACCCACGGCACCGACACCATGGAGGAGACGGCCCTCTGGCTCGAGCTGACCTACGACGGCGCGCTGCCCGTGGTGATCACCGGCGCGCTGCACAGTGCGGATGCACCCGATGCCGACGGGCCCGGGAATATGCGCGACGCGCTGACGCTGGCGGGCAGTGCGGACGCCCGCGGCCTCGGTGTGCTGGTGACCCTGGCCGGCGTGGTGTGGCAGCCGCTGGGCTTGCAGAAAGCCGCGACGGGCGACCTGCGCGGCTTCACGGGCGAGGTGCTCGGCAGGGTCGGCGACGGGTGCTTCACCGCGCAGCGATCGAAGGAGCGGCCGTTTCTTGGCCAGCTGTCGGCCGCTGACGCGCCGCGGGTGGACACCATCGCGGTGTATCCGGGCGCTGACGCGGTCGCGATGGCCGCGTGTGTGGCGGCGGGCGCGCGCGGCATCGTGCTGGAGGCGGTCGGCTCGGGTAACGCCGGGGCGGCCGTGATCGACGGGGTGCGGCGGCACTGCCGCGACGGCGTGGCAGTCGCGGTGTCGACCCGGGTACCCGGCGGCAGGGTCAGTGCCGGCTACGGGCCGGGCAGGGAGTTGGTGGACGCGGGCGCGGTGGTGGTGCCGCGGTTGCCTGCGGCGCAGGCCCGGGTGTTGGTGATGGCCGCCCTCGCGGCGGGCTCACCTGTCGAGGACGTCGTCGCCCGCTGGGGCTGACCGGGCGGCCAACTCACTGAGGAAGTCCGCCCAGTCCAGGCTGTCGACGGGGTTGGCGCGCTCGAGGCCAGGGGTGTCGTCGGGAAAGGTGTGCACCGGCCCTGGCCCGCTGCTGCGGGTCTCGAACCGTACCGTCATCACCCCGTGGCCCGCGCCCTGGATCCAGCCGTGGCCGAATTCGGTGTGCACAACGTCGTCGCCGACGCGCCAGGCGGGCGGCATCGCGGCGAGATCGGTGACGGTCGGCGGCAGGCTGGTGTTCGGCACGTCGTCGGCCACCAGCTCGAGATCGGGAAACAGCGACTCCTGCCGGACGTCGGATAAGCCCGAAAAACCAACGCCGACAAGGCGAATCGGGCCGATCTCGATGGGGTCGAGCAGCAGTCGCCGAGCCATGGCGATCAATGTCGAAACATCGGTCGTCGCGTACGGCAGCGTGGCGGACCGGGTCAGGATGCTCATGTCGGACTTCTTGAGCTTGACGGTGACGGTGCGGGCGCCGCGGCCGTCCTTCTCGAGGCGGGTGTGGGCGTGCTCGCCGATGGGCCCCACGGCTTCGCGGAGTTGATCGAGGGTGGTGAGGTCTTCGGGGAAGGTGGACTCGGCGCTGATCTGTTTGGCTGGGGCGTTCTCGGCGACAGGCCGGTCGTCGATGCCCTGGGCAAGCCGGTGCAGCGCGGGCCCGACGGTCGCCCCGAGGATGTTGGCGACCTCGGCGTCGGTCAACGCCGCGAGCGCTCCGACGGTTTCGATACCGAGCCGATGCAGTTTCTCCTCGGCCACCGGTCCGATGCCCCACAGCCGGCGCACCGGAAGGCCATGCAGCAGAACGCTTTCCTCGTCGCGACGCACCACCCGGATGCCGTCGGGTTTGGCCAGGTCGGAGGCGATCTTGGCGATCTGTTTGCCGGATCCGGCGCCGACGGAGGCGACCAGGCCGGTCTCCTCGCGGATCCTGGCTTTGAGCTGTTGGCAGAACGCGTCGACGGCGTCGGCGTCCGCGCCGGCGAGTTCGGCAGGCTCGCCGAACGCCTCATCGAACGACAGCTGTTCCAGAACAGGCACCAACGTCCGGACGGTCTCGAACACGCGGCGGCTGGCCACGCCGTAGACGACGCCGCGCGGGGGCAGCACGACGGCCGGAGCGCCAACCAAGCGGCGGGCCTGATGCATCGGCATCGCCGACCGGGCGCCGTACACTCGGGCCTCGTAGCTGGCCCCGGCCACGACGCCGCGGCCGCCCAGCCCGCCGACGAGCACGGGTCGGCCCCGCAGGGTGGGCCGGGTCAGCTGCTCGACGGACGCGAAGAACGCATCCATGTCGAAGTGCAGCACCCAGCGAGCCTCCACAACCGCCGATGCTAGGTCGCTAGCCTGGCGGTCATGACGCAACAGGTCCGTGAGGTAGGTGCGTTCGGCCTGTGGGTCGAGCATTTCGAACAGAATCACGCCGTGCACGCCAGCACCGACGCGGCCATCGGCTTCGACGGGGTCTGCGAAATCCCCGAACCGGTGCGCCAGCCATTGATCGCGTCGATCCGCCGATTCCAGCTCGGCGAGAGCGGCGAAGGCGCCCAGCTATTGCGCAAGGCCGCAAAGGCCGGAGATGCCGAATACCTTGATGCTGCACGGCTTTTCATCGGCGAAGAACAACAGCATGCGGCGCTGCTGCTGCGCCTGCTGGCTTATCTCGGCGGCGAACAGATGCGCAGGCACTGGTCGGATGCGGTCTTCGTGCGATTGCGTCGGCTGATGGGACTGCGCACCGAGTTGATGGTGCTGACGGTCGCCGAGGTGGTGGCGCTCTGGTACTACGGCGGCCTGGCCACCGACGGGCCCGATCCTGTGGTGCGTGCGGTGGCAGGGCGGATCGTCGCCGACGAACACCCGCACGTTCGGTTCCAACAGGACCGATTGCGTATCGGGTTCGCTCGGTCCGGCGCCCTGGCGCGGCTGCTGGCCTTCGCGTTCTGGTGGACGACCGCGATCGGCGCGACGGTCGTCGTCGCGATCGACCACGGTCCCCTGCTCGACGCGATCGGCTATCGGCGCACCCGGTTCGTCCGCGACGTGCTGGCCGATTTCGCGAAGGTGTGCGCCACCGTTCTCTACCGGCGGGACACTCGTCTGTAGGGCGTCACCATTTGTTGACGACCTCTGGAGGTGTATATCCCCGAGCGGAGGTTTGTGATGGCCGATGAGCACACCGACTACCGCCTCCATGGCGTGCGGGTCGTGCACGCCGACGAATTGGATCCGAATACTCCACAGACGCCTGGGATGAATCGCGCCGCCGCCATCAACGCAGCGCGCGCCGGCGCCGAGAAGCTATGGGCCGGTACGGTTATCATCCATCCCGACGCCAAGACCGGACCGCACCACCACGGGCACCTCGAGAGCGTGATCTATGTCGTTGCGGGCCGAGCCCGAATGCGGTGGGGCGATCGCCTCGAATTCACCGCCGAAGCCGGGCCGGGCGACTTCATCTACGTGCCGCCCTATGTCCCGCACCAGGAGATCAACGCCTCCACGGACGAGGTCCTGTCCTGCGTCCTGGTCCGCTCGGACTCC
>DASRJA010000777.1:0-2688 GCA_035649695.1 Mycobacterium sp. | reverse complement strand
CGACGGAAAAACTGCCCAGGCTCGCCCGGGGGCGAGTGACATGCCTCCGTCTAAAACAGCGACAGTTGGCCCGTGTCTCGTCGCCGAACTTCTGCGGCACTGGCCGAGCGTGCCCGCACCGGGCGGGTCGCGACGGGATGGGAAGCGCGGTTGTTCGACCTCTTCTGGCCGACCGTGCGGGCCTAGCCGAGTCACATTTCCGCAGAAGCACGCGACGCGATTCCCGTCGACCGAGGATGTGCTTGCGCTCGCGCGTCGTTCAGCCTGACTGGCGGGCTGTCGATGGCTTAGGCCCAGGTGCATCACGATCGCATTTCGCACCCCCCGTTCTGGGGATAGCGCACCATTGATGGTGATGGAATCGGTGACGAGAGGCACGTCAGAACGGGGGCGGATAACCAGATGACGCACGGCGGGTACGGGGGCGGTCAGCCCGACCCGTTCGGTTGGGACCCCGCCGGCGGTCCGCCGAGCACCCAGGGGTACGTGCCGCCGCTCACCCCAGGCTCGCCCCCTACGACAGGTCCGGTCTTCCCGCCATCGGGTAGGCCAGGCGGTGAAGTCAACACGTTCGCGACCTTGTCGATCGTGTTCGCGTTCGTGTTCGCCCCCGCCGGCGCGGCCCTGGGCCACGTAGCACTCTCACAGATCAAGCGGAGCGGGCAACGCGGTCGTGAACGAGCGATCGTGGGCCTCACGATCTCCTACGTCATCATCGTGCTGGCGGTGATTGCGCTGGTGATCTGGCTCTTGACCTCCGACGCCTTCAAGTCCCCTTCGTCGCCCGGTCAGACGACGGCGACGCCGACGACGACGCAACGCGCTTCGCCGCCACCTCCGCGTACCACGGTCTTCACCCCACCCCCTGCTCAGCGGCCGACGGTCAGAGTGGAGCAGCTGCGGGTAGGCGACTGCGTCGAGGTCCAGCAGACGCAGCCGGACCCCACTAAAGGGCCCGACACGAACGTCATCCTCATATTTCCGGTGCGCTGCGAGGTCCGTGACGGCGTATTCCGGGTAGACCAGATCTTGACGACCAGCGCATGCCCTGGGCAGACACTGTTCGACAGGCAAGAAACGGTATTCGCGTGCATCTCGGATTACCGAGGCTGATGATGATGAGGTTGCGTTCACTGACTGGCCATAGCCGCGTAGACCGCGGACGCGGGCTCGCGGGTCGCTGGCCTGCAGCTCACGGTCGGCACAGGCCGCTGACGAGGTGTTCCGATGCGTCCCAGCGGTAATCCGTTCGAGCCGCAGTCGGTGGATCCGTTCGGGACACCGTACGGAGACGCGTCCGTGCCACCGAGCACAACTCCGTTCGGGCAGGCCGCTCGGATCGGTGCGCCCTACGGAGCGCCGCCGTCTGCCGACTACAACACCTTCGCGGTGCTGTCGCCGATTTTCGCGGTGGTGGTACCGCCGGCCGGGGTGGTGTTGGGGCACCTGGCTTTGCCCCAGATCCGGCGCTCCGGCGAGCGGGGACGCAACGCTGCCATCGCGGGACTCGTGATCGGCTATCTGATGTGCGTGATGCTGATCGCCGCCCTCATCTGGTGGTTGACGAGTGATTCGGACTCCGGCGAGGCGACCGCCTCACTCTCGCCGAGCGCCTCCTATCAGGTGCCGCCGGCACCGCCGCGACCCTCGACGGTGACCTCGGTGGCCCCGCCGCCCAACGTTCCGCGGATCAAGCTCGACCTCGCCACGGTGCCGATCGGCACCTGCGTCGAGATCCAGCTGCGGAGCGACGAAGGCAACGACGCGTTGGATCTGTTCAAGGTCGACTGCGCGCACAAGGAAGGGGTGTACACCGTCACCGCGCGGGTCCCCGCCGGCTACGAATGCCGTTCCGTCTACGTCGCCGCGCCACCTGACCGCTCATTCGCCCTGTGCCTGAACCCGTACTGATGCCGATGAACATCTTCGAAGCGAACACCCACCAGCGAAGGCCGGGGTGATCAGCGTGGGTCAACCCGATCCGTTCGATTTCAGCGACTTCGGGCCGCCCTCTGGAGGCGCCACCCCACCGCGGATCGGCGGAGGTTCGCGACCGCCGGGTGCCGACTTTTCCACCGGCTTCGATCCCTGGGCGAATCAGCCGAAGACCCAGCCGCGTGCCCGACGCCAGGACGCCTTCGGTCAGTCGAGCGACCGTGATGCCTTCGGTCAGGCGATCACGACGGGGACGTTGGCGACCGCCGGGCCGCCGCTGACGTGGTTCGGCGTGGCGCTGGTGATGGCCGCGGCCGGGGTGGTACTGGCCCTCGTCAGCGCCACCGGCGGTGGCGGCGTCTTCGCGCCCGCGCTGGCGGGCTGGCTTCTGGCGGGGCCAGTCGCGATCGGCGCATTGGCGGTCTACACCCGTGTCGACACCCGCCGGCGCAGCGAGTCGATCTATTCGGCGCCGCGCTGGGCGGCAAGGTTGTACTGGGCCGTGCTGGTCGTGTGTCTGGTGGGCATCGCATTGGGTGCGTGGCAGATTGCTCTGTGGGCGGGCAGGCAGTAGATGTCTGTGTCACCGCGAATCCTGCTGCCGCTCAAGCGGATTGGTCTGCTGGCGCAGTTCTTCGCCGTCGCGTTGATGATCGCGGCGCTGGCCGGCTGGTCGATTCCGTCCGCGCACGCCGAGCCGACCGGCGGGGGCGCAAAGCGGTTCGGCGCCTGCCTGGCCTCGCAGAAAGCCGG
>DASRJA010000776.1:0-2464 GCA_035649695.1 Mycobacterium sp. | reverse complement strand
ACGGCCGCCACCACGGCCTCGACCCACACCGGATGCGGGATGCCGAATACCGCCACTTCCTGCACGGTGGGATGCCGATACAAGACCTCTTCGACCTCACGGCTTGCGACGTTCTCGCCGCCGGTCTTGATCATGTCCTTCTTGCGGTCGACGACGTGCAGCAGGCCGAATTCGTCGTAATAGCCAAGGTCCCCGGAATGAAACCACCCGCCGCGGAACGCCTCCGCAGTGCGCACCGGATCGTCGAGGTATCCCAACATCAGGTGAGGGCCACGGTGCGCGATCTCGCCGACAGTCCCGTGGGGGACGGGTGTATCGGTGTCGTCGAGGATTGTGGTCTCGACGTTGATCGCGGGCCGCCCCGCCGCGCCGGCGTGCTTACTCTGGTCGTCGGGACCCAGCGCGCTGGCCAACGGCGCCATCTCTGTCTGGCCGTAGAAGTTCCACAACTGCAGGTTGGGCAGCCGCTCGCGGATCTCGTGAAGCACCTCGGTCGGCATCGCCGATGCGCCGTAGTATCCCTTGCGCAAACTGCTCAGATCGACCTGGTCGAAAACCGGTGAACGCAGTAGCGCAATCCAGATCGTCGGTGGCGCAAAATAATTGGTGACCTGGTGCGCTTCTATGCCGCGCAGGATGACTTCCGGATCGGGCCGCGGGATGATGATGCTGGTCGCGCCGAGGTAGATGTCGGTGGCCAGGAAGTTGTCCAGTTGTGCGCAGTGGTACAGCGGCATCGAATGAATCTCAACGTCGTCGGCCGACATCGATCCGGCCACAATGGTGCTGACGTAGTTCGACACCAGACTGCGACTGGAGTGCATCACACCCTTCGGTCGTGATTCGGTGCCGCTGGTGTACATCAGCCGCAGCAAGTGATCGTCGGCGACTTCGAGGTCTGGTGCGGGAGTCGTGGTGGTCAGCCACTGCGCAAAGTCGTGCCAGCCGTATGGCGCCTGTTGCCCATCGGCGTTCAATGCCACCTTGGTGATCACCGACCCGCTAGGGGTCATCGCCTCCTCTGCCGTGGTGATCAGATCGTGTTCGACGATGCAGCCGCGGACCCGGCTGTGCTCGAGAATGAAGGCGATCTCCTCGGCGGTCAGCATGAAGTTGATCGGCACGAGCACGACCGCGGCTCGAGCGGTGGCGAAGGCAAGCACGGCGTACTGCCAGCAGTTGTGAGCGAGCAGCGCGATCCGATCGCCCGGTGCAAAACCGTTGTCCCGCAACGCTGCCCCCGCTCGATCCACAAGTTCGTCAAATTCGGCGAACGTCAGCGTGAGATCGCCGTCGATGATCGCGACCTTGTCGGGGTATCGGCGTGCGGAGCGTCGCGGGATGTCACTTAGTGAGTGGCTACGCACCTGCATGTCGGTGTACTTCACGGCTTCCGTACGAGATTCAGGTCACGCCCGATGATTTCCCGCATGATCTCCGAAGTGCCACCGTAGACGCGGGTGACCCTGGCGTCGATCGCGGAACGGGCGATCGGATATTCGCGCATGTAGCCGTAACCACCGAACAGCTGCTGGCACGCGTCAAGGCAGCGGAACTCCATCTCAGTCGCCCACAGTTTGGCCTTGGCGGCATCCGCGGGCGAAAGCCGCCCCGCGTTGAGCTCGATCACACACCGATCGATGAACGCCTCGGCTACCGATACCTCGGTGGCCACATCGGCGAGCGCGAAGCGGGTGTTCTGAAGGGCGCCGATGGGCTTGCCGAACGCGGTGCGCTCACGCACGTAGTCGACCGTCCAGCGCAGCGCCGCGCGGGCACGCCCGAGGCTGCCCACGGCGATCTGCATGCGTTCCTGCGGAAGGTTTCTCATCATGTAGGCGAATCCGCGGCGCACCTCACCCAGCACATTCTCCTTGGGCACCTGCACGTCCGTGAACACCAACTCGGAAGTGTCCTGGCAGTGCAGTCCCAGCTTGTCTAGGTTGCGGCCACGCTCGAACCCGGGCATGCCGCGCTCCAGCACTAGCAGCGTCAATCCACGGTGGCGATCGGGCGACGTCCGTACCGCCGTGATGACCACGTCGGCGTTCTGCCCGTTGGTGATAAAGGTTTTGGCGCCGTTGACGACGAAGTGGTCGACGGCGTCGACGGCGGATGTGCGGATGCCCGCGATATCGGATCCGGCTCCCGGCTCGGTCATGCCGATGGCCGCGATCAGATCGCCACTGACGAAGCCCGGCAACCATCGGTCCTGTTGTTCGCGCGTGGTCAGATCGGCCAAGTAGGGCAGGCAGATGTCGTTGTGTACGGCGAAACTCAGGCCCACCGCACCGCAGTCCGCGTCCATGAGCGATTCGATCAGGATCTGGTTGTAGCGGAAGTCCCGCGCGCCGACGCCACCGAAACGTTCGTCGGCCGCGAAACCCAGCAACCCGACCGCGCCGGCTTTCGCGAACACCTCGCGCGGAATGATGCCGTCTGCTTCCCACTCGGCGATGTTGGG
>DASRJA010000775.1:0-2311 GCA_035649695.1 Mycobacterium sp. | reverse complement strand
CGGTCGACATCGGCGAAATAAGGGTCGCGAGCGAAGCGGTCATCACTGGTGGCGTCGGCCACGACCAGTGGCTCGCGTGTGCGTTCGAGGTAGCGCAGCACTGACATCGGACCTGTGTCGCCCGTCGACGCGCCACCGACGCGGCCTGTCGTTGGAAGTAGCCAGTGGCGGTGTTCTTGGTTCCAGACCAGCAGAGCTACATCGGTGGCGCCGGTCATGGCGGCGAGCACCTGCGCCACCCGGGCATGCAAACCTTCGATGCTCGTTTCCGAGCTCAGCGCCTGTGATGTCGACAAGATGCCCAGCAGATCGATGGTTCCCGTGCTGACACTGCCACTGCCAAGGGAATCATCAAGAGACCGGGTGTCGCGCTGCGCGGCCGCCGTGTCCGAATGTGGCGGCAGGCTCGGGTAGGCCCAGTCCAGCTGGGCGACTTTGGCCGTCGCGCCCCAGGCGGCATACTGCTGCCGCGCCTGGGTCAGCAGGTCGTATCCGCTGTGGTCGATGCCGTGGGCCAAATAGAAGCGGGCCGCGCGTTCGGCGATCAAAGCCCGGTGCCACGGGCGTGGGCGTTGGCCGGCGCCGTGTAGAGCCGCGTCGAAACCGCGGACACACCCTTGGAAGTCGCCGACCGCCCATGCCCGCTCGGCCTCCACCAACCGCAACAGGTGCAAGAAATTCTGCGGCGCATCGGCGGCCCGATCGGCCAGCCACCGCGTCACCTCGTCGAGTTCGCTCAGCAAAGTGTCTCGCGCGGCACCGTCCGTGGCGCGGATCTGTCCCGCCAAGGCCAGTCCTCTCAGCGCGCGGGCCACTGCACCGGGGTATTCAGTGGGCGAGGCCGACACCAAGGGCACGGCTTCTGCGGTGTGATGCTCAAGCGAGGCTTGATCACCAAAGATGGCGGCGGCCATCGCTTGAAGGCTGTGTGCAAGAAGAAGGGTTGCTGGGGTGTCGCTGTACCCCGTGATGGAAACCGGCGCGCCGGTTGCGGTGGGGCGTTCGCCGCGCAGCACATCGATCACCCATTGGTAGGTCTCAAGTACCTCGAGCATGTTTACGCTGCCGATGCGTCGCACAAAAGCCAGACCCGCGTCGAGCTCGGCGACGCAGGCGTCCAGTGACGACGCGCACTCGAGCAAAGCGCGCACAGTCGTGGCAAAGCTGTATGCCGCGTTGCCGAGGTCGCCACCGCCGATCCACCCTTCCTTGGCTTGGCGAGCTTCGTCGACGCTGTCTTCGAGCGGCTCGAACCACCATCCCAGCAGCGCCAAAAGGAAACGTGGCTGTGACGTTTCGGGTTCGTAGCCTCGGGCCTCACTTAGCGCCAACAATCGTCGTAGCGCTCGATACGGGAGGGCGTAGTTGTTACGCAATGCGACAGCCGCCACGGGGATGCCGGTGGCCGCGCCGACCAGAGGACGGGCGGGGCCGTGCTCACGCCAAATCCGCAGCGCCTGCATGCTCAGCCAGGCCATCAGTATGGGCTCCTGCCCAAAGTAGGCCGCCGGTTGGATCGCATCGATCACCCGCGAGCCGGCCAGCATCGTGGGATCGGTGAGTTCTGGGCGAGCCAAGTCATCGTCGGGCCCGGTGGCTTCAAGCCACCGCAACAGGTTCTCGAACCGCTGGTCCAGCTCGGCGAGCATCCCGTCCGTCGTGGGGACGGCGATGCCCAGTTGCGCAAGCACGTCCAGGCCGAGCGCGATCGCCTCCGGCAACCGTCTCGCGTGGGTCAGACTGCGCACCTGGATCGCCGCTGCCTTCGCCAGGTCGACCGGATCGCGGCATACCGCCTCGATCGCGCGGTATTCCTCGTCCGCCTCGTCCAGGCGTCCCATGGCATACAGCGCGGCGTGGCGGGCCGTACGCAGCTCGACGAGGGTGTCGGTCTCCGACGGGTCGACGCGGCTCAGCGCCGCGGCCAGCAGCGTGCCTATCAGGGCGTAATCGCCGATCACGGAGGCCTGGTCGGCGGCGTGACGCAGCAGTCCGACGACGTGTGACCGTTCCGTCGGCTCGTCGACCGCGTCGATGACCGGCAGGTATTGCTCAGCGGCGACGGCAAACATCTCCGGAATCGCGGCGAGCCGTCGCGCGATCGTCAATTGCAGACCGCGTCGCTGCTCGTCATTCATGCTACGCAGAACCGCCTCGCGGATGCGGTCGTGGCCGAACTGCACCGCTTCGTGCACTCCCGGCTCGATGACGAGGACACCCTCATCAAGGGCGGGTGCCAGCCGCTGTTGCACCAGCGCAGGAGGCTCGGCGACGGCCGTCCGCAGCACATCCAGCTCGATGCGCCCGCCCA
>DASRJA010000774.1:0-8237 GCA_035649695.1 Mycobacterium sp. | reverse complement strand
CAACCGGCAACGTCGGCCGCCCACTGGTCACCCAACTCGCAGCTGCAGGCGTCGAGGTCCGCGCCGTCACCCGACAGCCGGACACCGCGCGCTTTCCTAACGGCGTCAAGGCGGTGGGCACCGCGGCGGAGGGTCTGCCCGGCGCCTCGGCGGTGTTCCTCAACTCCCGCGCACTCGGCGACGACCTTGAACCTGTGGTGC
The DNA here is from genome assembly GCA_035649695.1 of Mycobacterium sp. GTDB lineage: Bacteria > Actinomycetota > Actinomycetes > Mycobacteriales > Mycobacteriaceae > Mycobacterium. The sequence goes on along the minus strand of DASRJA010000774.1, from coordinate 8,036 downwards.
GCCGAGCGCGCCGTGAAGGCGTCACGCGCCTGGTTGCGCTGTCGGCCATCAACGCCGACGACGACTTCTCACGGCAGCCGTCACGTTTCCGCGGCGACCGCAACAAGGAGGTCGAACAGCTTGCGGTCGACTCCGGGTTGGAGTGGGTGAGCCTGCGACCAACGGTGTTCATCACCAACTTCTTTGGCATGTGGGCGCCGCAGATCCAGGCGGGCGACGCGGTCAACGGACCGTACGCGACCGCATCGACCGCACCGATCGTCGACCGCGACATCTCCGCCGTCGCCGCGAAGGCGCTGCTCACCGACGAACTCGTCGGCCGCAAGATTCCGATGACCGGACCGCAGGCATTCACCAACACCGAGATGGTCGAGATCATCGGATCGGTGCTCGGTCGCCCGCTGCACTACCAGGAGGTCCCGGCTGACCTTGTGCGTCAGCGCTTCATCGGGCTCGGATTCTCCGCCGAGTTCGCCGACGCCTACATCGCGTTTCTGGAGGCGACGGTCGAGAAGCCGGCGTTGGTCACGCACGAGGTGGAGAAGATCCTCGGCCGCCCCGCGGAGACGTTCGCCGACGCGGTGTCCGCGCACCGAGACCTGTTCATCAATCAGTAAGGGAGACAAGCCATGTCGGAGTTCCGCCCCCCACGATATCTCAAGCCGATGAACAAATTCATGATGGCCGTGCAGAAGCTCGGCATCCCGACCGGTCCGGCAATGGTGCTGACGGTTCCGGGTCGAAAGACCGGAAAACCCCGCAGCACCCCGATGACGCCGTTCGAGCACGACGGCGGCCTCTACGTCGTGGCCGGCTATCCAGGAGCGGACTGGGCGTCCAACGCACGCGCGGCCGGCGCCGGGACACTCGCTCGCGGACGCAAGTCCCGACGGGTCAAGATCGTCGAACTGAAGCCGGCGGAATCACGCCCAGTGTTGCGGGCATTCGCGGTCAAGGTGCCGGTCGGTGTCGGGTTCGCCAAACGCGCGGGCCTCGTGCGCGACGGCGCCCCTGATGAATTCGCGGACCTGGCCGGCACGCTCACCGTATTCCGGTTCGACCCCGCCTGACGTCAGGACATCGCGTCGGCGGTTGCGCGCTGCACGACAACGTCACCGGACGCGGTCCGCGCATGCACGACGAGTGTCTCGTCGCCCGCGGTGGGACCGTCCGACGGTGTCAGCGAGTTGCGGACCTCGCCCGACCTCGTCCGCAAATCCAGTTGAGCTGCAGTGCCTTCGGCGATGCCGACCACGGCATCGCCACTGCTGGTTTGCACGGACACACCGCCGTTGATGGCGGTCGCGACGGTGACGTCGCCAGAAGCGGTCTGCGCGTTGAGGTTGCCATGAAGCCGGTTGACCGTCAGCGAGCCGCTGGCGGCACGGAACTTCACATCGCCGTCGAGGTCACCGATCGTCGCGTCACCGGAGGCTGTGGACACCGTTGCCGTGCCGTTGATGGCATGCACGATGATGCCACCGGATGCGGTATCCGCCTTGAGATTTCCGACCACTGAGCCGACATCCAGGTCACCACTTGCCGAGGCGAATTTGCAGTCGGCGTACTGGCCTTCGGCGGTGATGTTCGCCGATGCAGCAGCCGCCGACAGCCGCGAGCCCGACGGCAGGGTGATGTCGACGACGACCGCTCCCCTGCGCGGGAAGGAGAAGCCACGTTGGCTTGTCACCGCGAGTGTGCCGTTGCTGAAGTCGACGCGCACCTGCTCGGCGGCCTTCACGTCATGGCTGCGGGCTTCGTCGCGGGGTCGCACCTCGACGATCGTGTCGTCGCGGTCGCTGGCGACCAGCCGAACGGAGCCGGCCGAGATCTCCACCGTCGCGGTGATGGGTTGGGGCGTATCGAAAGTGGGCATGTTTCCTTCCTCCTTGTAGGTGTTGCGGATTAGCGGACCCAGCCGCTGAAGTGCTTGCCTGCATCGCCGCGTGGTCGTCGGGGACCGCCGAGCGCGGCGGTGACCGCACGAACGAGCCACCCGTTGACCGACAACCCGTCGCCGCGCGCGGCCGCGTCGACTCGGGCCCGTAGGTGTTCCGGCAGACGCAGCGTCACGCGCCAGGTGCCGCCGTCGTCCTCGGACTCGGGTGCGAGGACGGGACCTGTATAGGACTCGTCTGCTCCCTCTTCTAGGCCGGACGACACCGTGAACTCCGGATCGCGGCCACGCAGTCGCACGTCGACGGAGCCCGGCGCGAGATCGCGCGTGATCTGCTCGGCTGCCTCGGACAGCGCCTCGAGCAGCGCCAGCCGGATCGCAGATTCCAGCGGCGCGGTCAACCGCTCGGCGAGCGCCTCGGCGTCCTGTCCCGCCGCGGCGGCCGCCACACCAAGCTCGTGGCGTACCGCGTCGACGTACGGCTGCAAGTCCATGATGTCATGGTGACATCACTATGGTGTCACTGCAAGTGTCAGTTTGACGTCGCGCTGTTAACCGCCCTTGAGCTGCTCCAATAGCCCGTGCAAGTCCAGCTGACCGCGATGGGCGACGAGCATGTCGCCCTGAAAGCGGTCGATATGGATCCCGGCGATCGAGACTTTGGTGCCGGTCGGCGCCAGGCCGCGGAACTCCCCGGTGTGGGTGCCGGTGAATCGGCATCGCGATATGCCGTGGGAACCGTCGACGAGGACTTCCTCGATGACATGGTGGCCATCCGGAAATCCTCGAGTGAACTCCTCCAGGTCCGCCCGCCACTCATCCCAGCCGAGCGGTCGCGAGCTGCCGACCTCGACGACTAGCCGGGGTGACACCAGCGCCTCGACCGTCGACCAGTCCCGCCTGTCGATCGCCGAGTAGAAGCACTCGACCAGTTCCCTTACCGCGTCATCGTTCGAATCAGCCACGAAGCCAACGATATTTATCCGCGCACCTTGGCGATGATCGTTTCAGCGAACCGCTCGATCGGTTCGCGATAGCGCTCGACGCCGCCCGGCGGCAGGTCCATGGCCATCCACGGCGCGGACATGACCGCAGTGATGCCGATGTCCTCGGCGCGCTTGTACAGATCCGGCGTCGGCGGTTCGAACAGCGCCAGCAGGATGTCGAACGGTTCGTTCTCGCGCCCGTACTCGCGCCGCAGCTTCTTGAGCTTCTGCACGTAGGCCGCCGCGTCGTCCCAGGCGTAGGCGTAGCCGATCCAGCCGTCGCACAGCCGTGCCGCGCGCCGCAGCGCCGCGTCGGATTCACCGCCGCACAGGATGGGCACCGGCGTCTCGGGATGGGGCTCGATCATCAACTCGGGCACCTGGTAATACTGGCCGCTCCAGGACACCCAGCCGCCGCGCCACAGTTCGCGCAACGCCGGGATCATCTCGTTGAGCCGCTTCCCGCGAGTGTCGAAGTCCTGGCCCAGAAGTTCGTATTCCTCGCGCATCCAGCCGACCCCGACGCCAAGCGACACCCGGCCGTCGGAGAGCACCGACGCCGTCGCAACCTGCTTGGCCACTTCGATCAAGGGGCGCGCGGGTGCGACGTAGACCGCGTTCGAGAACCGCAGCCGCTGTGTCACCGCGGCCATCGCACCGATGAGCACCCAGGAATCCGGCCACGCGGTTTCGGGTGGCCACCCGGGTCTGCCGGTCGGCGAATCGGGATAGGGCGAGGACAGCTCACGCGGGTAGATGAGGTGGTCGGAACAGATCACCCCGTCATAGCCGGCGTCGTCGAGCATCCGCGCCACCGCGACGATCTCCGTGGTTTTCATGAACGGCGTGCCGCTCCAAAATTCCATCCTGTTTCTCTATCGCGAAATTCGGGCAGCATCAATGGATGCCCACGCTGTTGTGGTTCCGGCGCGATCTTCGGTTGCACGACCTGCCGCCGTTACTCGACGCGGCCGTGGCCGACGGTGACGTGCTCGCCTGCTTCGTGCTGGACCCCCGGCTCACCGCGTCCTCGGGGCCGCGCAGGCTGCAGTACCTGCACGACTCGCTGCGCGACTTGCGTGAGCGTCTCGACGGTCGGCTGTTGGTCACCCGCGGCCGGCCAGAAAAGCGAATCCCGAAGCTGGCCAAGCAGATTGGTGCGGCGTCTGTTCACGTGTCGGCGGATTTCTCACCGTTCGGCCGGCGACGCGACGACGCCGTGCGGGACACGCTGGGCGATGTCCGGCTGGAGGAAGCGGGTTCGCCGTATCTGGTGTCGCCGGGCCGGGTTACCAAGGCTGACGGCACGCCGTACAAGGTGTTCACACCCTTCTATGACGCGTGGCGGCAGCACGGCTGGCGGCCGCCGGCGGACTCGGACGCCACGTCGGTGTCATGGATCGATCCGGCCGACGTGCCGGGCGGAGTCGACATCCCAGACGCCGGGGTTGAGTTGGAACTGCCGGCAGGTGAGACGGCGGCCCGCACGCAATGGGCGAACTTCGTCGACAGCGGGCTCGACAGCTACGCAGACGATCGCGACCGCCCCGATCTCGACGCCACCAGCCGGATGTCGGCACACCTGAAGTTCGGCACGATCCACCCGCGCACGATGGCCGCCGATCTGGGCCGCGGCAAGGGAGCCCAGGCATACCTGCGGGAGTTGGCCTTTCGCGACTTCTACGCCGCCGTGCTCTATGAGTGGCCCGACAGCGCATGGTGGAACTGGAATCGCGAATTCGACGCGATCACAATGGACGACGATCGAACGCTCTTCGAGGCGTGGAAAGCCGGGCGCACGGGCTTTCCTATCGTCGATGCCGGCATGCGTCAGCTCGCGCAGACCGGCTTCATGCACAACCGGCTGCGAATGATCGTGGCATCGTTTCTGGTCAAGGATCTGCACCTGCCGTGGCAGTGGGGCGCGCGGTGGTTTCTGGAGCAGTTGGTCGACGGCGACATCGCCAACAACCAACACGGCTGGCAGTGGGCCGCCGGCAGCGGCACCGATGCCGCGCCGTACTTCCGGGTGTTCAACCCCACGACGCAAGGCAAGAAGTTCGACCCGGACGGCGGCTACGTTCGACGGTGGGTGCCCGAATCGGACGACGACGACTATCCCGACCCGATCGTCGATCACGCGGCGGAACGCAAGGAGGCGCTGCGTCGCTACAGCCAGATCGGCTGACTGTCGGGTGTACGGCGGTGCGTAGTAGACCTATGCCAGAATGTCGGCAGATCTCAGCTCGACCGTGAGGAGCAGCCGTGGCCAGCACCGAGGTGGAACGACACACCGGCGTCGATGTCGAAGATGTGCCCTCCGCGGAATGGGGCTGGTCGAAGGAGAACTACAGGCTGATCCACATCGGCGGACTGCTCTCGGCCGCTTTCCTGCTGCTGATGATGAAGGGCAACCACGTCGGCCATATCGAGGACGGGTTCCTGATCGTGTTTGCCGTCCTGATCGTCATCGTGGTCGTGCGCGACTGGTGGCTGCGCCGCCGCGGCTGGCACAGGTAGTCCGTTTCAGACGGAGTACAGCGGGCGGAAGGCCCCTGTCTCGATCCTGAAAAGCGTCTCGGTCGCGGTTGCCGCATCCGCTGAAACATCGGCGGCGACAAGTGCGTGCGACTTGAAGGCCCGTGCGGCTGCGCTCACCCGATGCTGGACGGAATCGGCCTGCCGGCCGAGTTCGGCGGGCCACTGCTGACCCCACACAGTGACCTCGGTGAGCCCTCGCTTCAACACCCGGACCACCTCGTCGCGCAGGCGGGTGTCGGCGGCCAGCAGATCGGCACTCACCGCCAACGCCTCGACCCGCGACGCGCTTCTCACCATCGACAGAAAATCGTCGTGCAGCTCCTGTGTCGTGGCGCCGAGAATCGTGAGCGGCTGCGGATCGCCGCCACCAGGGACCAGCACGTTGACATCCCAGCCCGCCCTCGCGCGGTCGCACAACCATCCGCCGGCCGAGTGCACGACATCCTCCGTGGTGGAGGCGACGACGTTGAGTCGATAGCGAAGGATCGGGTTTGCGGGCGCGCGATCGGTCGCAGCGTGCTTGTCGTCGGCGATGAAGGATCGGGTTGCCATGTGTGTCCTGTCCACGATGTCGTCCAACTGCGGCACAACAATGAGCGTGACACTTCTGTGAGGTTCTGTAAAGGTCCGATTGTCGAAAGGCCATCGCATCAACCCATCGGACCCGCTATGGCATGCCTCACATCGGCGTGACATTTTAGGGCCACAATGTAAAGCTAGTTAGACAGCGCGCAACCGGCCGGGAAGGTCCAACCCTCACGAGCCAGGCGCTGGACAGCACTACCAGGGGGCGCATTGCCAACACTTCAGCTTGTCAAAGACCAAGCGGGCCAACAGATTCCGGAGATCGCCAAGTGGGATCCGGAACTGACTAAGCGCGTCATCGGCGTGCTACGTCCGATCGCCAAGCGATACTTCCGATCCGAAATAAAAGATCTGGGCCGCATACCGGTGGGCGGTGCCCTGCTGGTCTCCAATCATTCGGGTGGTTCGACGACGACCGACCTGCCGACGTTCGCGGTGGACTTCTACGACCGGTTCGGTTACGACAGGCCGCTCTACACGCTCAGCCACGACATCCTGTCCGTCGGGCCGGCCAAGCAGTTCTTGCAGCAGCTCGGGTTCATTCCGGCCAGCCGGGACAACGCCGCCCGCGCACTCGCCTCGGACGCCGCAGTGATGGTGTTTCCCGGCGGCGACTACGACGCGACGCGGCCGACGCTGGCACAGAACGTGATCGACTTCAACGGCAGGACCGGATACGTGCGGACGGCGATCGACGCGGGCGTGCCGATCGTGCCCGTCGTGTCGATCGGCGGCCAGGAAACGCAGTTCTTCCTCACGCGCGGCACCTGGCTCGCCAAGCGGATCGGCCTCATCAAGCGCCTGACCCGCAGCGAGATCGTGCCGATCGCGGTGGGTTTCCCGTTCGGGGTGACGCTTGGCGGGGTGAACCTGCCACTGCCCAGCAAGATCGTCACGCAGGTACTGCCTGCGATCGACATCACCGCCCGGTTCGGCGAGGACCCCGACGTCGCCGAGGTGGACGCCTACGTCCGCAAGGTGATGCAGAAGGCGCTGGACCGGTTGGCCAAGCAGCGCCGCTTCCCGGTGCTCGGCTAGCGCTCAGCCAGCCGCCGCGGCCAGCGGCATCGCGGAGCCGACGGGTGTCAGGTCGGTGGATAGCCCTGCGGCGCTTCTGATTTCGGTGAAGGCGTCGATCATCGCGTCGGTTGCCTCATGCGGATCGTCGAGGGTGAGATCGTCGGTCAGCACCGAGATGGCAAGTTGGTCGACGTAGCTCCAGACGGTGATATTCATGCCGCTGCCGGTCACTACCGGTCCGACGGAATAGATTTCAGTGACGATCGCACCTTCGATGTCGCCGCGTTCGCGTGGCCCAGGGACATTCGAGATGACCAGGTTCATCACGCTGGCCGACTCCATTCGCCTGGCCTGCGCGCGGAACATCGCCGGAGCGAGCGTAGGGGGCAGGTACGACAGCCACGCAGGCAGCAGGGTCGGACCGAGCAGCTGATTGTTCTCCTTCGCGATGGCGGTGGCGGTCGACGTCAGCCGGACCCGCTCCACCGGGTCGTCGATGTGCACGGGTAGCGACGGCGTCATGTAGGTGAACTCGTTGCCCACCAACCGTTCCCGCGAGGTGTTGTAACTCACCGGCACACCCGCGATGAGCGGTGCGTCAGCCCGGCCGTCGTAGCGCAACAGGAGCCGGCGCAACGCGCCCGCCGACATCGCCAGCACGATGTCGTTCAGCGTGACCCCGAGGTGCTTACTGGTTTCCTTCACGTCGGAAAGGGCAAGCGGCGCCGTCGCGAATCGCCGCCCCGAGCTCACCACGTGGTTGATGAAGCAATCCGGCGGGGCGAAATTCCGGGCCAGATCGGGATGCTGGCCACGCTCCTTGGACCGGCGACGGACCCGCGACACCCCGGTCGCCGTCTCGCGCATCAGCCGCGGCAGTTTGCGGATGAGACCCACATGATCGCGTCCGGCGGCCTTCAGCAGATCCGCGCGCGTCCACGGCGCATCGGAACCATCTGCATTGCGGAAGTCAGAGGACGGCCGGTAAGGCTCCATCGCCTTGGCCA
>DASRJA010000773.1:0-11690 GCA_035649695.1 Mycobacterium sp. | reverse complement strand
GGGGCTTCGGCGCCCGTGATGCGCAGCGCAGTTGTTTCGTTGTTGGGGAACGCCACGCCGAGCTCGCCGGCGCCGTCCTCCGGCCCGAGCAACGTACCGATGTCGGCTTCGTCGTTGACGACCATCGCGGCGCGCACGCTGCCTTCGCTGCGCCACTGGTATTCGGCGCGGGCGAACGCCGGTTTCTTGCCCCAATAGGTGTCGTTGCGCTTCAGGCGCAGTTTCTGCCCGTATTCCCAGTCGTCGATGGTATATGGGCCGGTGCCGATGGGCTCGCGCACCTTCGCGGTGGTGCTGGTGGTGCGCGGCACGATCTCGACGAACGAAATCCTCAGCGGCAGAATCGGATCCGGTTTCTCGGTGCGGACCGTCACTGTGGTGTCATTCGGGGCGGCCACCTTGAGCTTCTCATCGCCGAACACATACCCGTCGACGTTGCACTGCAAGTCGGAGTTGACGGCCCGGTCGATGGAGAACGCGGCGTCCTGCGCGGTGAACGGCGCGCCGTTGGAGAACGTGACGCCTTTGCGGATGTCGAACGTCCACTCGGTGGGTGCGGTCTGCCGCCAGCCCGTCGACAACAGCGGCTGAAGGTCGCCGGACTTGGGATCGCGCTCGACGAGGGGTTCGGTGATGTTGGAGCGGACGACGACGCCGGTCGACGTCAGCGAGCTCTCGCACGGCTCCAGCGTCGGGGGTTCCTCTTGCAGCACGATGCGCAGGGTGTTGACGTCGTAGCCGCCGTGGCGGGAGTTGGCGACGGTGCAGCCGGTGGCGGCCACGGTGATTCCCGCAAGGGCGGCGGCGAGCACTTGGCGTCGCCGCGTGGTGCGTACTGCGGGGCTCATGGATCCTCCCGGGCTGCGGTTTGTGGCGTCCACGTATGTAGATCAAGCGTGTGATCGCAGACACACGGTAAGGACGCCGTCGAAACAGCGTCAACCCGGGCTTAGTGGCCGAATCGGGGTCTGACCCGCACTACCGCCGACACTTGGTGCGGCCGAAAAACCATGTGTGAACTGCATTTTCGACGCGGCGGGGAGGGCGCCGATACCGAGCAGCGGCTGTCGATCGGGCAGCCATGCGGGTTCGGCATAAGTCCATGCTATTTCGGGGTTGGACGGGTATTCGCAGGTCGCCGTACGGTGGGACCACCATGAGCACCAATGCCCACACCCCGCAGAACCGTCCCGTGTTGCACGTCGGACCGCTGAAACCGTCGTTGGCGAAGACGCTCCAGGACGACTACGCGGCGTACGTACTGCCCGATGAGCCGGCCGAATTCTTGGCCGAGCACGGCGACGAGATCAGGGCGGTGGTGACGTCGGGCCGCACGGGTGTCGACGCGGAGTTGATGGCGGCGCTGCCGAACTTGGGCGCGGTGGTGAACTTCGGGGTGGGTTACGACACAACAGACGTAGACGCGGCCGCGGCTCGAGGGGTTCTGGTGAGCAATACACCGGACGTGCTGACGGATTGTGTGGCGGACACGGCGGTCGGGTTGGTGATCGACGTGATGCGGCAGTTCCCGGCGGCGGACCGGTACGTGCGGGCGGGCCGGTGGCCGGTCGAGGGGAACTATCCGTTGACGCATCAGGTGAGCAACACGCGGGTGGGAATCATCGGCTTGGGGCGGATCGGCAGCGCAATCGCAAAGCGGCTCAGCGCTTTTGGCTGTGAGATCTCGTACCACAACCGACACGCGGTCGAGGGTTCGCCGTACACGTATGCGGGCTCACCGGTGGAGTTGGCGCGTGGTGTGGACGTGCTGATCGTGACTGCGGCGGGAGGTGCGGGCACCCAGGGTTTGGTGAGCCGTGAGGTTATCGAGGCGCTGGGCGCGGATGGGTATCTGGTGAACATCGCGCGGGGCAGCGTGGTGGACGAGCACGCATTGGTGGAGGCCTTGGTCGGCGGGCGACTGGCGGGCGCGGGGCTCGATGTGTTCGAGGACGAGCCGAACGTGCCGGAAGCGCTAATGCAGATGGACAACGTCGTGGTGCTGCCACACGTGGCGAGTGGCACGGTGGAAACTCGCGCGGCGATGGAGGAACTCACGCTGCGAAATCTCGACAGCTTCCTTGAGTCAGGTCAGCTCGTTACGCCGGTGCCAATGCCAGTGGCGCGCTGAGCACCATTAGGCACCTCAAAAACTTGATATCGCATGTGATATCAAGTTTTGGCTAGGCCTAATCCTCCAGAATGCCGACGGGCCGCGTCAGTACCTGTTGCAGCTGTTGGCGACTTGGAATATCACCGGCAGGTATTGCTGGATTCCCGGAAAGCCCTGCACCTGCTGCACCATCTGCGCTCGCTGATCGGGCGGGGCGGCGACGAGCCCTTGCAACCACCCACTCGCTATCGGGCTGGTGTTGAGCTCGGCGGCGGTTTCCGGCGATTGGTCATTGAGCGCCGCGATCACCTGGGGGTAGGTGCACGTGGAATCGACGATCGCGCTCACGTCGGGTTCTGCGTGGGCGACTCCGGCGCCGACGCTCAGCGCCAATGCCATACAGGCAGCGGCGCCAACCAGTTTCGCCTTCGACAGCATGGAGTCACGCTAGCACTCATACATCTAGTCGACAGATTGAAGAGGAGCCCGGAGGCGCGCTTGCGGGTCCACGATAAAGGGATGGAAGAGCATTCCCCGCCGCCACCCGGCCAGCCCGGTTACGGCCCACCGCCGGGAACCTCGACGTCGAAGGGTTCTGGACTCAGCCGCCACCGCCTGCGCAACCCGCTGTCGATAGTCCTGATCGCGGTGATCATGATCGGCGTAGTCGCCGCCGGTCTGCTCGCCAGTGAGTTGTACGTCCGTCACCGCGCCGAGAGCGTGGTGGCCGCCGCCATCGAATGCGTGGTGCAAGACAACGCGAGTGTGTCGTTCGGCGCGACGCCGATTCTGCTGCAGCTCGCGACCGGCCACTACAGAAATATCTCGATCCACACGGCCGGCAATCGGATCGGCAGCGCCCGAGGCATGAAGGCCGACGTGCGGATCGACGATGTCCGGCTGGATGGCGACGCCGATGCCAGGGGCACTGTGGGAGCTCTGGACGCCATCATCACCTGGTCTGCCGACGGCATAAGGCAGAGCATCCAGGAAGCGATCTCGCCGTTGCGCGGCCTGGTCACCGGTGTCCAGGCCAACCCGGACGACGGCACCATCAAGCTGCAGGGCAACCTGGGCAGTGTCACCACCAAGCCGCAGGTTACAGACGGACGAGTGGCGCTGCAGGTGGTCGATGTCACCGGACTGGGTTTGTTGCTGCCTGGCGAGATGGTGCAGTCGGCGCTAGACGCGTTCACCACCCATCTGACCGAGAATTTTCCGCTCGATATCCATGCCGACAGCGTGCAGGTCACCGATGACGTTGTGACAGCGCATTATTCGGCTCGAAACACGCCGATCCAGCGGGGCAGCCAGGGCAACCACGGGGATAACAACAACCAGGATCCGTGCTTTGCACACCTATAGGCCGGCCAGCATGGCGCGGCGGAGCGAAGGCGGCGAGCGCCTAGGCGACTGCAAAGGTCACAAACTTGCTGACCTGAAGTTTGCGGGCAGTGGCGGTAAAGCTGGGATTGACCGGTGCCGTTAACGGGAGAATCCTGAAGGTGATCGCCGCCGGACGGAGCCAACCACCGCGACGATCCGGGAGGGTCGATGAGTTCGGAGCATGTAACAGAGCAGGTGCCGCTGGCCGAGATCCAGGAGGGTGACACGATCCAAGATCCCCAGTCCGGTCAGTGGTTCACCGTCACCCGAACGGCGGACGGCACAACGAGTGTCACTCACAAAGACTCAGATGGCGACACGACGGTCATCGAGGGGTATCGCGTCTACTACGGCGACGAACGACAAGGTGAGCAGGTCGATTCCCGGTGCGTCATGGATTCCCGGTCCGCTAAAGGGCTCGTCACTCGCCAGGTGCGAGAGTAATCGCGAGCGCCCACGCGACTACAAGGACGGCAAACTGGCGGAACTGTGGCGAAGGCCGCGCAGCTCCAGTGGCTGATCTTCGGCTAGTTACCAGCAGAAGCTGACGTGACCATACGGTCCGGTGACGCAGCCGTTGACCCACTTGCCCGGATACCAGCCGCCGTACCAGCCGTTGTTCCAGCCGTTGTTCCAGCCGTTGTCCCAGCCCCAATCGCCGCCGCAGTCGCAATCCGGGTCTTGCGGCAGTGGATCGAGCGGACCGGCGGCAGCCGGGGCGGCGGTTCCTAATCCGATGGTGCCGAGGATGGCGACGGCGGCGGCAATCTTCTTGAGATTCATCAGGACACCCCCTTAGCGGTGTCCTCCAAGTCTATTCTTCGTCCTCCGGCGCGAACATCTCGTTCCATTCCTCCGGCGTGCGGCCGGTCATGTGGAACTCGCATATGACGACCACCCCGACGAGAAGTTGGTGACTGGGAGGTCCAACGGCCCGGCGCGTACGCCACCGCCCACGCGACCGCCTGCACAACGAGATAGCAGAGGTTAAGGACCACGCAGGGCGTCGTGCTTTTCCGTGAGAATTGACTGTTGCCGTCGACGGCTAATTGCCTGCGTCAGCCGTCGCCACCGCCGCAGCCGCCTCCGCCGTCGCCACCCCCGCAGCCGCCTCCGCCGTCGCCGCCATCCCCGCCGTCGCCGCCATCCCCGCCGTCGCCGCCATCCCCGCCGTCGCCGCCATCCCCGCCATCCCCGCCGCTGGCGACCCCGGCCGCCGCAAAGATGCCTAAGCTGGCAGCGCCTCCGGACCTCCACCTGCGTGAGCCGAATTCGCCTCTGACGCGGTTCTTTCGCATCCAAGCCCGGCTGCGTTCAAGATCGAGCTTGTCGCGCCGTCGTCGGTCCTCGGGGGTTTCGTCACGTCGTCTGCGACGCGTTTGTATGACCACGGCAATGGCCACCGGCATGCCCAAAAGCAAAACGCCGAGAAGGACAAGCTCGCCGCTCATGGGCAAAGATTACGCCGGTTGCAACCACCGCATATGCAAGCGCCTACGCGACCGCGTGGACTCTAGCCGACCGCCTCCTCGATCAGGTCGTCAGTCGTCCATTCCCGCTGGGGCAGAACATCTCTCAGCAGCCGCAGCAATGCGGGATTCGAGCTGTCTCCCCGCCACACCGCGTCCAACTCCACCGGCCGCTCGCGGAATGCCCCGATGGACCGGAACACCACCCCGTCTGGATGCAGCGTCGCCGCCGACGCCGGCACCAGCGCGATGCCGATGCCCGACCGCACCAACACCAGCATCGTGTGCACCTGCGTCACGTACTGCACATACCGCGGTGTGGCGCCCGCGATGGTAAATGTGCTGATCAGTAGCTCGTTGAAGTACCGCGCCTGCACCGGCGAGTACATGATCACGTCCTGGCCGTCGAGATCGTTCAGCGTCAACTGCCGTCCCAGAGTGGCCATCGGGTGCGCCTCTGGGAGCGCGGCAATCAACTGTTCGTGCAATAGCGGCCGCGACACAAGGCCCGGCCGCTTCACCGGCGGGCGGGCCATTCCCAGATCGAGCTCGCCGGTCATCAGCCCTTCGAGTTGTACCGACGTCACCATCTCCCGCAAGTCCAACTTCACGTCCGGCAGCTTCTCCCGCGCCGCGCCCAGCAGTCGTGGAAGCACGACATGGGCGGACGCCGCGGTGAATCCGACGACGACGGTGCCGAGATCCCCCTCTGGAATCCGCTTGACCGTCTGCGCCGCACCCTCGGCGAGTTGCAGAATGCGCCGTGCGTCGGGCAGGAACGCCACCCCGGCCGGCGTCAGCGTCACCGTCCGGGTGGTGCGATCGATGAGCTGCACGCCGAGCTCGTTCTCCAGCTGCTGGATCTGCCGGCTCAGCGGCGGCTGGGTCATGTGCAGCCGCTCCGCGGCCCGCCCGAAGTGCAGTTCCTCCGCGACGGCGACGAAACAGGACAGCCGGGCGAGCGAAAACACTGATGCACTCCTCGTATCACTGCACGCCATCCGCGTGCACGTCGTGCATCAGTTTAGATGCCACCACCGCCGGTTACGCGCTCCTGATGATCAGTCTTCCCGCCCCCCGTCCCGTCCTGTGGCCGCTGCGACCGGCAGAATCGGCCCGCGTTTCGCGCACCGACGACAACGGCCGACGGATGGTCACCATCGAGCACGCCCCGTTGGCCAATGTCACCGCGGAGATGTTGGTGTGGTGGTACGGCCATGTGCCCGGGACTATGCAGTACGCGGGCGAGACTTATCCGCGTTACATGGTGTGGCATCCGCTCGACCACGTCAGCTACGAAGTCGAGAACAACGCCCCTCCGGTCAGAGTGGGAAGCAAGCTGCACATCGTGGAGGCGCTCGGCCGCGACCTCGACAGCGTGCTCGACATCCACGTCACCGTCGAAGAGATCACTGACCGCTCTGCCATCATCAGCAGGCGCATAGCGGGCAGCTCGGTCGTGCGACTCGAGAACGAGTTCGAATCGTCGAACGGCGCCGCCAGGTATGTCACGCGCATGACGCTAGGTGACGACACGATGCTCGGCCGACTGCTGCTGAACCGCGTCGCCCGCACAAAAGCGCTACCGCCACCCAAACTCGAGCGGTGGATCCGCCACCACATCGAAGAGATCGGCAACTTGGAACATTTCCTGCCAACGCTTTTCGACGCCCGCGCGCCGGTTGAAGCATGAGGTGTCACGATGCCGCCGACTTCCTATGGCGCCTCGGCCCTGGCGCCGCGGGCTGCAGGGCGTCCATTGCCTGAGCGAGACGGGGGTAGACGATCGCGGGACCCAGCCACCGGGCCACAAAGCGGCGCAGCGCGATGCCGTCCCGGGCCGGCTGGCCCGGATCGACGAGTATCGAATGCAGCGTGCGTAGACCGATTTCCGCCAGCTCCTCGAGGGCGGCCTCATCGTAACCGTGTGTCTCCCAGTCGACGTCGAGCCGATGGAGCATGGAACGCCCGAACGCCTTTGCGGTGTCGGAGGTCAACATGACCGTCGATCCGCTGCGCGTGCGCCCGCTGAGGATGTGCTCGATCTGGCGGTCACCTGCCAGGGTCTCGGCCGCGAACGCCACTCCTTCTACGATCGCCGCAGCGGGTTCTGTCAGTCCGCTGAGGTGATCGGCGAACTGATCGAGAAACCCGTTGGCCGAACGCATCGCGCTCACCATCAACAACGCTTCCGCGCTTGGAAAGTAGCGATACACCGTCTGCCTGGTGACCCCCAATGTGCGCGCTACATCGGCGATGCGCACCGCCGACCCTCGTTCGGCGATGATCTCGTCGGCTGCGTCAAGGATCCTGTCGATCGCCTCTTCATCGGTCGCGGGCGCGTTGCCCGACCAGCCGTGGCTACGCACGAGAGAACTCTATGGGCAGAGCCGTCGGACCACTCAATCCCATCATCGGTTTCCACGGCGCCGGTCCGGTGCGGGAAGGGTTGGACATGCGGCGCGTCAACACTTTTAGCGCTTCTGAAAGTTCCAGCCGGGCTAGGTTCGCTCCGAGGCAGTAATGGATGCCGCCGCCGAAGGTCAGTACAGCGGGTGCGGCTTCGCGGGTGATGTCGAAGCGGTCAGCCGCCTCGTAGACAGCTGTATCACGGTTGGCCGCAAAGGTATTCACGAGCACCATCGTTCCGGCCGGGAAGAAGACGCCGGCCAGGTCTGCGTCCTCAACCACGATGCGAAGCGTGGCGCACGCGATCGGCGAGTGCCGCATGGTCTCCTCCACCGCGCGCGGTGCCAGCTCGGGCCGCTGCGCCAGCAGCGCCCACTGGTCTGGGTGGTCGCAGAGTACGTCGACGGAGGCAGCCAGCTGATTGCGCGTCGTATCGGTTCCCGCCAGCAACAAGCCACCCGCGAGCATGCGCAGTTCGGCGGCGTTGAGGCGATCTCCGTCGTCTTCGGCACGGATGAGGTCGGAGAGCAGATCCTGTGTGGGGTTGCGCCGCCTGTGAGCCACCATGTCGTCTACGTAGTCGTCGAGTTCGCCCCAGGCCTGCATGACGACAGCCTCTAGGTCGTCTTCTACCTCGAATGCGAACGCTTTGAAGATGTCATCGGCCCAGTCTGAGAACTTCTGCCAGTCGTCAGGAGGGGCACCCAGCAGCGCGCAGATGATCGGAACCGGGTAACGCTGTGCGATATCGGTGACGATGTCGCAACGGCCTTCGGCGGCGACACGATCGACCTGTTCGCTGATCACCTCGACGATCGTGTCGTGCAAGCGTGCGCTGGCTCGGGGGGTGAACGCCTTGGACACCAGGCTGCGCAGCCGCTGGTGGGGCTCGCCCTCCATGCACAAAATGCTGCTCATGACCTTGTCCCACAGTGGACCCGAAGTGATCCCTTGGAGCATCAGGGACATTCCGGGCGGAATCCGAAATCGCGAATCACGCAGCACCGTTCGCACTAACTCGTACGACAGGATCTCGGGTCCGTACGGGCCGACCGCGATCGGTGCCTGTTGTTGCGCTGCCCGAATCCGTGGGTAGACCTCGGCGGGAGTCTCCGCGAACTCGTATTCCAGCGTCGGCAATCCTGCCTCGAACACGTTGGGGGAGAGAGTGTCGACGGGCATGCATGCCTCCCAATAGCGCGCCACACGATCCGGGTAGACAATCTTCCTAGAATGTATGGCCACTAGCCGCCAAAGTGAACAGGGTAAACCGCAAACCTAAGCGACGGCCATACAAAAATGACAATCCGTCCGGTCAGTGGCAACAGCGCTACCAGCGCGGGCTGACCGCCTCATAGCCAGGATCGATGCTCTTCATGTATCCGGTGTCGTCGCGGTCGCGGATCCCGCAGCGCAGATACTGCTCATGCAACGCGGCCAAGGCCTCCTCGTCGATTTCGATGCCAAGACCCGGACCAGTCGGCACGGCCACCGACCCGTCGACGAACGACAGCGCCCCAGGCTTCACGATCTCCTCGGTCTTCCACGGCCAGTGCGTATCGCACGCGTACGTGAGGTTCGGTGTCGCCCCGGCAAGATGCACCATCGCGGCCAGGCTGACGCCCAGGTGCGAATTGGAGTGCATCGACAACCCGAGGCCGAATGTCTCGCAGATGCCCGCCAGCAAGCGCGACCGCTGCAACCCGCCCCAGTAGTGGTGGTCGGAAAGCACCACCCGCACAGACTGTTTCGCCACCGCGGGCGCCAGCTGGTCGAACGCGACCACGCACATGTTCGTCGCCAGCGGCATCGGCGCCTGCTGCGCCACCTCCGCCATGCCGTCCAGGCCGGGCGTCGGATCTTCCAGGTATTCGAGAATGCCCGTGAGCCCCGAGGCCACCTTCACCGACGTCTGCGGCGTCCACGCCGCGTTCGGATCCAGCCGCAACGGGTGCGACGGAAACGCCGCCCGCAGCGCTTCCATTGCGGCCATCTCCTCCTCGGGCGGAAACACGCCACCCTTGAGTTTGATTGCGGTGAAGCCGTATTCGTCGACGATGCGGCGCGCCTGCGCCAC
This sequence comes from Mycobacterium sp., assembly GCA_035649695.1. Taxonomy (GTDB): domain Bacteria; phylum Actinomycetota; class Actinomycetes; order Mycobacteriales; family Mycobacteriaceae; genus Mycobacterium. Next base: position 2,236 of record DASRJA010000773.1, on the reverse strand, counting down.
TATCCCATCCGGGTCCAGCGCCTCACCGAACGCGTCCGGTTCGCCACCCGGGTGCGCCGCCCACTTGTAGAAGAGATACGCGCTGAACGGCACCGCTTCCCGGACGACGCCGCCCAGTAGGTCGGACACCGGCCTGCCGGCAGCGTGGCCTTGCACGTCAAGACACGCCACTTCGAACGGCGAGAAGACTTGGTCGACAGCGCTTGCCGAGGTGATCATGCCGGCCGTACCGATGGCACGGGAATCGCCGCGCAGCCGCTCCTCAATGGCGGCCCGAATCTGATTGAGCGCGAACACGTCCAGACCCGTGATCGCAGACGCCGCAGCCTCGAGCCGCGCGAGATGTGTCTCGTCCGCGTAGGTCTCGCCCAGCCCGACCAGTCCGGCGTCCGTGTCCAGCTGGATGATCGCGCGCAACGCATACGGCTGGTGCACCCCGACGGTGTTCAGCAGCGGCGGGTCGGCGAACGCGACCGGCGTGATGCGGGCGCCCGTGATACGAATCCGGCTGGGCGCCACGGCTACACGGCCTCGGTCAGCGCCTCGGCCAGCACGGCACGTCCGGCCGCGATGATCGCCCGCAGTTGGGTCACGTCATCGGCCGTCGGCATGATCAACGGCGCGCGGACCGGCCCTGCGGGTAGGCCCTCCATCGCGACGCCGGCCTTGACCAGCGACACCGCATAGCCGGGCACCGTGTCACGCAGCCGCACGAGCGGATGGAAGAACTCCCGCAGCAGCGCGTTGGCCAGCGCATCGTTACCGGTTTCCAGCGCGTCGTAGAACGCCAGCGCCAGGTCAGGGGCGAAGGCGAACGTCGCAGAAGAGTACAGGGGCACACCGATCGCGCGGTAGGCCTGCTGCGTCGTCTCCGCGGTCGGCATGCCGTTGAAGAACAGGAAGTCCTTGTCGACAGAATCCGTGACCGCGCGGACGATTCGCGCGACCTGGTCGAGATCGCCTGTGCCGTCCTTGAAACCGATGACGTTCGGAATCTTGGACACCGCAACGGCCGACTCTTCGGTGTAGCGGGCGTTGTTGCGGTTGTAGACGATGACGGGCAGGTCGGTGACGGCGGCGACCTCGCGGGTGTAGGCGATCAGCCCCGCTTGCGGCACCTCGACGAGGTACGGCGGCAGCAGCAATAGCCCATCCGCACCGGCGCCCTGAGCCGCCTGCGCGAAGAGCTTGGCTTGGGTGACGGAGCCGCCGGCTCCGGCGTAGACGGGCACGCGTCCGGCGATCACATCGACCGCTGTCCGTACCACCCGGCCGAATTCGGAGACCCCGAGCGCATGGAATTCGCCTGTGCCGCAGGCGATGAAGAGGCCGCCAGGCCCAGCCTCGACGCCGCTAGCGACGTGGCGGGCCAGCAGGTCGAGATCGACTTCGCCGGTCTCGGTGAACGGCGTGACAGGGAAGAACAGAACTCCACTAAACGTGGGGTGCATCGGTGGGGACTCCTTGCTCGGTGTTCGGCGGTCAGTCTTGTGTGAGTCGGCCATCGATGCGCCGCCACAGATGATCGGGATTGTCGTCGGCAATAGCGCTGGGAAGCAACGACTTCGGCACGTTCTGATAGCAGACGGGCCGCAGGAAGCGTTCGATCGCGCGGGAGCCGACCGAGGTGCTGCGTGAGTCCGACGTTGCGGGGTAGGGGCCACCGTGCACCATGGCGTGGCCGACCTCGACACCGGTCGGCCAGCCATCGAACAGGATCCGGCCAGCCTTGAGCTCGAGCAGCGGCACCAGCTGCCGGGCGTCGTCATAGTCGGATTCGTCGGCGTGCACGGTGGCTGTCAGCTGTCCTTCGATGCCCTCGGCGACGGCACGCATTTCGGCGATGTCAGCGCACCGGACCAGCAGGCTCGACGCTCCGAAGACCTCGGCCTGCAGACGCTCGGATCCGAGGAAACTGCCAGCGTCAGTCGCGAACAGGGCTGCACGGCAGGAAGTTTGGCTGTAGTCGGACTCGCCGCGGACTATCAGGTCGGCCTCCCCGCTGAGCGTGTCCACGCTGGCCACGTAGTTCGAGGCGATGCCCCGGGTCAGCATCGGCGTCGCAGGCGTTCCAGCAAGGGCCTCGCGCGCTGCACCAACAAACGCATCCAGGCCGGGGCCGTCCACGGCGATCACCAGGCCGGGATTGGTGCAGAACTGGCCGGATCCCATCGTCAGCGACGCGACGAATGCGCGGCCAAGCTCAGCGCCGCGCCCAGACAGCGCGCCGTCCAAG
>DASRJA010000772.1:0-3123 GCA_035649695.1 Mycobacterium sp. | reverse complement strand
GTACCACCTAAGTGGAATAAGCATCCGCCGCCATGCTCCGTCCAAATAAGTGTGGGCAATTTTCACCGCGATCATCTCGATGACGGGAAAAGTTGGCCCGCCTCAGCTGCTGGGAGGCAGCTGTTATGAGACTCCATGATTCTGTCCTGATGAGCGCTCTATTTATTACTACGCTGGTGTTTGCCGCGGTGCCGGTTGACGCCGCTCAACATGGCGGTGGGGGCGGTGGATTCCACGGCGGTGCTGGAGGTGGATTCCACGGTGGCCCAGCCCATGGTGGCGGAGGAGGATTCCGCGGTGGCGGCATGCACGACCACGGACACGCCGGCCCACCCGCACACGCCGGTGGCCCTGCATTTCACGGCCACGGCGGGTTTGATCACAACCGATTCGATCGAGGCCATTTTCACGGCAGGTTCGGACACGGCTTCGTGTTCCGTCCACGATTCGGAGTCGGCTTCGGAGTGTTCCTTGGATACCCCTTCGGCTATCCGCTCTACGATCCGTGGGACTACTGGGCGTATCCAGTCGGGCCGCTGACCTTCGTTCCCGGTGCGGGGTACGGCGGTGTGAGCTTTTCGATCTCGCCCGGTGATGCTGTCATCACCGTCGACGCCACCTACGCAGGCACCGTCGATCAATTCAACGATCCCAGCAGCCCGCTGAACCTGCCGCCGGGACAACATCACGTCGAGATACAAGCGCCTGGATACAGAACGCTCGATTTCGATGTGACGGTCGAGGCCGGCCAGGTCATTCCTTACGCGGGTGATCTGCAGCACAACTGACCGATCCCTCGAAGACGGCCGCGGCGACCATCGGTCGGCCGCGGCCGTCAGCCTTCTGCGTCACGCGTGAAGAAAGGATGGATTAGAAAATGGTCAACGAATTCACCTCCGACATACACCGCGCGGCGACGTGGTCGCTCGTGCTCAGCGTGCTGATGATGGCGACCGGGGCTCTGGCCATCGCCCTTCCGATGGTTGCCGGGTTTGCGGTGACCGGCATCGTCGGCTGGCTATTGATCTTCAGTGGCGCTCTGCATCTTGCGCTGGCGTTGAGCGGTGGCGGCGCGACCGCAGTCGTCTGGGAGATTGTCCTTGGTGTGCTGTATGGCGCGATCGGCTTCTACCTGTTGGCGAACCCGGTCGCCGGCCTTGAATCACTGACGCTGGCGATTGCCGTGTACTTGTTCGTCGAGGGCATCGTCGAGTTCGTCCTCTCGTTCCAGCTCCGCCACCGGACGGGTGCGGGGTGGTTGCTGGTCGACGGCATCATCACCCTTGTGCTCTCGGTGCTGATCTGGACGACCTATCCTTCGAGTGCCGCGTGGGTGGTTGGCACGCTCGTCGGCATCAGCATGCTGTTCAGCGGCATCACACGCTTCATGCTCTCGCGAAGAATTCGTCGCCTGGCCGTCTAACAGGTTGTTGAAATAGAGGTGGGAGTCAAGGGAGAAGGCAGGTCCCTTTTCCCTTCTCCCTTAACACCAGCGGTGTGCTATCTGACTTTCCTGAAATAGTGGGCCACCCATTCGGCACTGTCGTCAGCGTAGTACACGATCACCTGGCTCCCGTTGTCGACATCCTTGCCGTCATCTTGCGCGGCACGGTCGGTCAGGCGCAGCGCGAGGGCGGTGCCGTCGGCGAGCCGGACTGTCAACCGCTTTGCCCTGCGATCGACATACGTCACCGTGCCCTCCACGGCGGGCAGGCCGCCCTCACCTACCCGGTCGACTTCGAGGGCCGTCTTTCGATCGCCCTCGACCACGTAATGCACGACGACCTGGCTGCCCTCCTCGAGCTTGCTGAACGAATCAGCGGCCACCTTGCCGCCGTGAACGGACGTTCGGTTCGTCAGGTGCAGGAGATGGCGCACGCCGTCTGCAGTCTTCACGATTGCGGTGTTGGCGCCACCGTAAAACTTGTCCATGGTGCCTTCGAGTCCCAGGGAACCGGTCACGCCGGCGATTGGCGGGCCGGTGTCCTGTGCGAGTATCGAGGCCGTGACCGTCCCGATCGCCAACAGCGCGCCGACGAGCACACCGTTCGTGCCCATCGCGACCAGCCGATGCCATCGCTGTGTGTCCTGCCTGTCCTTGTCGGTCATCACCTGCTCCTCGGCTCAGGCCAACGGCGCTCGGTACGCGCTTCTCGACTTGACCCGACGCGTGTCTGCGATCGCGGCCCGGAGGGTCGCTGCTCCCGGGTGACGCAATGTTCGTTCCGCGCTCGGCACGAACCTTGATGTCGTGACAAGCGAGTCTGGCCCGAACAACTCGGGCTGGCAGGATCTACTGAAGGCGGTTGCCGGCTGGCTGCTGCGCATCGACACGCAGAACTGTTCAGGGCGCGCGTGCGTGTAAACGCCGGCGGCCGGGTTTCGGCGGATTCCGTGACCTGCGACCGGACCCCGAATTGCCTCCATTCGATGACATGAAGCGTGGAGGCTACCGACGCCTGGGGACCGCCGCGATGGCATTGGCGGTCCTTGCGGCCGGTCTCACCGTGGCGCTGCGCAGGCGCGCCGACCCGGTTCAGGCGGCTGCGTCCGGAACAGCGGGTGCCGTCAGCGTCACGACCGTGCCCGCCGAACGGGGTGATATCGGCGTCTACCTCGACGCCATCGGCACCGTCACCCCGGTCTACACCAGCACGATTACCAGCCAGGTCTCGGGCATGGTGACGGCCGTCCACTATCGCGAAGCGCAGCATGTCCGCAGGGGCGATCCGCTGATCGACATCGATCCGCGACCGTTTCAGGCGCAGGTCGACCAGGCACAAGGCATTCTCGATCGCGACACGCACATCCTCGAGCAATCCCGGATGGACGCGCAGCGCTTTCGCGATGCCTGGGCGCGCGACGCCATCGCGAAGCAGCAGCTCGACGATCAGGAAAAGCTCGTGCTGCAGAACGAGGGGACGGTCAAGAACGATCGCGGCACGGTCGCCTTCAACCGGACGCAGCTCGCCTACTGTCACATCACGGCGCCGTTCGAGGGCCGCGTCGGTCTGCGTCTCGTCGACCCCGGCAACGTCGTCCAGGCGAACAGCCCGACCCCCCTCGTCGTGCTGACGCAGATGCAGCCGATGACGGTGATCTTCTCGATCGCGCAGGACCATC
>DASRJA010000771.1:0-2935 GCA_035649695.1 Mycobacterium sp. | reverse complement strand
CGCCGACTTTCCGTGGATGGGCATCTGGGACGAGAACCACAGTCGAACGGCGCCGCCCTGGAACGGCCGCACGCTGACACGAGGCCTGGAGTTCGGCGTGTCGCCGATGCCGGAAACGCGGCGGCAGATGATCGAGCGTGGCCGGCTGTTCGACACGCCGGGCTTCCGATGGATTGGCGCGCGCTGCCGCATCGAGGTCGATTATCGCGCCGTGCTGCTGGGCGCGGAGCGAATTCCCGAGTCACTCTAAGGTGTTCGTCGAAAGCGAAGGCGCGCACCCTCAGAATCGCCTTCTTCGCGAGCAAGATTCTGACTGGTGCAGTGCGTCGCGGTCTGGAGCCGTGGCTGCCGGTGCAGAGTACTCTGATCGCGTGATGAGGAGCGTAGCAGACATGGACAGTCACCGTTTCTCGACGGGTTACCGACCGGCCAAGCTGGCCGCTGCCACTCTTGCGGCCGTCCTTGTTACGGCCGGAGGTGTAATGGCGCAGGCTCTCAAGGATGTGCAGGTCCCTGACACGCCGTTAGTGCTGAAGGCCCAGGGCAGCTTCTTCGTCGGCGGCGACAACATCGAACAGACGCGCGGTGAGCTGGGCGATCTCGGTCCCGGAGGGCACATCGCCGTCAACCAGATGTACGTGCGCTACATGGTGCCGCAGGGCGGCGAGGGCAAGGTGCCTGTCGTCATGGTTCATGGCGCGACCTTGACGGGCAAATCCTGGGAGACGACGCCGGACGGACGAATGGGGTGGGATGAGTACTTCGTCCGCAAGGGCCATCCGGTGTACGTCCCCGACCAGGTCGGACGCGGGCGATCGGGCTTCAACCAAGCCGTCTTCAACAACGTGCGCGCGGGCTCGACGCCGCCGCCCAACCAACCCCTCTGGCTGCGATTCAGCGACGAGAGCGTCTGGCCCAACTTCCGCTTCGGCCTGACCCCTGGTCAGCCGTTCTCCGACAGCCAGTTCCCGGTGACGGCTGTCGACGAACTCGCGAAGCAGGCGGTGCCCGACGTCAGCTTTGGCGGCCTCCCCACCCCCAACCCCACACTCAAAGCATTAGCCGATCTCGCCGGCCAGTTGAATGGCGCGGTGCTGATGGGTCATTCGCAATCCGGATCGTTTCCTCTTGAATCCGCACTCCTCAATCCCGGCGCGGCGAAAGGTCTCGTGCTCGTCGAACCGGGCAGCTGCCCAGCCCGGTACACAGCCGACCAGATCGCCACCTTGGCGAAGGTGCCGATGCTCGTCGTGTTCGGTGATCATCGCGACACCCCGACAGGCCTCCCGACCCTGCCCACATGGCAGGCCCGTTTCGAGGCCTGTCAGGCCCTGATTGGCCGCCTCAAGAATGCCGGCTTACAAGCCGTCGCACCCAAGTTCGTGCAGCTCACCAACGATGTGGTGTTCGATGACCTCTGGAGGCGGTCCGATCTCAGCGTGCGGGATCGCAGCCTGGTCACCATCGCCGCGCTCGCCGCGATGGGCGACGACGACCAGCTCGATCTGTACCTGCGCCGGGCGATCGAAAGCGGCCTGACCCGCGCTCAGATCACCGAGGCCCTGACACATCTCGGCTTCTACGCGGGCTGGCCGAAGGCGACCAAGGCGATCATGGCGATCACCAGGTCGCTCGCTAAATAGCAGAGCACATAACGGCTCGTGACAATCGACTGGCGGTCGCCGGTGGTCCAGACGAGGATTCTTCCATGACTGAGAAGAAGGTTTGGCTCATCACCGGCGCTGGTCGTGGCTTGGGTGTCGATATCGCCAAGGCAGCCTTGAGGGCCGGCCACGCCGTTGTCGCCACCGGCCGCGATGCTGCGAAGGTCGCGGCTGCAGTGGGCGATCACGAAAGGCTGCTGGCAATCAAACTCGACGTCACCCGTCCACAGGATGCGCAGACGGCGGTCGATGCCGCGGTAGCGCAGTTTGGCCGAATTGATGTTCTGGTCAACAACGCGGGCAACTTCTTCGCCGGCTTCTTCGAGGAGTTAAGCCTCGAACAGGTCCGCAATCAACTCGACACGTTGCTGTTCGGCCCAATGAACGTCGCACGGGCTGCCCTCCCAGTCATGCGTAAGCAACGCTCCGGCCTGCTGATCACCATCTCCTCGACCGCAGGCATCACCGGCCAAATGTTTTGCACGGCGTATGCAGCTGCAAAGTTCGGCATCGAGGGGTGGATGGAGTCGCTCACTCCCGAGATCGCCCTGTTTGGAATTCGCACGATGCTCGTCGAGCCCGGTTTCTTCCGCACCGAGCTGCTCACCAACGATTCGACCACCTACGCCCAGCCCACCATCGACGACTACGCTGAGCGAACCAAGGAGATCGTCGCGGCCTGGAAGAGCATGGACGGGAAGCAGGGTGGAGACCCCGCCAAGCTCGCCGACGCCCTGGTGAAGCTCGCCGCACTCGAGGAGCCACCGGCCCGCTTCGCTGCCGGCGCTGACGCCGTGCAGACGTTCGAGGCCAAGGCCAACGCGCTGCTCGCACAGGCCCAAGCCCACCGCGAGCTGTCCACCGCCCTCGCGCACGATAACGCCTGACTTCAGTGATGCGGCAGCGTGGTGGGAGCTGGACGTTAAAGGAACATGTGGTTGCGGGGGCCCGCAACCAACAGGGCGTCATCGAGCGACCGACTCCGCAAGGCGCACGGGCTTCGCGTCAAAAACGTTTGAGCCCCTTCGCGGTCCACACAGGCGTCGACTCGGCACGGGTGATGTAGCGGATAAAGGCGAGCGCACGGTCGGGATCCTGGGATCTGGCCGACACCGCCGTCGACATGTCGATCCACGCGGCGAGCTCCCGCGGCAGCGGACCGACCAGTTCGATTTCCTTGTATGGAAGGATTTCGCAGATCGCCTGCAGCGCCATGTCGCCTTCGCCGCGGGCCAGCGCCTGTCCTCCCTCGCCGCGCGTGCTGACCGGGC
>DASRJA010000770.1:0-14267 GCA_035649695.1 Mycobacterium sp. | reverse complement strand
TCGTGGCCAACGCCATGGCGTGTCTGGTGCAGTACCTGTCAGCGAAGCTGGGTCTGGTGACCGGGCAGTCGCTGCCGGAAGCAGTAGGCGAACGGATGCGACGCCCCAGCCGGCTGGCCTACTGGCTGCAGGCCGAATTGGTAGCAATGGCAACGGATCTCGCCGAGGTGATGGGCGGCGCCATCGCGCTCTACCTGCTCTTCGACCTGCCGCTGCTCGTCGGCGGCGTGATCACGGGGATCGTGTCGCTGTTGATGCTTGTCGTCAAGGATCGCCGAGGCCAGCGCATGTTCGAGCGCGTCATCACTGGCCTGCTGCTGGTCATCGCGATCGGTTTCTTGACCAGCCTGTTCGTCGAGCCCCCGCCGGTCGACTCGGTGGTTGCGGGCCTCGTGCCCAAATTCGCCGGCACCGAGAGCGTGCTGCTGGCCGCAGCGATGCTCGGCGCGACCGTGATGCCGCACGCGGTGTATTTGCACTCGGGCCTGGCCCGTGACCGGCACGGTCATCCGGAGGCGGGCCGGCAGCGCCGCTGGTTGCTCAAGGTGACACGGCTGGATGTGGGCCTGGCGATGCTGATCGCAGGCGCCGTGAACCTGTCGATGGTGCTCGTCGCGGCCACCAATCTGCAGGGCCGCGAGGGCACCGATTCGATCGAGGGCGCGCACGCGGCCGTCCGCGACACGCTCGGCCCGACCGTCGCACTGCTGTTCGCAATCGGTCTGCTCGCCTCCGGCTTGGCATCGTCATCCGTGGGCGCCTATGCCGGCGCGATGATCATGCAAGGTCTGCTGCACGTATCCATACCGATGGTCCTGCGCCGGCTGGTCACCCTGATCCCCGCGCTGCTGATCCTGGCGATCGGCCTGGACCCCAGCCGCGCACTGGTGTTGTCCCAGGTCGTGCTGTCCTTCGGGATTCCGTTCGCGCTAATCCCGCTGGTGCGGCTGACCAGCAATCGCAGCCTGATGGGCGAAGACACGAACCACAGGGTGACGACGGCCCTCGGCTGGACAGTTGCGACCCTGATCAGCCTGTTGAACGTGGTGCTGATCTATCTGACCGTGAACTGATCCGAATCGCCCGGTATCAGGCAGACGCTTGGCTCACCGCCGGTGCAGCCGCGATGTCGGACGGAACCTGGATCGGCCGCGGTGGTTTAGTCACAACGGGAGCGGTGGCGATGTCGGACGGAATCCGAATGTTGCCCGGAAGCTGCCGTGAGCCCGTGGCGTCACCGGGTGGGGCCTGGCAGTCCTGCGTGGCAGCGTTCCAGACTCCGTCGTTGTACTCGCAACAAGTTTTCGCGGCCTCGGTCAACTCCTGGAGCGTGATCTCGCCCCTCTGGTAATGCGCCCTTGACTGTTCCATGCAGTAGTCGTAAGTCTCTATGTCCCATACTTTTTCGGCGCTTGCGACGGCGGTGAGTCCGACGGGTGGGAAGGCGGCAGCTGCCACGGCGGCGAGGAGCATCGCTGAGTACTTGAAGCGGCTCAGTTTGGAGCGGGTTGGCTCGATCACCATGGATTCCTCTCGTGGTCTGGTGAGGAAAATGCTCCATGGCCAAGCGGTGCTTCTGTAATCGCCCAGAAGCCAGATTTGTCTGCTGAGAGGAAAGACTTAACTATCCACCGGGCAAGCCCGGCTTGTGCTCGACGACGCTCATGCCCATCTGCTTGTGAATAGGCGACCTGTGTAATTGCGCGTCGTCGACCAGGGCATTCCCCCCCGGGCGCCCGTTAGGTGGTGAAGACCCCAAACGGAATCGTGACATGAAGGCCGTCCCCCGGGGCGGGGTTGCCGCAAAGGCCCAGGTCCCGCATCTGCGAGAATGGATGCTGATGCGGGCAAGTCATAGCTACTTCGCGTACGGGTCCAACCTGTGCGTGCGGCAGATGGCACGACGATGCCCCGGCGCGGTCAATCCGCGGCCCGCGATGCTGGCCGACCACGACTGGCTGATCAACCAGCGCGGGGTGGCCACCGTCGAACCGTTCCACGGATCCCAGGTGCATGGCGTCCTCTGGCAGGTCACCGACCACGACCTGGCAACACTGGACAGCGCCGAGGGCGTGCCGGTCCGCTATCGCCGCGACCGGCTGACCGTGCACACCGACGACGGCCCGGCCGATGCGTGGGTCTACATCGACCACCGTGTCGACCCCGGCCCCCCGCGACCCGGCTATCTGGAACGCATCGTCGACGGCGCCGAGCACCACGGCCTGCCACACCGCTGGATCGAATTCCTACGGCGTTGGGATCCCGCGAGCTGGCCCATGCGCATCCACATGTCGAGTTCGGCTGCGCCGAAATCGCTTTCGGAGCTGCTAGCGTCCCCCGGCATCAACGAGGACAGCGCACTGCGCTCGCGGTTCGGCTTCCTGGCCATCCACGGCGGCGGGCTGGAGCAGATGACCGACGTCATCGCCGAGCGGGCCGCCGACGCTGCAGGCGCGTCGGTCTACGTGGTGCGCCATCCCGATCACTATGCGCACCACCTGCCGTCGGCGCGCTACCGCGCACAGGAGTCCGAGCGGCTGGCCGAGTTCCTCGACCATGTCGAGGTTGTCGTCTCACTGCACGGCTACGGCCGCATCGGGCGCAGCACGCAACTGTTGGCTGGAGGCCGCAACCGCGAGCTCGCCGAACACCTGGCGCGCCACGTCGACGTGCCGGGCTACCAGGTCGTGACGGACCTGGACGCGATCCCGCGCGAGCTGCGGGGTATGCATCCCGACAATCCGGTCAACCGGGCGCGCTGCGGCGGCACCCAACTCGAACTGACCCCGCGGGTGCGTGGCATCAGTCCCCGAAGCGGGCTACCGGGCGACGACGGCCTGACCCCTGCCACGTCGAAGTTGGTTCAGGGCCTTGCCGCAACCGCCCGCTCGTGGCAACTGACGTCGGCTTAGTCCTCCATCGCGAGCACGGGTGTGGGCCGACTGAACGCCCGCGTCACCACCAGCAGCCATAGGAACCCGATTGCGAACCAACACAATCCGAACACCAGGGCGTAACCGGACAGGCTGAACCACAACCACACAGTCAGGCCGAAGCCGATCAACGGCAGCACGAGGTTGTTGACGAAACCTCCGCCGCCACGTTCACCCGCATCAACAAAGTAGTGCTTGATGACCGTGAGGTTGACGGCCGAAAACGCTACCAGCGCACCGAAGCTCACGATCGAAGCCAGTTTGGTCAGATCAACCCAGATCGCGGCCAGCGAAATCACCGACACCACCAGGATCGCGTAGGTCGGGGTGGTGAACCGCGGCGGAATGTGACCGAACACCGGCCGCGGCAGGATGCCGTCGCGGCCCATCGCGTACAGGATCCGGGCGACCGACGCCTGCGAGGTGATCGCCGACCCAAGTGCGCCGGCGACGTACGCGGCGGTGAAGAAGGTCTCGAGGAATTTGCCGCCCGCGGTGACCATCACGTCCAAGGAGCCTGCGTCGACGTCGGCGAAGTTGTTGGAGGGGTACACCAACTGCGACACATACGAGAGCACGACGAACATCACACCGGCCGTGATCGTCGCGATCATGATCGCGCGCGGCACACTGCGAGTCGGCTCGTTGGCCTCTTCGGAAAGCGTCGATACCGCGTCGAAGCCGAGGAACGACAGGCACAGGATCGCCGCCCCCGCGAGCACCGGGCTCAACCCTGGCGCGGTGCCGTCACCGGTCAGCGGAGCCATCAAATCGACTGTGCCGCTGTGTGATAACGTCACGAAGGCCAGCACGAGGAACACCACGATGAACACCGCCTGCATCGCGATGATGAGAACGTTGGCCCGCGCCACTGAGACGATGCCAATGATGTTGAGCACGGTGACGATGACGATCGTAGCGAGGACGAACACCCACGCCGGGACCGCGGGGATGGCGGCGTTGAGGTAGATGCCGATGACGAGGTAGTTCAGCATCGGCAGGAGCAGGTAGTCCAGCAGCAGTGACCAGCCGGCCAAGAATCCGATCGGTGGGCCGAACGTTCTCTGCGTGTACGCATACGTCGAACCCGCCACCGGGTATGCGGCGGCCATCCGCGCGTACGACCGAGCGGTGAACACCATGGCCGCCAACGTCACCAGGTACGACACCGCTAGCCGGCCGCCGCTGGCCTGGACAACGATCCCGTACGTCGTGAACACCGTCAGCGGAACGATGTACACCAGCCCGAACAGGACTAGCGATGGCACGCCGAGTACACGGCGCAGGTGACCTTCGCCCGGCGCGGTGGGCGGCGGGGTGGCAGCGGGTGTATCCGACGACGCTGTCGACATAGCAATCCCTTTCAACCTGTGGCCGAGTAAACCGGCCTTCCTGACAGATATGTGGCCCGTATGCGGACATCCGCAAGCTCGTTCGGCGGCGTCGCGCGCGGATCTGCACCCAGCCACACCAAGTCGGCGCTTGCGCCAGGTGTGATTGTGCCCCAATGCCCTTCGGCGAAGGCCTGTTTCGCCACACCGGTGGTGTATGCGCTCAGTGCCCGCTCGGCGGCGAGGATCTCCTGCGGCGTCCAGCCGCCCCGCGACACTGCGACGGCGATCCCGTCCAGCGGCGCGCCCGACGACACCGGCCAGTCCGAGCCGAACGCCAGCGGCGCACCTGACTCGTCGAGACTGCGCATGCGGTACTGCTTCTCACTGCGGTCCGGGCCGAGCCGCGGGATCGTCAGCTCGACCATCAACGGATCCAATTGTGCCCACAGCGGCTGCATGTTCGGTATCACGCCCAGCGCGGCGAACCGATCCAGGTCGGCATCGTCGACCAGTTGCGCGTGCGCGATCACCGGCCGCCGGTCACGCGGCCCGTTGGTCGCGACGACGTACTCGATCGCATCCAGCGCTTGGCGGGCCGCGGCATCACCGATCGCGTGGATGTGGATCTGGAACCCGAGCTCGTCGACGGCGCGCGCGGCATCGGCAAGGTTGTCCCACACCTGCATGCCGTGGTTGTGCAGCGAGCCGCAGTACGGCGCCAATAACGCCCCGGTTTCGTTCTCGATGACCCCGTCGGCGAAGAACTTGACGGTGTTCGCCGTCAGCAGCGGCGAGTCCACGTCCTGGACACGGCGACGCGCGTCGACGAACTGCTCGAGTTGGCCGGTGAAGTAACGCGGGTCGGCGTAGAGGCCGAGGTTGAACCGGATGTCGAGCGCGTCCCGCTGGGCGGCGTCGACGTAGGTGTCGACGTCGGCAGGCTCCACCCACGCGTCCTGTACCCAGGTCACGCCATGCGACAGGTAGTACTCGGCGGCCGTGCGCAGCGCGCCGACACGCACCGCCGGATCGCGTTCGGGCACCACCTTCTGCACGAGGTCGACGGCCCCCCACTCCCGCAGCGTGCCCAGCGGCGAGCCGTCCTCGCGGCGCGGAATCTCACCGAGTTCGGGGTCCGGGGTATCGGCGGTAATCCCTGCCCGCTCGAGTGCCACGCTGTTGCACCACACGGTGTGGTAATCCCAGGCCCGCAGCACAACCGGCCGGTCAGGAACGGCGGCGTCGAGCCAACGCGCGTCGAACAGGCCGTCGGGAGCCATGCTGCTCTCGTAGGAGGCGCCGACGATCCATTCGTCGTCGGGATGTTCTGCGGCGAATCTCTTGACCTCGGCCACGATCTCGTCGACCGACTTGCATGCCCGGACCAGCGGCCCGACCGCCTCGAGGCCACCGGGCAGCGGGTGGGCATGTCCATCACCGAACGACGGCATCAGGAAGCCGCCGCCGAGGTCGACGTCCTCGGCCCCCTGGGCTTGTTGGTGTGCCGCTTCGCCGAGCGCCCGCACAGCTCCGTCGACAACCAGCAGCCCGTCGGTGACCTGCCCATTCACGCCGGTCCAGATCGTCCCGCCACGGAAGAACGTCGAAGGCACCCCGGGACCGTATCGCACCCATCCGCGCGCCGCGCGGTTCCGAATACCAGACGTGAAATGGATGCATCCCTATGAACGCTCGGTCGCCGTCATCGGCAGTGGCGTGGCCGGCTTGGTCGCCGCGTACGCGCTGTCTGCACGCGACCGGGTGACCCTCTTCGAGGCCGACATCCGCATCGGCGGGCACGCGCACACCCACTACGTCGATCGGGGCGACGGCTACATCGTTGGTGTCGACTCGGCCTTCCTGGTGCACAACGACCGCACCTACCCGACGCTGTGCCGGCTGTTTGCGGAGCTGGGCATCGCCACACAGGAGACCGATATGTCGATGTCGGTGCGCGACGACGCGAGCGGGCTGGAGTATGCGGGGGCGCGCGGCATCGGCGGCCTGTTCCCGTCGTGGTCGTCGCTAGCCCGGCCGCGGTATCTGCTGATGCTGGCCGAGATCAAACGCTTCCACGCCGCGGCAACGCGGCTGCTGCAAGGCGACACCGACGAAACGCTCGGCGCGTTCGTGGACCGACATGGCTTTTCCCGCTACTTCGTCGACCACTTCATGACGCCGCTCGTCGCGGCGGTGTGGTCGTGCCCGCCGGGAGACGCGTTGCGTTACCCGGCGCGCTACCTGCTCGTTTTTCTGGAACACCACGGCATGCTGTCGGTGTTCGGCTCGCCGACGTGGCGCACCGTGGTCAGCGGCTCGGCCACCTACGTCGGGGCCATTCTCAACCGGGTCGGCGAGGTGAGCGCAGGCGAGCCAGTGACGTCGGTGCGACGGGTCGCCGACGGCGTTGAGATAACCGCGGGCGCCACACGGCTTTTCGACGTCGCCGTGATTGCCACACATCCCGATCAGGCGCTGCTGATGATGGCCGAACCCACCGCCGCCGAACGGGCAGTGCTGGGCGCGATCCCCTACTGCACCAATCACGCCCAGCTGCATACCGACGAATCGGTGCTGCCGCGCCATCGCCGGGCCAGGGCCTCATGGAACTACCTCGTCACACCGGACGACGACAGCGTGGTCGTCACCTACGACGTCACCCGCCTCATGCGGCTTGCCGGCCCACGCCGATTCCTGGTGACACTCGGTGGCCGCGAGCGCGTCGACCCAGCGACGGTGCTTGCCGAGATGAAGTACAGCCACCCGATGTACACACCGGAATCGGTTGCTGCGCAACAACTTCTCCCGACGTTAGACGATGACCGAGTGGCGTTTGCCGGCGCGTACCACGGCTGGGGGTTTCACGAGGACGGCGCCGCGTCGGGGCTACGAGCGGCGCGCCGTCTCGGCGCGCAATGGCCGGCGGCCGCACGCAGAGCCGAGGCGTTGGCGTGTTGACGCCGGCCATATACCGGACCCGGATAACGCATCTGCGCCGCGCACCGGTACATCACTACTTCGAACACACCAGCTACAGCTGGTACGTCGACATCGACGAGTTGCCGCGACTGCCACGCTGGTTGCGGCCATTCGCCAAATTCGACGCCTGCGACCACCTTGACGGTGGGCCGAACGACTCACTGCGACAACGCATCGACGCATTCCTCGACGCGCACGGGATCGATCTGGCCGGCGGCCGGATCACCGCGCTGATGCAGGCCAGGGTGCTGGGCTACGTGTTCAACCCGTTGACGCTGTACTGGTGTCACGATGCCGATGGCGTCCTGCGCCACATTGTCGCCGAGGTACACAACACCTACGGCGGGAGGCACGCGTACCTGGTGCCGCCCCACAGCGACCAGCCAGCGATGGTGCGCAAGAAGCTCTACGTGTCACCGTTCAACGACGTCGACGGCTACTACCTGGTTCGGGCCTCGCTGCCGCAGTCCGAACTGGACGTGCGGATCTCGCTGCACCGGGAGAATCAGCCCGCGTTCGTCGCCACTCTGCGCGGCACCCGGCGACGCGCGAGCATCGGTGAGCTGGTCAAGCTACAGATCGTCGCCCCCCTGGCGCCACTGATGGGCGCAATCGGAATCCGAGTCCAGGGGATCACTTTGTGGCTGCGCCGCGTTCCCGTCGTGCCGCGCCCCGAAACCACCGAGAAGGAAAGGGTCACACAGCTGTGACGATCGAGATCGCGGAAACTGGTTCGACGGCAATCGATTCCGATCGCTGGCCGGACGTGGCACGAGTGCCCCGTGGCGGGTTGAGCGCCATGATCGCCGACTGGCTGATCCGTCGTGCGGCGGGCGGGTTGCCGCTGCGGCTGGCCTATCCGGACGGCACGGTGGTCGGCGCCGCCGACCCGACGCTTCCGACGATGGTGATCCACAACCCAGAGGCCTTCTCGCGCAGGGTTGCCCGATACGGCCTGATCGGATTCGGCGAGTCTTACATGGCGGGCGAGTGGGACTGCGACGATCCTGTCGGTCTGCTCAACGAGTTCGCTAGATCCGTCGATGACCTGATTCCGCCTGCCTTACAACGATTTCGACGGCTCGCGGTGGTGCGGCCTCCGCGGGCCCAACACAACAGCCGCGCGCAAGCGCGCCGCAACATCGCCAAGCACTACGACCTGTCCAACGACCTGTTCGCGGAGTTCCTCGACGAAACCATGACGTACTCGAGCGCGCTGTTTGACCGCCTGCCCGCTGCTCCGGCCGACCTGCCCGGCGCGCAGCGACGCAAGATCGACCGCCTGCTGGATACGGCACACGTCGGCCCGGGCAGCCGGGTGTTGGAGATCGGCACGGGCTGGGGCGAACTGTGCCTGCGCGCCGCGGCGCGCGGCGCACACGTGCGCTCGATCACCCTGTCGGCTGAGCAGCAGGACCTGGCCCGGCAGCGGGTGGCGGCGGCAGGCCTGTCGGACCGCGTCGACATCGACCTGTGCGACTACCGCGACGTGGACGGACGCTATGACGCCGTGCTGTCGGTGGAGATGGTCGAAGCGGTCGGTTACCGGTTCTGGCCCACGTACTTTCAGACGTTGGACCGGCTGATCGTGCCCGGCGGCCGGGTCGCGATCCAGGCCATCACCATGCCGCACGACCGAATGCTGGCCACCCGCAACACCTACACCTGGATCCAGAAGTACATCTTCCCTGGCGGGATGCTGCCGTCGACCGAGGCGATCATCGGGATCACCGAGCGGCACACCCGGTTGCGCACGGCGGACATGTACTCGTTGCGGCCGCACTATGCCGAGACCCTGCGGCTATGGCGCCATCGGTTCGTCCGACGCCGGGATGCCGTGGCGGCGTTGGGTTTCGACGAGGTTTTCCACCGGATGTGGGAGCTGTACCTGGCATACTCCGAAGCGGGTTTCCGGTCGGGTTATCTCGATGTCTACCAGTGGACCTTCGCACCCACGGGAAGTGGTCGATGAATTTCCTCGTCGTATCCGCCGCGTCGCTGGCCATCCTGGTGGTGGTCCATGGCGCCACGTTCCTGATCGGCCGCAGGATCGGCCGGTACAACGTCGTCGACGTCACGTGGGGCATCGGCTTCGTCGCGGTCGCGGCCGTCGTCACAGCATTGGGGACCGGTGACCTGTTCCGACGAGTTCTGCTGCTGGTCTTGGTGACGGTGTGGGGTGGGCGCCTGGCCTGGCACATGATCGTCAAGTCCGCGGGCAAGGGCGAGGACCCGCGCTACCGCGACCTGCTGCGCGGCGACTTCTCTGCCGCGCACGTGCTGCGCAAGGTATTCGTCGTTCAGGCCGCGGCAACGTGGTTTGTCTCGCTGCCGCTGCAGGTTTCGGCGGTGCTGGGTCCGACTCCCGCATTGCTGCGCCCGCTGCTGATCGCAGGGGTGGCGCTGTGGGTCGTCGGCGTGCTGTTCGAGGCCGTCGGCGACCACCAGTTGCGCCGCTTCAGGGCCGACCCCGCCAACAAGGGCCTGATCATGGATCGCGGGCTGTGGGCATGGACGAGGCACCCCAACTACTTTGGGGACGCGTGCGTGTGGTGGGGGTTGTGGCTGACCAGCATCGCGGCGTGGGTCTCGCTGCTCACGGTGCTCTCACCTGTGCTGATGACGTACTTCCTTGTCTACGCCACCGGTGCGAAGCTCACCGAGAAGTACATGCGGAATCGGCCGGGCTTCGCCGAATATCGTTCGCGCACATCATTTTTCATCCCAATGACGCCCAAATCACGATTACCATGACGATATTGACGCCGGTGGCTAGGCTACCGCTCGTGACCACCGACCTCGACGCCTTGTTGCGCCAGGTGGCCCGCCGCGACGTCGACGCGTTCGCCACCTTCTACGATCGCACCCGAGCCAGGGTGTTCGGCCTGGTCACCCGTGTGTTGCGCGACCCCGGCTACAGCGAGGAGACCACGCAGGAGATCTACCTGCAGGTGTGGCGGACGGCGGACAGCTACGACCCTGCGGCCGGCTCGCCGCTGGCGTGGCTGATGACGTTGGCGCACCGGCGCGCCGTCGATCGGGTGCGCTCCGAGCAGGCTGCGAGCCAGCGTGAGTCGCGCTACGGCGCCGCCAACGTCGACCCGCCGTCGGATCAGGTGGCCGATTCGGTGATCCTGCGCGACGAACGCCGCCAGGTAGCCGACTGCCTCGGCTCGCTGACCGACGCGCAACGCGAATGCATTCAGCTGGCGTACTACGACGGGTTGACGTATGCCCAAGTGTCAGAACGGTTGTCGGCAAATCTGGCCACGATCAAGTCACGGATGCGCGATGCCATCCGCGGCCTTCGCAGATGTCTGGGGATCGCATGACCGAGCCGAATGATCCCGATCTGATCGCCCTCGCGACGCCGTACGCATTGCATGCGGTGCCCGAGGCCGAGCTCGCCGAGATCGAGCGACTCGTCGCTGCCGCTCCCCCGGACGTCGCGGAAGCGTTTGCCGACGAAGTGCGCGCTGTGCGGGAAACCATGGCCGTGGTGTCGGCGGCCACGGCGGTCGACCCACCGGATCAGTTGCGCGACCGCCTGTTGATCGAAGTGAGCAGTGATCCGGTGCGATCACTGGGCCGGCGGATCAAGCGCTGGCAGACGATAGGGCTGGCTGCAGCGGCAGCGGTGGTGATCGGCCTCGGTGCGCTCGGCGTAGGGCTGGCGTTACGGCCTGCGCCCACTCCGTCGACCGCCGAGCAGGTGTTCGCCGCCCCCGACGTGCGGACCGTGTCCGGCCAGATTCCATCCGGGGGAACGGCGACTGTGGTGTTCTCCCGCGAGAAGAACGCCGGTGTGCTGGTGATGAACAACGTCACGCCGCCCAAGCCTGGAAGCGTCTACCAGATGTGGCTGATCGACGATAAGGGACCGCACTCGGCCGGGATGATGGACGCCAAGAACGTAACGCCATCGACCACTGCGGTGCTATCCGATCTCGGTGACTCGCAGACACTGGCGTTCACCGTCGAACCTCCGGGCGGTTCAGCACAGCCAACGAGCCCGCCGTTCGCCAAGCTGTCCCTGGCTTAGGACAGCGTCGCGTCCGCCAATTCCGCGATGACGTCTTTCACATCATGCCGTTGGCGCCATGCGCGCCGCTGTCGCGTTGCGCCGTTGCCCACGTCGTCGAGCCGTGCCAGTTCGGCCTTCACCATGTCGTAGTCGCCGACGTCTTCAAGGGCGGGCCGGATGTGTTCGACCATGCGCTGCAACAACTTCCGCGCGGGCATCGACGCGTGGCTTTCCAGCAGATCGACGGCCTGGCCGTCGAGGCCGTCACGGGCCGACTTCCAATACGCGGCCTTCAGTGCGTGCGGTGAAAGCGGCGGAGTCGACGCGTGGCATCGTTCGTCGTCGAGCGCCGTCATCACGCTGGCCCGGATCAACGTGGCCAGCAGCACGGTTTCGGCGACCGTCGCCGGCACATCGGCGACGCGCACCTCGATGGTCGGGAACTTGGCCGACGGGCGAACGTCCCAATAGACCATGCCGTCGTCGAGCACCGCTCCGGCGCGGCGCAACATCCGCACCATCCCGTCGTACTCGTCGACGGAATCGAAATGCGGTGGCGGACCGGCGCTGGGCCACCGCGCCCACACGACGCTGCGCCAGCTGGCGTAGCGGGTGTCGGTGTTGCGATACACCGCCGAGTTGGCGGTCAGCGCGAGAAACAGCGGAAGCCATGGTCGCAACCGGTTGCTCACCCGGATGGCGGCCTCTCGGCTGGGTACCGCGACGTGGACGTGGGCGCCGCAGATGCCCTCCTCGGCGACCATGCCGAATTTGTCGGCGATCTCGCGGTAGCGCGGGGTGTCGGTGATGGGGAATTCGTGAGGCCGCGTCGGGGGCAGCGCGACGGCGAGCAGTTGTGCGCCGCTAGCTTCGGCGGCATCGGCGGCGATCCGCCGCAGCCGGGTGAGCTGCCGCCGAAGGTCGCTGCTGCCGCCGACGACGTTGCTGTTGGTCTCGATCTGGCAGCTGGTCAGCTCGAGTTGCAGCTTGACGCCGTGCTCGGCGGCGTGGGCGGCCACGGCTCTGTTCACGGCGACCGGTTCGCCGGTCGTCGGGTCGGCGAGGAGGAATTCTTCCTCGACGCCAAAGGTGGGATGGCTGGCCATGGTTCGAAACATTGATCCGGCCCGTCGGAGATCTCACGACGGGCCGGATCCGGCGGTTGGTCCTTCTGTTGTGGACTTCGGGATTCGAAGTCAGCGGATGAGGTTTGCCCGCTGGTGGTGGCCGTCAAACATCTCGTTGCGCTGCCTACGATCGTGGAATGGTCAAGGACTTTCGGTTCGGTGTGGGTTTGCACGACGCGAGATCTCGGGCGAAGGTTCAGGACGCCGCCCGCCGGGCAGAGGAGTTGGGCTTCGACGTCATGCACGTGCCCGATCACCTCGGGGCGCCCGCGCCATTTCCGGCGCTGATGTCGGCGGCTGACGCCACGCGCACGTTGCGGTTCGGGACGTTCGTCCTCAACGCGGGCTTCTACAAGCCGGCCCTGCTCGCCCGAGACGTCGGCGCGATGCGCGATCTCACCGATGGGCGATTCGAGCTCGGGCTCGGCACGGGTTATGTGCGTGAGGAATTCGAGGCCGCCGAGCTGCCGTATCCCAGTGCACGCCAGCGGATCGACCACATGCAACACGTCACCGACTACATGCGCGAGCACGTGCCCGATGTGGCCATCCTGATCGCGGGGAACGGCGACCGGGTGTTGACGGTCGCCGCCCAGCGGGCGGACATCATCGGCTTTACCGGAGGCGACCGGGCGCCAGGTGCCGACGATCCGCTCGCCGAACGAATCGCGTTCGTTCGCAACGCCGCGCCTGACCGCTTCGACGAGCTCGAGCTCAACATCGCGATCACCGCAATGCCCATCGATAGTTCCGGAATGCCGGACCTGAAGATCCCCCGCCGATTCCTGCCCGATCTGACCGACGAGCAATTGCTGCGGCACCCGGGCGTGCTGTCCGGGTCGATCCGCGACATGGCCGACCGGATCCGCAGTTACCGGGACACCTACGGGGTCAGCTACATCATCGTTCAGGCGCCGCACGCGGAGGTGTTCGCCAAGGTGATCGCCGAGCTGCGGTGACTCACGTTTGATCTTGCATTGGCGGCCGAACGTTCCTTACCGCTGGAAATTCCGCCGAAAAGTCGAGCGGTAAGGAACGTTCGCGGGGCTTCGGCCTCGCTCTATGCGGGCGTGACGAACGGCTTTCGGTAAGCTCCGAGCGGTCACGCCCTCGTAGCTCAGGGGATAGAGCACGGCTCTCCTAAAGCCGGTGTCGCAGGTTCGAATCCTGCCGGGGGCACGCATTTGCGCAGGTGAGCGATGGTTTGCAGATATTCTCCCGCTGGTCTTGCCTTGTTCTGGTCGGTGCTTGGTCGGTGGCAGTCGTCGGGTAGCGCATCATCTGTGTTCTCTTGATCGCACATACGACCGCATTGGCGGTCGTCCGAGGAATGATGAACAGGTGCTAGGCGTCGTCAGTCTTTCCAGTGGCCTCTTGGGCGGCGGCCGATCACTGTCACTGCAGATCTGCTCGGCGGCGCTGATTGTCGGCGCCATGGCGTGGGGGGTTCGTTAGGCGTTGCGTGGGCGGCACCACGAGTGCGAGGTCCTTGATCGGTTGTTGGAGGCCGTTCGGGGAGGTGAGAGCGGCGCTTTGGTGCTGCGTGGTGAGCCGGGGGTGGGCAAGTCAGCACTGTTGGAGTACGTGGCGGGGAGGGCGTCGGGATGGCGGGTGGCTCGCGCCGCGGGTGTGCAGTCCGAGATGGAGCTGGCGTATTCGGGGCTGGATCAGTTGTGCGGCCCGATGCTGGATCGGATTGATCGTCTGCCGGAACCGCAGCGCGATGCATTGCGGACGGTCTTCGGGTTGTCCGGTGGGGCGGCTCCTGACCGCTTTTTGGTTGGTGTGGCGGTGCTTGGGCTGTTCTCCGACGCGGCCGACGAGGAGCCGCTGGTGTGTCTGATGGATGACGCCCAATGGCTCGATCAGG
>DASRJA010000769.1:0-2748 GCA_035649695.1 Mycobacterium sp. | reverse complement strand
CGCGTCCTCGGGCACCTTCGCCGCGAACTCCGGGCCGGCAGCGGCGCGCGCCGCCGGGTCGTCGACGGCGAACGCGTCGACCGGAACACGCACCTCGAAGCCCGACAGGTCGGGTGCAGCGCCGAACCAGACACGGCCCGTCTCACCGTCGGAGGTCACGACGTGCACGTGACCAAAGCCGGACAGCTTGCCGGCACGCCGGACCAGCATGGTGACGACGCTTGCCTCCGGGTCGACCTCGAACTCGCGTGCGCCGGCCGGCACCGCGGCCCGCGGTGCGCTGGTCGCGGGTCCCGGAGCCGGCGGCTCGGGACGCTTGGTCGCACAGCCCGCGAGCGCGGCGCACGCCGCCGCGGCAAACAGAAGCGCCGGCCATCGATTCGGCCCTGGCCCTTTCGGCCTGCCGCGCCAACCGCGGCCTGCGGGCTGCGTTAGTATCGTGTGGTCGCCGTACTCCAAGGATCCCTCCCGGATGCTGCGCAATACGCCTTCGTCCTACGGCTCGGTCGCGAAGCTCCTGCACTGGAGCATCGTGGTCCTGATAATTACACAAGTGGTGCTAGGGGTCTCAGCGGACGACCTGCCGAACGGGCTGCGCAAGCTGGAGCTGCTTGCATGGCACAAGTCATTCGGGATGCTGATCCTGACGCTCGCCCTGGTGCGTCTCGCGTGGCGATTCGCGAACCCCCGCCCGGTGCCGCCCGCCGACATGCCGCGCTGGCAGCGGCTCGCCGCCGTTGGCACGCACCGCCTGCTCTATGCGTTGATCCTGCTGCAGCCGCTGACGGGTTGGCTGATGTCGTCCTTTAAGAACTACCCCGTCAGCTTTTTCGGCCTGTTTCAGTGGCCGGACCTGGTGGCGCCCGATGCGGGGATGCACGAGCTCTTCGAAGAAGTGCACGAGTGGCTTGCGCGCCTGCTCGTGACCGTGGCGATCATCCACGCGTCCGCCGCGCTCTATCACCACTTCGGACGCCGGGACGACGTGCTGCGCCGGATGCTGCCGTTTACCGGCGCCGTCCTGCTGCTGATTCTGACCGCGGGCAGCGCTTCGGCGGCGACCGCCTGGCGTACGGACGCGGCGGACAGCCAACTGGTGTTCCGCGCCATGCAGGCCGGCGCGGAATTCGAGGGCCGCTTCAAGCGCTTCGCCCCGGAGATCCGCTTCGACCCAGCCGACCTGGCCGGCAGTCGTTTCCTGGTCGAGATCGACACTCGCTCGGCCGACACGCAGGACGGCGATCGCGACGCCGCGCTTGCGAGCGGGGACTTCTTCGCCACGGACCGCTGGCCGAGCGCACGGTTCGAGACGACGGCGTTTGCCGCCAAGGGCGCGGGCAAGTTCGAGGCCCGCGGCCGTCTCACGATCCGCGACGTGACGCGGGACGTACTGGTGCCGTTCACGTTCACCCCGGCGGCCGATGGCCAGCACGCGACGCTCGCGGGCGGTACCACCATCCGGAGGCTCGACTTCGGCGTCGGCCAGGGTGAATGGACCGACACGACCTGGGTCGGCAACGAGGTCAAGATCCGCTTCGAGCTCCGGCTTGCTTCGGACCACAGCGCGCGCTGATCCTGCGCTGCAGCAAGGCCGGTTTCACTCCACCTTTAGGAACTCGCGCGTCCCGGGCATAGAATGCCCGGGCTGCATGCGCAGCAACGATCTCCCGACACAACCGTACGAACGCTGGGGGTCCCATGTCATCCCGGTTGACGGCGCCGTATCGGCGCTTGTTCTTGTCCGTCGTCGTCGCGCTGGCAATCTCAGCCTGCCAGAAAAAAACCGAACCGGCCGCGGATGCACCCGCAGCCGCGGCCGGTCCCACCGCCGATGCACTCGAGGGCCAGGTGGACATCGTCGCCTGGCCGGGCTACGTCGAGCGCGGCGATACCGACAAGACCTACGACTGGGTGTCGGCGTTCGAGCAGGAAACCGCGTGCAAGGTGAACGTAAAGACCGCGGGCACCTCGGATGAGATGGTGTCGCTCATGACGCAGGGCGGATATGACCTCGTCACCGCCTCCGGCGACGCGTCGATTCGGTTGATCCGCGGTGGCACCGTGCAGCCCGTCGACATCAGCCGCATCCCGAGCTACGCGAACGTGGACGACCGCCTCAAGGAGGCGCCCTGGCACTTCGTCGACGGCAAGCACTACGGCACGCCCTACCAGTGGGGTCCGAACGTGCTGATGTACAACACGACAGTGTTCAAGACAGCGCCGACCTCGTGGTCGGTCGTGCTGGAGCCGCAGAAGTTGCCCGACGGCAAGCCGAACAAGGGACGCATCCAGGCGTACGACGGCCCGATACACGTCGCGGATGCGGCGCTATATCTCATGGCCAAGCGGCCGGAGCTCGGCATCAAGAGTCCCTACGAGCTCAACGAAGAGCAGTACACCGCGGCGCTCGAAGTGCTGCGCAAGCAGCATCCCCTCGTGCATCGCTACTGGCACGACGCCAACGTCCAGGTGCAGGACTTCACCAACGAAGGTGTGGTCGCCTCGAGCTCCTGGCCCTTCCAGGTCAATACGCTGGTGGCCAACACGCAGCCGATCGCAAGCACGGTTCCGGCCGAAGGCGCGACCGGATGGGCGGACACGACCATGCTCGCCACGGATGCCAAGCACCCGAACTGCGCATACCGGTGGATGGAGTGGTCGCTCAATGCCAAGGTGCAGGGCGATCTCGCGTCCTGGTTCGGATCGGTGCCCGCGGTGCCGGCGGCCTGTGAGGGCAATGCGCTCCTC
>DASRJA010000768.1:0-27529 GCA_035649695.1 Mycobacterium sp. | reverse complement strand
TGTGGGCGCGCGCGCACGAGATCGCGGCGGCGATCGCCGCCAAACCACCGTCGGCGACCCAAGGCACCGTCAAAGCAATCTGGGAGTCATTGGACAAGCCATACCGCGCGGCGATGGAACAGAATCTGATCTACACCCGGCTCGGAAACTCGCTCGGGCAAGCCGAACTCGCAAAGGGCAACGGCGTGCAAGCCACACCGAGAGTCCGCTGATGCACCCGCTCAGCCGGCGCATCACCGACGTGCTGGAGCTGCAGCCCGACGCGGCAGCCATCGAGTACAACGGTCAGTGGTCGACATGGCGGCAGGTCGCTGAACTTGCGAATCGGATCGCCGAGGTGGGTGAGACCGAGGTCGGGATGTTGTTGCGCAACACCCCCACCCACGTCGCGGCCCTTCTCGGCGTGCTGCTCGGCGGCGGCACCGTCGTCACCATCAACCCATCCCGCGGCGACGACCGTACCCGCGCGGACATCGCTGCGCTGGACCTACCAGTAGTAGTCGGCGAACCCGACGACCTGGCGTCGATGGTTTCCGCCGGCCCGACGGCGATTCCGATCTCGGGTCTGGACGCTGCGCCAGCGATGCCCGCCCGTGGCGCCGGCCGACCGGGAGTCGCGGTGCGGATGCTGACCAGCGGGACAACGGGTACGCCCAAACGAATCGACCTCACCTACGACATGCTGGCGCGCAGCGTCATCACATCGCCCCCGCCGACCGAACTGCGGCGGGGTGTCGCGATCGTCAATGCCCCGCTAGTGCACATCGGTGGCGTATTCCGAATGCTGCAGTGCGTATGCGAGGCAAGGCCGTTCGCGTTGCTGAACCGTTTCGAGCTGAATCAGTGGGCCGATGCCGTGCGCAGGCATCGGCCGCGCGCAGTGTCGCTGGTGCCGGCGGCCCTGCGCATGGTGTTGCACTCGGACTTGACCCGCGACGACCTGGCGAGCATCCGCGCCGTCACGTCGGGTACCGCGCCGCTGTCAGCCGAGGATGCCGACGCATTCACCGCCAAGTTCGGAATCCCCGTGCTGACCTCTTATGCCGCAACCGAATTCGGCGGCGGTGTCGCCGGCTGGACACTTTCCGATTACCAGAAGCACTGGCACGACAAGCGCGGCAGTGTGGGCAAGGCCAGCCTCGGGGCACAGCTGCGGGTGGTCGACGACGACGGCACGCCACTGGGGCCCGGCCAGGCCGGGCTGCTGGAGGTCAAACCCGGCCAGCTCGGACCGTCCGCCGACTGGATGCGGACCACCGACATAGCGCGCATCGACGGGGACGGCTTCCTGTGGATACTCGGCCGCGCCGATCAGGCGATCATCCGCGGCGGCTTCAAGGTGATGCCCGACGACGTGCGCACGGCGTTGGAGAGCCATCCCGCCGTGCGAGGGGCGGCTGTCATCGGCCGGCCGGACGACCGCCTCGGCGAGGCCCCGGTCGCGATGGTGGAGCTGCGGGATACGACCGACGCCGGCGCACTGATCGAGTTCCTGCGAGGGCGGTTGGCGCGCTACGAGATTCCGACCGATATCGCGATCGTGGACCAGATTCCCAGGACACCTTCCGGCAAGGCCGACCTCGGCGCGGTCCGGGAGTTCTTCAGCCACCCCGCCGAACATGCCAACTGAAACGCTGACTGTTGGCGAAGTTCTGCGGCGGCAGGCCCGCGCCGGAGGAGAGCACACGCTGCTGGTGTGCGACGCCGAGCGCCTGTCCTACGCGGAGGCCGACTTCCGGTCGGCGCAGCTGGCCCGCGGGTTGATCGACCTCGGCGCCGGAAAAGGAACTCACGTCGGCGTTCTGTTCCCGAACGGAGCCGCGTGGATCATAGCGATGCTGGCCGCGGCGCGCATCGGCGCCGTCGTCGTCCCGTTCTCGACGTTCGCCACCGTCCCAGAGCTGGCCACTCAGCTTGCCGACAGCGACACCGAAATCCTCCTTGCCACTGCGTCGTTCCGCTCGCACGACTACCGGCAGAGGCTTGCCGGCATCAAGGAAGCCGCCCCGCTGTTGCGCCACGTCCTTATCGACTCCGCACCCGGCAACACGGCCGATGCGACGCTGCTCGAAGCGATGGAGCACGACGTCGACGAATCGGATCCGCTGGCGATCGTCTACACGTCAGGCTCGACGAGCACACCCAAGGGCGTGGTGCACACGCACGCATCCCTGCTGGGGCACCAGAAGGCGCTCAACGAGATCCGTGGGTTGACGGCCGACGACAAGCTGTTCTGCAACTCGCCGTTCTTCTGGATCGGCGGGATCGCGTTCGCGGTGCTGGCCACCCTGCTGGCCGGCTCGACGCTGGTGTGCTCCAACGCCACCGATGCGGGCGAGACCCTGGATCTGCTCGAGTCCGAAAAGCCCACCATGACCAACGGTTTCGTCGCCGGCATCGCCCAGCTCGCCCACCACCCCAGCCTCCCCCAGCGCGACCTGTCGTCTCTGCGGCGCGGCAACTTGTACCCGATCATGGCACCCGAGGTGCGACCGGCCGATCCCGAGTTGCGGCACACCATGCTCGGCATGACCGAAGCCGGCAGCGTCATCACCATCAGTGACGACGAATCCGACCAACCCGAACACCGGCGCGGTTCGTTCGGCAGGCCGGCACCGGGCTTCGAAACCAGGATCCTCGACGGCGAGCTGTGCATCCGTGGTCCCTTCGTGATGCAGCGGTATTACAAGCGCAGCCGCGAGGAGTGCTTCGACGCCGACGGCTGGTTCCACACCGGCGATCTCGTCCGGACTGACGCCGACGGATTTGTGTACTTTCTCGGCCGCCGCGGCGCCATGATCAAGACTGCTGGCGCCAACGTCGCACCCGCTGAAGTGGAGCGTGCGATCGCCAAGGTGACCGGCGGCACAGTCGCACACGTGCTCGGGCTGCCCGATCCCGAGCGCGGACAGGTAGTCGCCGCGATCGTCGCGTTGGAGGACGGCGCTGACTTCGACGAGGCGGCGGTGCGTGAGCGGCTCAAGGCCGAGCTGTCTGTCTACAAGATTCCGAAACGCTTTGCCGCCGTGCCACGTTCCGAGATTCCGGTGCTCTCCAGCGGCAAAATCGACCTCACCGCGCTACAGAAGGTGTTCGATGCCTGACACCATCGACTGGCTCGTCAGGACCCGCGCGCAACAGCTCAACGACAAGCCGATGGTCATCGACACAGACTCCCGGATCAGCTACGCCGAGCTCGAGGGAAGCACCCGTGCCCTTGCCGCGGCGTTCATCGAGGCCGGCGTCGCCAAGGGGACTCGGGTCGGTCTGATCATGCCGAACCGCGTCCAGTGGGTGCAGCTCGCGATGGCACTGACGCGCATCGGCGCAGTTCTGGTGCCGCTGAGCACGCTGCTGCAGCCTCCTGAGCTGATTGCCCAGCTGCGGGCCGCCTCCGTCCAGGCTCTGATCACGGTCGAGGAGTTCCGCGGCCATCGATATCTCGACGATCTGGCGGACGTCGTGAATACCCCGGAACTCCCTGCGCTGCGGACGGTTTGGATGCCCGAGCACGTGGCTGGATCGCACGGTGGTCAGATGGTCGACGAGATGGCTGCGGCCGTTACGCCGAGCGACGCGTTGGTCATCATGTTCACCTCCGGAAGCAGCGGACCGCCGAAGGGCGTCATCCACTCGCACGGCAACGCGTTGGCGGCCGTGCGGTCCGGCCTCGCCGCCCGCTGCATCGACGCGGACACACGGCTGTACCTGCCGATGCCGTTCTTCTGGGTCGGCGGCTTCGGCAGCGGCATCCTGTCCGCACTATTGGCGGGCGCCACACTGGTCACCGAGGAGATCCCCCGGCCGGAGACGACGCTGCGGCTACTGGAACGTGATCGGGTCACGCTGTTTCGCGGCTGGCCCGACCAGGCAGAAGCGCTTGCACGCCAATCCGCTTCCGTCGGAGCGGATTTGTCCGCACTCCGGCCAGGCAGCCTGGAAGCGCTGCTCCCGCCCGAGCAACGCGCCGAGCCCGGCGCGCGGGCGAAGTTGTTCGGGATGACCGAGTCGTTCGGACCGTACTGCGGCTATCCCGCCGACACGGACATGCCGCGTACCGCGTGGGGCAGCTGCGGCAAGCCGTTCGACGGCATGGAGGTTCGGATCGTCGACCCAGACACCGGCCACCCCGTTCCCGCCGGCACCATCGGCATGATCCAGCTCAGGGGACCGCACACGCTGCGGGGCATCTGCCGGCGCAGCCGCGAGGACCTGTTCACGGCGGACGGCTACTACCCCACCGGCGATCTGGGACACCTCGACGACGACGGCTTCATGTTCTACCACGGCCGCTTCGATGACATGTTCAAGGTCAGCGGCGCCACGGTCTACCCGAGCGAAGTAGAACAGGCGCTGCGGAGCATCGACGGTGTCGAGAATGCGTTCATCACCGACGTGTCGGGCGCGGTGGGCGCTGTCGTAATCTCCGGACGCACGGTTGACGACCTACGCGCTGAAGCACGAAAGCGGTTGAGCTCCTTCAAAGTTCCGGCAGTATGGCTGACGGTGAAGTCCGATGATGACATTCCTCGCGGCACGACGGGCAAGGTCGACGTCCGTAGGCTACGGGCTCTCTTGCGCGAGCTGGGGGCACTCCCCTCGCAAGCTGGGGGCCCACCCCGCGTGCAAGGGGGAACGTAAAGATGCCCGACACGCCGGCGAAATGGACACTTTTGTGTCTGCTCGCCGGAATCAGTCGACCACCCCGCGCTGGGTGAGGTGTTCGATCAATGGCGCCGCACCGGCGGCGAGGTGCTCGGACATCGCCATGCGCGCAAGGCCTTCGTCGTGCTTCTCGAGCGCCGCCAACAGTTTCCGGTGATGGTCCGTTGACTGCTCTGGCCAACCCGTGATGGTCGGGAACACCGATTCGGGCGCATAGCGGGTGATCTGCGACATCAGCTGCGCGAGTTTCGGTGAATCGGCAGCCACATTGATCGCCTTGTGAAACTCGTGGTTGAGCCGCACCGCGCGGTCGTCGTCATCGCTGGCGTAGGCGTCTTCGAGTTCCGTCTGAATCTTTTCCAGCTCGCGCAACTGCTGGTCGGTGATGTTCACCGCTGCTCGTGCGGCGAGTTCACCACCGATGTGCGCCTGCACATTCGCCACGTCCGTGAGATCACGACCCGTCACCGACACCACCACAAAACCGCGCCGCGGCTGCTGCGACAGCAGGCCCTCTGCGCTCAGGACGAACAGCGCCTCTCGCACCGGAGTGACACTGACACCCAATTCCGCAGCCAGCGTATCCAGGCGAATGTACTGCCCCGCAGCATAAGTGCCGTCGAAAATGCGCTTACGCACGTAACGCGCGACGTCCTCGGCCAGTTGGGGCCGGAAGGCGAAATCGGGTGTGGTCATGAGTCAGATCCGGTAGTCGGCGAGCACTCGCTTGCTGATGATGTTCTTTTGGATCTCGCTGGTGCCCTCGCCGATCAGGAGGAACGGCGCGTCGCGCATCAACCGCTCGATTTCGTATTCCTTGGAATAGCCGTAGCCGCCGTGGATGCGGAAGCTCTGCTGGGTCACTTCCGCGCAGAACTCGCTCGCCAGGTACTTGGCCATGCCTGCGGCGACGTCGTTGCGTTCACCGGAATCCTTGAGCCGAGCGGCGTTGACCATCATCAGGTGCGCCGCCTCGATTTTCGTTGCCATCTCGGCCAATTGGAACGCAATGGCCTGGTGATCGGCGATCGGTTTGCCGAAGGTGTGGCGCTGCTGGGCATACCGCACCGCAAGTTCGAAGGCCCGAATGCCGACACCACAGGCCCTGGCCGATACGTTGACCCGCCCGACCTCGATGCCGTCCATCATCTGGAAGAAGCCCTGGCCGGGTGCCTCACCGAGGATGTCGTCGGCGCTCGCGACGAAACCGTCGAAGATCAGCTCGGTGGTGTCGATGCCCTTGTAGCCGAGCTTGTCGATCTTGCCCGGAATCGTCAGCCCCGGCGCGACTTCACCGAAACCCGTGGGTTTTTCGATCAGAAATGCCGTCAGGTTGCGGTGTGGCTTGTCGGCTCCCTCGTCGGTGCGCACCAACGCAGCCACCAAGGTCGAACTGCCGCCGTTGGTCAGCCACATCTTCTGACCGTCGATGGTGTACGTGCCGTCGGCGTTGCGCGTGGCCCGTGTGCGGATCGCGGCGACGTCGGAGCCCAGTTCAGGCTCGGACATCGAGAACGCGCCGCGCGTCTCGCCTGTCGCCATCCGCGGCAGGTAATGCTGCTTCTGCCGGTCGGTGCCGTGCTGGCGAATCATGTAGGCGACGATGAAGTGGGTGTTGATCACGCCCGAGATGCTCATCCAGCCGCGCGCAAGCTCCTCGACGCACAACGCGTAAGTCAACAGTGACTCCCCGAGTCCGCCGTACTCCTCCGGAATCATCAGGCCGAACAGGCCCATGTCCTTCATCGCATCGACGATGGCTTGCGGGTACGTATCGCTGTGCTCGAGCTCCTGCGCGGTCGGGATGACCTCTTTGTCAACGAATTGCCGTACCGTGGTGATGATTTCGGTCTGAAACTCGGTAAGGCCGAGCGTCTGTGCGAGCCGCGTCATGCGCCGACCCGTTCGAACACGGCCGCCAGACCCTGTCCACCACCGATACACATGGTCTCCAGGCCGTAGCGAGCGCCGCGGCGGTTCAGCTCGCGCGCCAATGTCGCAAGCATCCGACCTCCGGTGGCGCCGACCGGGTGGCCGAGCGAGATCCCGGAACCGTGCACGTTCGTCCGGTCGAGGTCGGCCGCCCCGAACTTCCATTCCCGCATCACCGCGAGCGCCTGCGCGGCGAAGGCCTCGTTGAGTTCGATCAGGTCGATGTCGGACAACTTCAGGCTCGCCTTGCCGAGCGCCACTTCCGTCGCCGGCACCGGCCCGATCCCCATGATGTTGGGCGCGACACCGGCCGACCCCCATGAGACCAGCCGGACCAGCGGGGTCAAGCCCAGCTCGTCAGCCTTCTGTGGGGTCGTGACGATGCACATCGAGGCGGCGTCGTTCTGGCCGCTGGAATTCCCCGCCGTCACCGTCGCTTGTGGATCATCGCACAGCAGAACGGGTTTCAAGTTGCTCAATGTCTCGACCGAGGTATCCGCACGCGGATGCTCGTCGATGTCGATCAACTCCTCACCCTGGCGGGTGCGTACCGCGACCGGGATGATCTCCTCGGCCAGGATGCCGTCCTTCTGCGCGGCCACGGCTCGCTGGTGTGAGATAACGGCGAGCTCGTCCTGTTCCTGGCGCGGGATGTTGTACTGCCGCCGCAGGTTCTCCGCAGTTTCGAGCATGCCGCCGGGCACCGGATAGTGCCGGCCGCCGGCGGTGGTGCGGCCGCGCGCGAGGCCGTCGTGCACCTTCACGCCACCGCGGGCGCCACCCCAGCGCATGTCCGTCGAATAGAAGGCGACATTGCTCATGCTCTCGGCCCCACCCGCGACCACAACATCGTTGTCGCCGTTGGCAACTTGCAGGGCCGCCTGGATGACTGCCTGTAGACCCGACCCGCAGCGGCGGTCGATCTGCATGCCGGGAACCGTCACCGGCAGGCCGGCGTCCAGCGCCACTACACGCCCTATCGCCGGTGCCTCGCTGCTGGGATAGCAGTGGCCGAGGATGACGTCCTCGACGGCAGCCGGCTCAATTCCGGTGCGCTCCAACAGACCCTTGAGCGCGGCGACACCGAGGTCGACGGCGGTCAGCGACTTGAACATGCCGCCATAACGGCCGATCGGCGTCCGAACCGGTTCGCAGATGACCGCGTCGCGCATCAGATGTGCCTCCCACCCGTGACCTCGAGGACCGTCCCAGTCATATACGACGACAGATCGCTGGCGAGGAACAGCGCGACCTTGGCCACCTCGGCAGGCTCACCGGCACGCCCCATCGGCACCTCGGCCAACTTCTGGTCCCAAATGTGTTGCGGCATGGCCTCTGTCATCGCAGACCTGATCAATCCCGGTTGGATCGCGTTGACCCGCACACCAAGGTGGGCAAGTTCCTTGGCGGCGGCCTTAGTCAGACCGACGATGCCGGCCTTGGCCGCCGAGTAGTTCGTCTGGCCGACCAGACCAACCTTGCCCGAGATCGACGACATGTTCACGATTGCTCCGCGTTTGTTCTCGCGCATGATCGCCGCGGCCGCCTTGGTTCCGTTCCACGTGCCCTTCAAATGCACCGCGATTACCTGATCGAACTGCTCCTCGGTCATCTTGCGCATCGTCGCGTCACGGGTGATCCCAGCGTTGTTGACCATGATGTCCAGGCCGCCGAACCGCTCGACGGCGGCGGTCACCAGAGCATCGACCTCGTCGGCCAGAGTCACATCACAGCGCACCGCCAGCGCGACATCATCACCGCCGAGTTGCTTGGCCGCCGCCTCCGTCGCACCCAGGTCCAGATCGCCCAGCACCACCCGCGCGCCCTCCGAAATGAACCGCTCCGCGATGGCCAACCCCAGACCCTGCGCACCTCCGGTAACAACCGCGGTTTGACCGGTCAGCAACGACACCTGTTCACCCCTCTTCGCTGGTCAGGCCCCAATCAAGGCCCTGTCAATCGAACATCATATTTCATATATGATTTCTCGAGCCCCTGGCCCCACTCGCCGCAGAGGAGCGCGATGACCACCGAAGTCAGCGACGACGACTTCCAGGAGATCCTGGCCCAGACCCGTCACTTTGTTCGCAGCGCTGTGGTCCCCCGTGAGCAGGAAATTCTGGCCGAGGACCGGGTGCCCGACGATCTGCGCGAGCAGGCCGAAAAGATGGGGCTGTTCGGCTACGCGATTCCGCAGGAGTGGGGCGGCCTCGGGCTCAATCTCGCCCAAGACGTCGAGCTCGCGATGGAGTTGGGCTACACATCGCTGGCACTGCGCTCGATGTTCGGCACCAACAACGGCATCGCCGGGCAGGTGCTCGTCGGGTTCGGCACCGACGAACAGAAGGGCCGATGGTTGGAGCCGATGGCGTCGGGGCTGGTCGCCTCCTTCGCGTTGACCGAACCGGGCGCCGGATCGAATCCGTCGGGGTTACGTACGAAAGCCGTTCGCGACGGCGGAGATTGGATCATCAAAGGGCAGAAGCGCTTCATCACCAATGCGCCGATGGCGGACCTGTTCATCGTGTTCGCCCGCACCCGGCCCGCCGACGACGACGGGCCCGGCATCGCGGTATTCCTGGTGCCCGCCGACTCGTCGGGTGTCGTCGTCGGGGCGAAAGACGCCAAGATGGGCCAGGAAGGCGCCTGGACCGCCGACGTCAGTTTCGACGACGTCCGCGTGCCCGATGAGGCGCTGATCGGCGGAAGCGAAGACATCGGATACCGGGCCGCGATGACCTCGCTGGCGCGCGGCCGTGTACACATCGCCGCACTGGCCGTCGGAATCGCGCAGCGCGCCCTCGACGAATCCGTCGCGTACGCCGCCACCGCGACACAGGGCGGCACTCCCATCGGGAACTTCCAACTGGTGCAAGCGATGCTCGCCGATCAGCAGACCGGCGTGCTGGCCGGGCGAGCCCTGGTGCGCGACACCGCGCGCCTTTGGGTAAGCGGTGAGGACCGCCGGATCGCACCGTCGGCGGCCAAGCTGTATTGCACCGAAATGGCAGGCAAGGTAGCCGATCTCGCCGTGCAGGTGCACGGTGGCAGCGGCTACATGCGCGAAGTTCCCGTCGAGCGGATCTATCGCGACGTGCGGCTGCTGCGCTTGTACGAGGGCACCAGCGAAATCCAGCGACTGATCATCGGATCGAATCTGGTCAAGGCGGCGCAGAAGGAGCAGAAGTGAGCGGACGGCTCGAGGGCAAGGTCGCGTTCATCACCGGCGCGGCGCGCGGCCAGGGCCGCGCCCATGCGGTCCGGATGGCCGCCGAGGGCGCCGACATCATCGCCATCGACATCGCGGGCAAGCTTCCACCCTGTGTCCCTTATGATTCCGCCACTCCCGATGATCTCGCCGAGACCGTGAACTTGGTCGAAGCCACCGGCCGGAAGATCCTCGCCTCCGTCGTCGATGTGCGCGACGTCGCGGGGCTGAACGAGGCCGTCGACGACGGCGTTGCCGCACTGGGCCGGCTGGACATCATCGTGGCCAATGCCGGTGTGTCCGCTCCCCAGACGTGGGATGCCATCACCCCCGAGGATTTCCGCGATGTCATGGACATCAACGTGACCGGCGCCTGGAACACCGTGATGGCAGGCGCCCAGAAGATCATCGACGGCGGGCGTGGCGGATCGATCATCCTGATCAGCTCTGCCGCCGGGATCAAGATGCAGCCGTTCATGGTGCACTACACCGCGAGCAAGCACGCGGTGACCGGGATGGCGCGCGCGTTCGCCGCAGAATTGGGCAGGCACTCGATTCGCGTCAACAGCGTGCATCCCGGAGCGGTCAACACGCTGATGGGAAGCGGTGACATGATCGGCTCGCTGGGCCGTGCGATCGAGACCTATCCGCAGCTGGCCCAGATGATCACACCGTTTCTACCCGCCTGGGCGGCGGAACCGGACGATATCGCCGACGCGGTGTGCTGGCTGGCCAGCGAGGAGTCGAAAAACGTGACCGCGGCGGCCATCTCGATCGACCAGGGCATGACGCAGTACTGACGCGCTCAGCCGATGAAGCGGACGATCGACTCCGCCACGGCCGCCGGTTTGTCCGAACCGTCGATCTCGACGGTCACCGTAACGGTCGCCTGTACCGCGCCTTCCAGTTGATCGACCTTGGCGATCTCCGCGCGCGCCCGAATCTTGGACCCCACCCGCACCGGAGTGATGAAGCGGACCTTGTTGTAGCCGTAGTTGATGGCCATCGCGATGTTGTCGACGGTGTAAAGCTGGTGTGTGAAGTGCGGCAACAGCGACAACGTCAGTAGGCCGTGCGCGATCGTTCCACCGAACGGGCCGTTCGCCGCACGCTCGGGATCGACGTGGATCCACTGATGGTCATCGGTGGCGTCCGCGAATAGGTTGACGCGGTCCTGAGTGACCTCCAGCCAATCGGTCGGACCGAGCTGACTGCCCTGGGCAGCGACGAACTCGTCCAGTCCGCTGAACTTCTTCACCACTTATCTCCTTAACCGCTCTAGAGGACGACCGTCTGGTTGCCGTATCTGATGATGCGGTCCTCACAGTGCCATAGCACTGCCCGAGACAGAACAAGGCGTTCGACGTCGGCGCCTAAACGCGCGAGATCATCGACGCCGTGGCGGTGATCCACACGCACCACGTCCTGTTCGATGATCGGGCCCTCGTCGAGGTCTTCAGTCACGTAATGGGCTGTCGCGCCAACGAGTTTGACGCCACGTTCCTTTGCCCTGCGATACGGCGCCGCCCCAATGAAGGCGGGCAGAAATGAATGGTGAATGTTGATCAGCGGACAGCCCACTTCGGCCAGAAATTGCGGTGTAAGGATCTGCATGTACCTCGCCAACACCACCAAGTCCACGTTTCCGCGTAACAAGTCGAGCTGGCGGCGCTCTGCTTCCTCCCGAATATCCTTGGTCGCCGGCACGTGCAGGAATGGCACCGAAAAAGGGCGGACCTGGTCGGCCAGATCTGGATGGTTGGAAATCACCATCACGACCGACAAGTCCAGCTCGCCGCGCCGATTGCGCCACAACAGATCGAGCAGGCAGTGATCTTCCTTTGACGCCATGATTGCGACCCGTTTTGGCTTCGCAGCCTCGGTCAACCGGAAATCCATATCGAACTGCGAGGCCACCTGTTCCCGAAAATCCCGTTCAAGCGCGTCGCGCGCGGCCGTCAGCCCGGGCAGGTGAAATATCGTCCGCTGCATGAACGTGCCGCCCGACTGCTCAGTGGAGTGCTGATCCAGCGACACGATGTTGGCGCCGGCGTCCGCGAGAAATGCACTTACCGCCGCCACCAGGCCCGGTCGATCGGCACAACGCAGCAGGAGCCGGCCCACATCCTTGACCGGCCCGCGACCTGCGGTCGCGTACCCCTCGTCCACCTGCTTCAGGGTGTCACCTCAGCAGGCCGCCGGCCGCGAAATCTCGACATTTTGCGCCGGCCAGCGGCGGTCAGGCAGGCCGTTCGGGCCGCTCAACGTCGGTGGTCGGCTGACAGCAAATAACGCCCAGTAATGCGACGGTCCCGCCGACGGCCGACCAAAGCCGAATTCTACTGGCTCAAACAACGCATAGCGAAAGCCTCTTGGGAATCCTTACGCTGGCGTCAACCGAATTGATCATGTCGTCTGCCAACTTCGCCAAGAATTCGACAAATAGCTGATCACCAGTGTTAATTCGCTGAGCGTTAGATTGCCGCAAGCCGCCGACAGCCTGCTGCGCCCCGCCAAATTTGCGAGCAGGTATCACGGTGCAGGAAAAGACTGTATTGCTAGCTGGAATCCGAGTGATTCGGGGCGTGATACTGATGTTCTAGCCAGCCGCCGCGACGCCGTTGTTGGCCGGCTGCCCGAGGAAGGGACAAGCATGACGGTTCCCCAGACTGAGCCCGCGAGCCGCATCGTTGTCAGCCTGAAGAACACTCCCAACTATTGGGATCGCGATAGCGAATGCAGGATCGTATTCGCCCAGCCGGCGGTTGAGCGAGAGCTGTGGGCGGACTACGTTCGCGGCGCGTGCCAGAGCTACCGCAAGCATGGAGTCGAGAAGGCACTCGACATGGATGCGCTTCGCAGCGGCGCCGACACAATCCTTTTCGTAGCCTGCGTCGACGGCGCGGGTAGGGTCGTGGGTGGCGTGCGTGGTAGGGGCCCGTATAGGTCAACCGATGAATGTCACGCGATTCTTGAGTGGAATGGCCAGCCCGGTCAGGATGCTGTCCGCAAAATGGTCAGCGATCGACTGCCGTTTGGCGTGGTGGAAATGAAAACGGCTTGGGTGACAGACGATTCCGAGCGTAATGGGCTACTCACCACCGCCATGGCACGCACCTCCTCTCATACGATGAACCTGCTCGACATTCAGTTCATCATGGCGACGGCGGCCGAGCATGTCCTCAAGCAGTGGCTCTCGTCAGGCGGACTGCTGGCGACCAAAATTCCCGCCACTCCCTATCCAGATCACCGCTACCGGACGAAGCTAGCATGGTGGGATCGCAGCACATTCGCCAAACACGCTGACCCCAAACAGCTTTCAATGATCTTTGCCGAGCAGAAGAAACTTGCCCCGCGGCTTGACAGGAGGTATTTGCAAATGGCCTTCGGTGAGTAGCAACTTCATTGCCTCACTGGTCAGGGGTCGCGACAGCAGATAGCCTTGTGCCCGATAGCATCCCAGCTCAAGCAACGCTTCCGCGGCTACCTGCGTCTCGACCCCGGCGGCGACCAGTTCCAGTTCAAATGCATTCGCCAGCGCGACAATTGCCTTAACGATCGCCATATCGCCAGGGTTGGAGCCGAGTTCGCGGATGAAGCTCTTGTCAATCTTCAGCATGTCCACCGGCAACGATTTCAATTGCGACAGTACGCTGTACCCGGTGCCGAAGTTATCGATTGCGATCTGCACACCGATCTCCTTCAGCCTCGCAAGAGTGACCCGGGCGGTCTGGATGTCCTCGACCACAACACTTTCGGTGACTTCAAGACATACTGACCCGGCGTCGAGGCCGAACTCGTCCAACACACCGGCGACGTGTTCCACGAATTCACTGCCGACCAGTTGAATCGGTGAGATGTTGAGGCGCAGCAGCGCGTCTTGCCCCACACGCTGCGACCGCCATCTGCTGAACTCCGCGAACGCATTCCGCATGACCCAGCGGCCGAGCTCTCCTGCGAAATTGATGGACTCCGCCACGCTGAGGAACACATCCGGCATCAGCAGACCCCGTGTCGGGTGCTGCCAACGCACCAGCGCTTCGGCGGCGAGGACTTGCCCGGTTCGCATATCGACCTCAGGCAGGTAGTGAAGCACCAAGGCGCCGCTCTCGATCACGCCTCGCAGATGAAGCTCTATGTCGTTGCGTAATTCGCTCGTCAGCGACATGTCATCGGAGAACACCGAGACCCGGTTCCCGCCGGAATTCTTCGCCGTGAGCACCGCTTGATCCGCCTTGCGCAACAGATCCGAGGTGGTGTCCAGCCCGGGCGTCCCAACCGCGACGCCAATACTGACGGTGCGAGCGAGCATCTCGCTGCCGAGCATCACCCGCTCGACCAGCATGCTATGTAGTTTGTCCGCAAGTGCTTCCGCCGCCTCTGCGTCGGTTGGTCCGGTCGGCACCACAACGTATTCGTCGCCGCCCAGGCGAGCGATGAGGTGCTGTCCCCCGGTTCCCGCTCTGAGCCGTTCGCTCATCACACGGATGAATTGATCGCCGGCGGTGTGGCCGAGATAGTCGTTGATCGCCTTGAGCCGGTCGAGATCAATGAATAGCGTCGCCACCGGCCCCGGTCGTCCCGGCGACAATCGTTCGTCAAGGTGTATCAGCAGCGATCGACGGTTATGCAACCCCGTCACATCGTCATGGTCTGCCAGGAAGCGCAACTGTTCCTCCGCAACGACGCGGGCCTGCAGTTGGGCGAACAGGGAGGCTATCGCCTTAAGGGCATTGATCTCCTCAGGTCGCCACGATTTGTCACCAAACTTGACGAACCCGAGCGCCCCCGTGGTGACGTCTCCCGATATCAGTGGCACCGACGCCATCGAGATGGCCGGAACCCCGCGGCCCTCCTCGACACGGCGCTGGTAATCATCGGAGGCAGGATCTGGCCGCAGAATCAACGGTTCCTTGGCGTGTTCGGCGGCGGCGAAGATCGGGTCCGCGTCGGCGAAGAACACTGTCCCGAGCGGGTCCGGATCGGGAATGTCCGGGCGCACCGGCCATTCCGCGATCAACTTGGTCGCCCGGATAGCGTGGTCGTTGTGGCGCAGGAAGCTCGCATCGACGCCTAAGACATCGACCAGCTCGGCCATCACCTCTTGACTTACGCGTGGTTGCGTCGCCGCGGTCGCCCCAATTAAGCGGGTAGCGACCTCAGTAACGACAACCTCGAGGCTGCGCGGCACTTCTCTCTCCTAGGCTGACCCATGCGCGTTACACGCTACTCGCACGCCGAATCCAGCACAGTTAGGTCCGCTTTGCTCTGGAGTCCGCGAGAGGCCGTTCGGCGGCAGCAGAAGGGCGCTGGCCGGAAATCATCAGAATTGGCAGTCCCGCGATGCGAGAGACGTTTTTGTCGACGAGCGGATGTGGGTCGCGTTGATGTCGTTGAAAGGCGCCGGCATGGTGTCGCTCCTTGTCGGCCAGTGGGATTCATTTCAGTATGAGGCCGCGCCGTTTGCTGCGCACTGATGCCCCGCGAGCATGGGCGAACCTCAGAACCAGTACTTGCGATTCGTCGTTCCTCGTGCCCGCCAGCTGACGAAAATCCGCATGGAGGTTCTGCAGCTCCGTGGCGAAGGACGGCGACAGTTCCACAATTTCATCGCGATATACCGCGTGAAGAAAGACGGGCGAGATCGGTTGAACGGCCAACCCGAGCCGTTGCGCCACGACCCACACCGCCTCGACAGCTGATCCGCCGCAGGCGAAGTCGATGAGTTCATGGCCGTGCACCGTTATCACTGCGACAGCCGAGGATGCGCGGATTCGTTTTCGGACCTCGTCGCCCAGCGCCTCGCCGGCGTTCCATTGCGCGAGTTCGGCCATCACATCTGCGCGGCGAAGAACGTCCAGGACGGCGAGCTCTGCGGGATCGAGTTCGAGGCTACGGACGTCGATGCCGGTGTCGGCGGGTTCGTCTCCCGGCCAGCGGAGTTCGGAAATCATTTCTTTGTGCAGATGTGGTGTCAGGTACCGAATCCGATCGGCGGCAGCGAAGATGCTCGCCACTTTTTCGAAGTCTTCGCGTGCCTGTAGAAGGCACAACCGCGCTCCCTCCCGGCGTGCGACGTCGTGCAGCAGCGCTACCGTTTCTGCGCCGATCGGTTCTGAAACGCCGAGGTGACGGTTCGTTTCTCGGCGCAGCATCGGCTGGTACAGGTCCGCCAATTCCGCGTCGCCGCCGTGGTCGAGTCGCAGGGCAACCTCCAGCGGACACGTCACATCGTCGGTTTTCCATACCGTCGGGCCCAGAACGTTCCAGGCCGCGGCGGCGACTCTGGCGTTGAACAAGGCTGCCCCGATCGCAACGGCGCTACCACGGAACCCGACGTCCATCATGGAGGTGCATTCCGGCGCGAGTCGGATGACGACCGAATTGGCCTGCGCCTCAACATGCCAGGGCTGGGCGTTGCCGCCCGACGGCGCGCGCATTGCGGCCTGGGCGACAGCGGCGACGGGTTCGGTCGGCGTGCCGTCCAACTGTTCGTCGTCCGCTGGTTCCTCATGCAGCCGCTGCACGTCGATGCGTGCGGGTGGCTCAGCGACGTCATCGAGCGCCTGACTGATGTCAATTCGGGTCTGGCCGGATCTCAGAGGCTGCTGCAGCCCTATTCTGCGGACTGCCTCGGCGACTGCAGCCGCCCCGAGCGTCACCTCGGCGGCGAGTTGGGGCCAGGTCGACAATGTGTTTGTCACTTCGACGAGTGACGCAATCAAACGCGGCGACGTTTGGGCGGCGTTGATGTGGCTCAGCATGTACGGCAGCTTGTCCCGACTGGGCAGGCTGGCCAGCAGCGAGGCATCAACCTGGCCGAGCAGCCCGTGCAGAATCGGCCGGTCCGGCTCCAGGTCATAGCGCTCGACGTCTACCAGACCGCGGTCGCTGGTGGCCATCAGCACGGGCAACCGCCGCTCGCGCGCTGCCTCGCGGATCATGACCTTCATGTCTAGCGAATCGCATTCCTCGACGACGATGTCAATGTCTTCAAGGAAGTCGGACAGCGATTCCGGGGTCACCCCGGCCGTCATCACGTCGAGGTGAATGTACGGATCGAGTTCAGCAATGCGGCGGGCCGCCACGACAGCCTTGTTGACCCCGATGTCCAACGCAGTGGCCGGCACGCGGTTGAGATTAGTGAGCTCGAGATCATCGAAGTCGGCGAGGCGCACTGTCCCACACAAGCCTTGCGCCGCAAGCGTATGCGCGATGACGTGCCCGACGCTCAATCCCGCAACGCCGATTCGAAGCCCGTTGAGGCGATCCTGTTCGGCCACGGTGATCAGATGTCTGTTGCGGTCCAACCGAAGCGCGCGGTACGCCCGAGGGCCCAGCACACCAACCACCGCGCGACGCCAGGGGTAGTAGGCCCATGAGGTCGGCTCGGAAAGGATGTCGGCGTCGGGTGAGGGGCAAAGCAGCCGCAGGCATTTGAGCAATTCGGCGCGATGATCGGTGAATTCGATGCGCGAGTCTTGCCGCAACCTGTCGAGCAAAACGCTGTCGTCGGCATCGGCGGGATTCAGAAGCTGGGCGCTGAATACCCCCGCCTCATCAGTCGCGATCACGCGCTGACTCCAGGCCGGCGGGGTCGGACGCGTGCGGGGATCGGAGCACCGGCGATCATCGTGAAGTGCACGGCAAGTGGGAATTCCTCTTCCACAGAGTCGATTTCGGCCCGGCGGATCACCGTCGCCAAGGCCAAGGTGGTCTCGAGCATCGCGAAGTGATCACCGATGCAGGAGCGTGGACCGCCGCCAAACGGAATGTATTGCCACCGATCAAGTTTCTTCATGTTGTCGGGGCTGAATCGGTCGGGGTCGAACTTCAACGGAGCATCCCACAGCCCCGGATCGCGTTGCACGGCCATCCTGCCGACGACCAGCATCGTGCCGGCCGGCACCCGGTACCCGCCTACTTCAATGTCCCTGCATGCCATGCGCGTTCCGGTGGGCCCCGGAGGGCACAGCCGTAGCGACTCCCGCAGCA
Source organism: Mycobacterium sp. (assembly GCA_035649695.1). Classification (GTDB taxonomy): domain Bacteria; phylum Actinomycetota; class Actinomycetes; order Mycobacteriales; family Mycobacteriaceae; genus Mycobacterium. The sequence goes on along the minus strand of DASRJA010000768.1, from coordinate 9,729 downwards.
CCTGGACGGTGTAGTTCAGCCGTGGCATATCGTCGACCGTCAGTGGGCCATCGGGAAGTTCGGCGACTTCTGCGGCGACGCGGTCCTGGCACTCGGGGTTGCGGCCGAGCGCCCACAACGCGTAAGCGAGAGTGGTCGCGGTCGTGTCGTGGCCGGCGAACAAGAAGATGATCAGCTCCTCGCAGATCTCCTCGTCGGACAGCGACTCTCCCGTGACTGGGTCCTTCGCGTCGATCAGGGCATGGACCAACGGCGCAACCCTGGTGGGGTCGGCGCGGCAGGAGCGCAGAATCTCCTGCGCCAGGCGATGCACTTTGGTACTTGCCGCCCGCGCGCGGCGGGCACCCGGTATCGGCAGCCAGCTCGGGACGCGCACAGGAAGAATCGCACGGTGCATCGCATGTTTGAGCGCCACGCGCAGCGGCTGGTCGACCTCGTCGGCCCGATGGTCCAGATCAATCCCGAGCACGGAACGGCCCAGTGCCCGCAGGGTGAGTTTGCGGGACTCGGCGTCGAGGTCGACCACGCCTCCATCGGGCCATTCGTCGCACACCGATTCCGCGGCCTGTGCCATATGGCCGCCGAATTCGCGCACGCGCTGCTTGGTGAACACCGGTTGCAGCGTGCGTCGACGCGATAACCACGGTTCGTAGGGAAGGTTGCTTAGATTCGCGCCGAGGACGCGGCGCATCTCGACGAAGACGGAAGTCGTCTTGTCCACGGAATCGTCCTTGATGCTCAGAATGTCGCGAATTGCGCCCGGAGAGGTCGCCAACACCAGCGGCGGCGCGAGCAAGCGGGGACCAAGCGTGAATCGGGTTATCGGCCCACCCGCATCACGCAACGTTTCCATGCCGGTGTGAAACGACTTGGCGGCGCGCCGTCGTTGCCTGTACGGCAGCGGGTTCTTCGGCGCCAAGGGCAGTTCGGCAAGGGTACTTTCCAGCCGCAACTCGACCACGTCGTATCCTCCCCGACGGTCTGCCCCTTCTGTCAGCATATCCATGACTCAGCAAAGGAATGCGGTGCGGCAAGGTACTAAGCTTTGCGCACTCCAACTGACAGACCCCGCAGAAGGTACAAGGGTGAACGGATTTCGACCGCTCTGGCGGATACCCGGCATCGTTGCCCGAGAACGTCGTCACCCTGCGGGACGCGAACGGACCCCTGAACCGATGGTGATGGACGATCCCGAATCGGTCGCCCAATTCCACGCCGCTGGGGCATCCAATCCAGGGATACAGGCGGTGTACGACTTGGGCTCCCGGGCCCTTGATGCACTGCTGCCGACCGGTGCACGGCTGCTCGATCTCGGCGTCGGGTCCGGCCGTGCTCTGGCCGCCGTTCTTCGTCGCCGGCCAGACCTCGAAATCACGGCTGTGGACTTGGCTCCTAACATGCTGGCCACGGCGCAAGACCTGCTCAGAACAGAGGGCTTCGACGGGCGTGTCGAACTGGTTCATGCGGACATCACCGCCCTGCCCGACCGGCTGGCCAGAGGAGCCTGGAATGGGGTTTCCTGCATGTGGACCCTGCACCAGCTACCGGACTTCGACGGTCTGCGCGCCGCCTTACGCCAAATCGCTGACGTGCGCCGCCACAGTGGCGCGGCGATTTGGATTTCCGACTTCCAGCGGCTGCGAGACCCGTCGACCGCTTCGGCCATGCTGCGTTGTGTCGACCCCTCGATAAGGTCGGTCGCATATAAGGACGCGCTCGCCAGCGAGGCCGCCGCCTTCACTCACGCGGAGCTGTCGTCGGAGCTCGCTGCCGCCGGACTCGGTGGCGTCCAGTACGGATTTGCAAGACCTCTCCCTTACCTGCAGGCCTACTGGATGCGGGCCGCTGGTGCGAAAGCGAGCGCCTCGCTCGGCCGCCACACGCCGTTGCCGGGCCCCGCGCGTCGAGATGCGGCGTTGTTGCGCTGGGGGTTTACCGCCAAGCCATTCTGACCGCGCCGCCGCCGCTCCGGGTGGTCTCGCCCGCTTTTCGCAGGCGCCCGTGCGATCTGCAATACAATCTCCGCAAGCTGGCGGACACCGGGGCAGGCGAGGCATCGAGTTTCGTCACCACTGAGCTGACGCCAATACGGAGGGTCAGGTGCCAAGCAGCCTGGAGCTGGTCGTCACGTCAGTCGCGACCCAATTGATGGGGGTATCGGCGGCCACGTCCGTGGCTGTGAGTGAACGAGTCCTCGCTGATCTCGTCGAGTACTTCGATGTCGACGGCGGCTTCCTGCGGCAGAACGATCACGGCATCCACGCCTCGATACTGGTCGCCGAGTGGCCGGTCCGTCCCGCCATCTCGGACCCCGACCCGCTCGCAGTCATCTACTTCGCCGACGCTGATCCGGTTTTTGCGCTCAGTGAGTATCAGAAGGAACCCGTCGTCTTCCGTACGGAAGCGGTCACCTCGATGGCGTGTGTACCGCTGCTTTCCGGCGACGTCACCACCGGCGTCATCGGCTTCGTCGAGGCCGGAGACCGCGTCTGGACATCCGAGGAACTCAACGCGCTCAAGGCGATCGCTTCACTGTTCGCCCAGGTACAAGCTCGTGTGCTCGCCGAGGAGCAGCTGCGCTACCTTGCCGACCACGACGACCTGACCGGCCTGCACAACCGCCGTGCGCTGCTGGAACACCTCGACGCGAGGCTCGCAGCGGGCCAGCCGGGACCCGTATCGGCGTTGTTCTTCGACCTGGACCGGTTGAAGGCCATCAACGACTATCTCGGCCATACCGCCGGGGACTGGTTCATCCGCGTCCTCGCCGAACGCCTGCGCGAAGGCGCAGAAGGCCCGAACCTGATCGCCCGGCTTGGCGGCGACGAGTTCGTCGTCGTGCCGACGACGCCGATGGACGCAGATACCGCCGAAGCGCTCGCCTATCGCCTGCAGTCGACGCTGTGCGAACGGGTGGCTATCGACGGCGAAGTGCTTACCCGCACAGTGAGCATCGGTGTGGCACTGGGCGTTCCAGGACGCGACACCACCTCAGACCTTCTCCGGCGTGCGGATCAGGCGGTGCTCACCGCCAAGAATTCCGGCGGCAACACAGTGGCGGTGTTCTCTGACGACATGTCGATGGAAAACGAGTTTCGCAACGACATCGAGCTTCACCTGCAAAGTGTGATCGAAAACGGCTCGTTGCTGCTGCATTACCTGCCCGAGGTCGACATGCGCACCGGTGAGATTCTTGCCGCTGAGGCGCTGGTGCGTTGGGAGCATCCCACCCGCGGCCTGCTTTCTCCCGACTCATTCATCGGGGTGGCCGAATCCATAAACCTCGCAGGCGAATTGGGCCGCTGGGTGATGCGAGCGGCATGCTCAGAGTTCGCGGGGTGGCGCTCCCGCGGCTTGGGACACGACACAGTGCTACGCATTAACGTCTCGCCGGTTCAGTTGGTCACCGACGGCTTCGTCGAATCGGTCGCCGGCATCATCTCCGAATTCGGCCTCGACGGCGGCTCGGTGTGCCTGGAGATAACTGAAAACGTTGTGGTTCAAGACATCGAGACCACTCGGATCACCCTCGCCGGACTCAAGGAGGCCGGCGTCCAAGTCGCCATCGACGACTTCGGCACAGGGTATAGCGTGCTGTCCCACCTGAAGTCGCTTCCTGTCGACACCCTCAAGATCGACAAGGGGTTCGTTCGCGACCTAGGCTCCAACCCCGGTGATCTCGCGATCGTCAGAGCGATCATCGCGCTCGCTGAGGCATTCGGCCTCCACCTTGTTGCCGAGGGCGTCGAGACAGAGACCGCAGCTCTGACACTGCTGCGGCACGGTTGTTACCGCGCGCAGGGGTTCCTTTTGTCACGCCCCATCGCCGGTGGCGCGATGGCGGCCCTATTGGCCAAAGGACGAGTGCCCGTTGACTTTTCCGCAGCGCCACGTCTGTAACGGGCTGTGCGTCGCGTGCAGGTTCGCATGTAACTGACGGTTGGCCGGACGGCAGTTGGACGCGGCATCCCTGGCGAACGGTTCGGTAGTCAGCAACTCGACGCGACCAAAGCGGCTGGCCGTCTGGCCCACCAGACACACGCGCAGCGAGCCACCGTCGAGCGGCAAGGGCTGCTCGCCGGCTAGGGCTGCCTGGGACCCACCGCTGGCAACCGTCACGCCATGGCGGGCACGAACCGCCAGCGGGCCATCCGGAGTCGTGAAGACGGCCCCCACTACATGACCCTCCTCGAACACGATGCGCTGTAGCGAGGTAGAGCGATTAATCTCGATGCACCGGTCCCGAGCCTGTGTGCTGAGCCAGTCCAGAACTGAGCCACCCACATTGGCGGGATCGGGTGTGATCGAGCCGATTTCGGCGACCTGAAGCGACTCGCCATCGAGCGTGCGCAGCGTGGTAGACCGCCAATCAGACACCCGGGTGTATAGGTATCCGTACGGCGACACCAGACAACGTGCGGCCCAATCCCGGAGGCGGGCACCGATGAACGGCGCAACGGGACCGCGGGCGTCGACAGGCTCCTCGTGATCGACCATCCGAATCGGTACGTCGACGTCTCCTGCGGATCGGGTTAACGGACCAAGGTCGGACGACAGGGCCGCGAAGTATTCGTTCGTGTCCGGATCCGCAATGTCCACTTCGAGCCAGTGCAGCCGATCGACGCGCGAGCGGACCGCGACGGAGGTTCGTCCTGGGTCGACATCGCTGCATGAATCCGCGACGAAAACCTCGCCGCCCATGTTCACGACTGCCAGGGCGTGCGCCAGTCCAGCGACGCCGGAGCCGGTGCTCACCACGTCGACTTCTTCGTCCCAGTTCACCGTTAATTACCTCCGTATTGCTAATTCGCCCGACACCGAAACCGACGAAGCAGACTTCGCGGCCGTACGGGACGCGCTTGGGAGACAAATTTGATGGTCACGCTCGGCCGATCGGGCGTGTAATGCGATCGGCCGACAGGGAGTTGCCACAGCCCGCGCAAGGGTTCGAGGGGGTTTGCCAGCGCGGACCATGGCAACGGCATGAAAATACCACTGGCAAATGCTCGGTGCTAGCGCAATCGATGTTGATACGGCACCGCTGACCTCGGGTTCAGCCGCCAACGGCCGCCCGGCTTGGACCGGACCAACAGTCATCACATCGAGTACCTTACATACTTTTTGGCTGTTATGTAGGCCTAAGCATGACTTAGAGTATTGGCGATTCGTTTGCCCTGAGGGCGGGAGACCCGAGCGTATCGAGGAGGGTCGTTGACACGGACTGCGGCGCAAATCGTGTGCGCCTGCCTTTTCCGTGCTGCAGATGAAACAATCGGGAGATCGTTCAATTTACGCAAATCACGATTACCCGCCCGCAGGAGCCATAGCCCAGATTTCGAGGCCAGCAAGTGACCGAACAACTCGATAGACGAGCGGACACCACACGGCTGCAGATTCTCCGCGCTGCGTCGCATCAGTTCGCACGGAAGTCGTACAGCTTGGTCAACCTCGACGACATTCTTGCGGATGCTGAGGTGACCAAGGGCGCGATGTACTTCCATTTCCGGTCCAAGTACGCGCTCGCGTCGGCGATCATCGAGCACCGCGGCACAGTGGCCAGGGCCTCGGTCGACCAGCTGCTGGCACAAAAGCTCTCGGGCCTGGAGACGCTGATCGACATCTCTTACCTCGTCGCCGTCGACGACATCGGCGACGAGACCGCTCGAGCCGGATTGAATCTCCTTGAGTCGATTGGGCGCACTGACGGATTACAGGAACACATCCACGGGCAGTGGGTAACGGCCTTCGCAGCGATTGCGCGCAAAGGCATCAAAGACGGGGATGTCATCGGCGACCGCGACCCGCAAGGCATTGCAAGGCTGCTGGTGTCGATGTACCTCGGTCTGCGGCAGACGAGCAACTTGGCTGAGCCGGAGCGGTTCCTGCACGACTTGGAGGACTTGTGGGTGCTCATGCTGCGTGGTTTCGTCAACCCCGACAGGATCGACTACCTCGAGAAGTTCATCAAGCGGCGCACTATGGTCGCGTTGAAGCGAGCGACACCACTCTGACGCGATGAATTAGGATGCCCTATCCGGCCATCACCATCCTGGGCAGGTCGATAACATCCGGAGGTACTCGGACAATGGTGCGCCAAGCGCGATCCGAGGCTACCCGCAGGAAGATCATCACGTCCGCCGTCGAGTTGTTCAACGAAATTGGTTATCCGGCCACAGGATTGGGCGACATCATCGACCGTGCCGAAATGACGAAGGGCGCTCTGTACTATCACTTCGACTCAAAGGAATCGCTCGCGACGGCGATCATCGAAGAAGCGAGCGCCCACCTGGTCGCTGCGTTTGCGAACATCACCGCATCCTCTGCCCCGGCGTTGGAAAACATCATCCACGGAGTGTTCGTCGTTGCAGATCTATTGAGTACCGACAAGATCGCCCGAAGCGGAACGCAGCTCCTGCGGGCGTTCGGTGAATTCAACGACGCGGCGGCACTGGTGTATGGCGGTTGGGTGGCGGAGATGACGGAGCGGACCCGTCAAGCGATTGATGAGGGCGATCTTCGCGCCGAACTCGATCCACAGGCGGTCGCCGAGACAATCGTCGGCTCGATGCTTGGGGCGGAATTGCTCGCGAACGCGACTACGGCCGGAGCCGACGTCTTGGCGCGCGTCGCTCGGACGTGGAAAGTGCTGCTGCCGGCGATAGTGAACCAGGAGTCGTTGTCGTATTTCGATGAGTTCCTTGCGCGCGAGTCGCTGCGGCACTCCGACACACCACTGACCGACTGACTACAGCTCGTCGACCCACAATCGTTCGGTGAGGTCCTGGAACGTCGCCAACGCCACCGGGTCGTCTCCACGCAACAACGCAGACTTGCTCATCCGGGCGCGAACGGTGGAACCGTCCTGGTGCAGCAGCTCGACGATGAGGTCCGCGTGGGCACGCACCACTGAGACGGCGGATTCGTCGGTCGGCAGAGTGTGGAAAATCTGCCGAAACTTCAACGCCCGCACCACGCCCGCCGGGTAGCCAAGCATCTGGCCGAATGCCTCATTGGCGAACAAGATGGTGCCATCCTCTGCGATGGCAAGAACCGGCACCGGAAAACGTTCCAGCACCACCAATGCCGGGAGTTCCTTGAGCAGGGTCATCGGATCTTGGCGTTCCTCGCCGTCTCGTCGCCGCCGCTCCACGTTCCCGATTATGGCCGTTGTCGGCGTGCCTCGTCACCGGAAACCTGCTCAGAGTTTAGCGGTAGCGATCCTGGGCCCCGATGTCGCCCACTTAACTAACTAGGTTTACTCTGTCTGCAACGCGCTCCGGCAGACAGGGGAAATCGATGGACCTGGCATGGTCGGCGACCGACTCGGCGTTCCGCGATGAAGTGCGCGCCTTCCTGGCCGAAAAGCTGACGCCCGGACTGCGGCGGGCTGGCCGCCTCATGACGAGCGTCTACGCCGACCACGAGGCGAGCATGGAGTGGCAGCGGATCCTGCACGAACGCGGTTGGGCCGCGCCCGCCTGGCCGGTCGAATACGGCGGTTGCGACTGGAGCCTCACCCAGCACTACATCTTCAGCCGCGAGTCTCAGTTGGCCGGAGCGCCCTCGTTGTCGCCGATGGGCATCCGGATGGTCGCCCACGCGATCATCAAGTTCGGCACCGACGCGCAGAAGGAGTACTTCCTGCCGCGGATCCTGACCGGCGAAGTGTTCTTCTGCCAGGGTTATTCCGAACCCGAGGCGGGCTCTGATCTGGCGGCGCTGTCGATGGCGGCGATCGACGACGGCGACGACTTGGTGTGCACCGGCAGCAAGATCTGGACCACGCATGCTCGCGAAGCGAATTGGATGTTCGCCCTTGTTCGCACCTCGAAGACGCAGAAGAAGCAGCAGGGCATCACGTTCGTCCTGATCGACATGACGTCGCCGGGCCTTCAGATCCGCCCCCTGGTGATGACGTCGGGCGAGGAAATCCAGAACCAGGTCTTCTTCGACGAGGTGCGGGTGCCGAAGTCGAACGTGCTCGGCCAGATCGACGACGGCTGGACCGTCGCGAAGTATCTGCTGGAGTTCGAACGAGGCGGTGGCGCAGCCTCACCCGCGCTGCAGGTGATGGCCGAGGAGATCGCCACTGCGGCCGCCAATCAACCCGCACCGGGCGGTGGCCGGCTGCTCGACGATGCCGCGTTTGCGCGCAAGCTCGCCGACGCCCGCATCCGCACCGAGGTGCTGGAGATCCTCGAGTACCGAGTGCTGGCCGCGCTCGCCGGCGGCGGTCATCCCGGGCCGGGTGCGTCGATGCTCAAGGTGCTGGCCACAGAGCTGAGCCAATCGCTCACCGAATTGGCGATGGAAGCTGCCGGACCGCGCGGCCGGGTCTATCAACCACACGCGACGTGCCCAGGAGGGCCGGTGTCCGAGTTCGAGCCGCCGCCGGACGGCTACGTCAGCGGCGAGGCATGGCAGGCGGTCGCACCGTTGCGCTACTTCAACGACAGGGCCGGCTCAATCTACGCCGGCAGCAACGAAATTCAGCGGAACATTCTCGCCAAGGCAGCATTGGGGCTGTAGATGGACTTCAATCTGAGCAAGGAACAGGAACTACTGCGCGACGGGCTTGCCAAGTTCCTGTCGACTCGATACGACCTCGAGAAGAGTCGCGCTGCAGCCAAGACCGGGACCGGTTGGCAACCCGACATCTGGCGCGGGTTCGCCGACGAACTGGGCATCCTGGGCGCTGCGCTACCTGAAGAAGTGGGTGGAATCGGCGGTGGCCCAGTCGAAGTCATGGTGATCGCCGAGGCGCTGGGGCATGCGCTGGCGGTGGAACCGTACGTCGATACCGTCGTGGTGGCGGGCGGGTTGCTGAGACGAGCCGGCGGCACTTTGGCCAACGAACTGCTGGAGAAGATCGTGGCCGGCACGGCCGTGGTGGCGCTCGCGGCGACTGAACCTGGATCGGGCGACGATTGGCAAGCCGTCTCCACGGTGGCCGTACGCGCTGGCGATGAGTGGCTGCTGCGCGGGTCGAAGGTCGTCGCGATGAGCGCACCGGTAGCCACCCATCTGCTTGTCACCGCACGCACGCCACAGGGACTCTCGCTGTTTCTCGTCGACGCCGACTGGTCGGCAATCGACGGTCACCACTACCGGACGGTCGACGATCGCCGCGCTTCCGATCTTGTGCTCGACGGTGTGCGCGGCGTACTGCTGGGCGAGGAGGGCCAGGCATCGCCATCGCTGGCCCAGGCACGCGACGAGGGTGCCGCGGCGATCTGCGCCGAGGCGGTGGGCTGTATGCGAAAGGTGTTGGCCGACACCGTCGAATACTGCAAACAACGCCAGCAGTTCGGGCAGCCGATCGGTAGCTTTCAGGTGCTGCAGCACCGGATGGTCGACATGTACATGGAAGTCGAGCAGGCGGTTGCGGCGGTGTATCTCGCGGTGCTCAACCTCGAGGCATCGCCGGACGTGCGGGCGCGGGCGGTGTCTGCCGCGAAGGCGACCATCGGCAGGGCCGCACGCTTCGTGGGCCAGCAGGCGGTTCAGCTGCATGGCGGGATGGGCATGACCGAGGAGCTGGCGATCGGCCATTACTTCAAGCGGCTCACCGCGTTGCAGTACGAATTCGGTTCGACGGACTACCACGTTGCGCGCTACGCGTCACTGACGAAGTGATTTCGGCGCGGTTACGTACGCTGAGCGGGCTGTTGCAAAATGTGGCGCCCGATTTTGGTGATGTGGCCGTGTCGTAGGTCGGTGTGATTGGCG
>DASRJA010000767.1:0-10208 GCA_035649695.1 Mycobacterium sp. | reverse complement strand
CCGTCGGGACAGCATCATCCTGAGCCTGCACCCGCACAACGACCGCGGAACCGCCGTCGCCGCAGCGGAATTGGGGTATCAGGCCGGCGCCGACCGGATCGAGGGCTGCCTGTTCGGAAACGGCGAGCGCACCGGTAACGTCTGCATCGTCACGCTGGGACTGAACCTGTTCTCCCGCGGCATCGACCCGCAGATCGACTTCTCCAACATCGATGAGATCCGTCGCACCGTCGAATACTGCAACCAGTTGCCGGTACCCGAACGGCACCCCTACGGCGGCGACCTGGTGTACACCGCGTTCTCCGGCAGCCACCAGGACGCCATCAACAAGGGCCTGGACGCGATGAAGGTGTCGGCGGACGAACAGGATGCCGATGTCGACGACATAGTGTGGCAGGTGCCGTATCTGCCGATCGACCCGAAGGACGTCGGCCGAACCTACGAGGCGGTCATCCGGGTCAACTCGCAGTCCGGCAAGGGCGGCGTGGCCTACATCATGAAGGCCGACCACGGCCTGGCTCTGCCGCGCCGGTTGCAGATCGAGTTCTCCCAGGCGATTCAGAAGATCACCGACGGCGAAGGCGGCGAGGTCTCGCCGAAGGAGATGTGGGACGTCTTCGCCGAGGAGTACCTGGCGCCCGTCCGGCCGCTGGAGCGCATCCGTCAGAAGGTCATTGCCTGCGAAACCGACGGTGGCACAGACACGATCGAGGCGACGGTCAAGATCGACGGTGTCGAGACGGAGATCCGCGGCGCCGGCAACGGTCCGCTCGCGGCGTTCGTCCATGCGTTGTCGACGGTCGGCATCAACGTGCAGGTGCTGGACTACTCCGAGCACGCGTTGACGGCCGGCGAAGGCGCGCAGGCCGCGGCATACGTGGAGGCGTCGGTGAACGGCAAGACCATCTGGGGCGTCGGCATCGCGACGTCGATCACCACCGCATCGCTTCGCGCTGTGGTGTCGGCGGTCAACCGGTCCTCACGCTAGCGCTAGTCGAGGAAGGCACTCAGCAGTCGGTCCACAAGATCGGCGGCATCTAGCGCGCCCGGCTCGGGCGGCATGGTGAGGTTGCTGAACACAAAGCCGTTGAGCAGCCTGCTGAGTACATCCATCCTCTCCGGTGTCGGGGTGAAGCCGGCGGCCTCGATGATGAGCGTCGCCGACTTCACCGCGGCAGCCTGAAGCTCCTTCACCAACGGCCGCAGTTCTTCGCGCCGGGTGCTCTCCATGAACAGCTCGAACCGCGCCAGCGTCCAGCGGCGAAACTGCTCGTCGGATGCGAGCATGCGAACCATCAACGCCTTCAAGGCCTCTCGCGACAGCGGGCCGATCGCCGACTGCAGCGCCTCGACGCGTTGCCAATGCAGATCGACCGTCCGTTGGGCGGTCGCCTCAACAAGCGCCTGCCGCGTCCGGAAGTAGTTCGACGTGGTGCCCGCGGGCACGCCGGCGCGGCTGTCGACCTGCCGATGCGTCAGACCCCCGACGCCGTCATCGCACAGGATGTCGATCGCGGCGTCGAGGATCTGGTTCCGTCGTTCAGGATTGGGGGGCATCAGTTCCTATATTGCAGTTTGGCGAACAGTGTCAGGAACGCCGGGTACACCACGATCAGCAGGAAGTAGCTGAACCACATCGGAAACCACGTCATCAGGGTGGTGTCCCAGACGATGTAGGAACAGTAGATGTGCAGGGGCACGCTACCTGCGATGTAGACCACCGAGCCGGTGAACAGGGCCTGGTGTCGCTTGTTCGCGAAGCGCACGCGGTGATGCGCCAACAACAGGATCCCGGTGATGCCCGCGTAAGTCATTGGCACAAGCAGGATCTTGTCGGTTGTCGGCGTCACGACGTACTCCATCGCGAAGTCGTCGCCGAAGATCACCCTCAGCAGGTGGATGACGACACCAAGGGCGATGGTCAGCATCGCGGCTTCCCTGAAGAAGTAGCCGTGCCGGCGATAGGTGTCTCGCCACGTCGGTGCGACGAGTTGTGCACTAGTCATTGCGGAACCTCACTTTCGACAGCATGAACAGGAATGCCGGGTAGACCAGGCAGAGCAGCAGATAGCTGAACCAATAGCCGGCCATGTGCACATAGAAGCTGACGTCACCCAGCACGACCGCCACGTACAGGTGCAGCGGCACACTCGCGGTGATGTACACCAGCGCCGCGGTGAGCGCGATCTTGTGCACGCGGTTGGCGAACACCATCCTGCGGTAGCTCAAGATGCCGGTCACCGCCGCATACGTCATCGGGATCATCAGCAGGATGTCCGACTCTAGGGAGACGACATATTGCAGCGTGACGTCGTCACCGAATATCACCCGGTAAAGGTGCATGCAGAAGCCGATCGCGATCGTGAGGATCGCGGCTTCCTTGAAGAAGTAGCCGTGGCGGCGGTAGGCATCCCAAGCTGTGGCCTTGCGTTGTACTACGTCTGTAGTGGTTGCCATGGGTTGAAGGTATCACTACGGGCGTAGTGATTGCAATAGGCGCTATGGCCGAGGTGGCAACGAGGACAACCACGAGTCCGGGAGCAGCTCGATCAGCTGCCCGTCGGGGTCACGGATCATCGCGAATTGCTCGGTGACGGTCTCCTTGACCAGAGTGCCGCCGAACTCTTCGACCATCGCCAGCACTTCGCCGAGATCGGACACCGACAGCGACATGTGAGTCAGTCCAACGTGGTCCATGACCCGCTGCGGGCCGACGATGACGTCGCGCTTCGAATAGTCGAGGAGTTCCAGCACGAGGCCGTCGCGAATCAGGTACGTCGCACGCACTCCGATCGGTCTCTCGAGCTGCAGCAGCTTCTCGGTGCCCTCGTCGGGCAGTTCGAGTTCCCACCAGAACTCGAAGCCGAGCAGTCCTTCGTAGAAGCGGCGCGACCGCTCACGGTCACTTACACATAGACCGATGTGGTTGAAAACCGTTCGGTGTCCTGCCATTACAACCTTCCGTAACGGGTAAGGGCGGTTGGTCCGCTGCTTTCGATGAGCACCGTACTGCGTTCCAGGCATCCGCCGATGCCTTCCTCGGTGACCCAGGACTGCACGCTCAGCACCATGCCCTCCTCGAGTAAGGCGTCTCCCCCGCGTCCGAAGCCGATGAAGGGCGGTTCTGCGCCCAGTCCGAGACCGTGCGCCAGTGGCACGCCGGGATCTTCGTTGCCGATGTCCTTCCACGCCCGGTACAGGTCTGCGCCGGTGCTGCCGGTGCGGCATGCGCCGATCAGCGCGTCCAGTCCGCGCGCGCATCGCGACGCCACATCTGCTACGTCCCCGCGTGGACTGCCGGCGACCCGGGTACGGGCCAGGCCAGACTCGTAGCCGGCGTATAACGCGCCAGGCGCGAGCACCACCAACTCGCCGTCGCCGATGGGCCGGTCGGATGCTAAGTGCCGGAAAATGACTGAGCCGCTAGATGGCGTTGCGAAGCAGACGCCTTCCGACGGTGGCATTGGTGTGCCGAGGCTTGCGATCCGCTCGTGGTAGATGCCGAGCAGTTCGCGCTCGGTGACGCCCGGCGCCAACGCCTCTTCCATCGCGCTCAACGCCGCTTCCACGATCGCCGACGCGACGTCCAGGCAGGTGATCTCCTCGGGCGTCTTGATCCGTCGGGCACTCTCCATGACGGGACCGGCGTCAACGAGGTCTGCCGACGTGACGAGCTCAGCGATCAACCCGGCGAACATCGGTGTCAACCCGTCGGTGCCCACCTGTCGCGCCTCACGCAAGCCGGGGATTCTCGCCAAATCCGCAGCCAGGTTGGCCGGGTTCCAGCTCAGGCGGTACAGCTCGTCGCGGCCGATCTCCGGCGGCACTCCCTCGTCCCACGTCGAAAGCAGATGCACGCGAGCGGATTCCCTCACCACCACTGCCGCCGGAGCGAAAGGCAGCACTCCGGAGCGCCCGAGCTGCCGCGCCCCCGACACGTACTTCACGTTGCCGACGCCTCCGAGCATCAACGCATCGAGGCCGTGACTTTCCATGCCGGAGAGCACTTTTGCGCGACGTTCGGCACGCATGCGGGCGAAGTCGACACGCGCGTCGTCCTCGAGGCCCATCATGCCGACGAACACCCCGCGGTCACGAGCTATGGGGGTCATTCTCGACTCCTCCTCGTTCCGGTCCTCGCTCGTTCCTCGCTGCGATCCTCACTCGTCGTCGTCTTCGGCGGGGGTCATTCTCGACTCCTCCTCGTTCCGGTCCTCGCTCGTTCCTCGCTGCGATCCTCACTCGTCGTCGTCTTCGGCGGGGCTCATGCGGTCAGTCCATACGGTTCATAGGTTGACCCGCTGAGTTTGACCCAACCCGTATCCGTCACGGCCACAATGTCTTCCGAACGGTAGCCCGCGAACCCCTCTTCCCAGATGACCGGCTCGAGGACAAGCACCATTCCCGGCTGGATGATGAGCCGCTCGTCGAAGGCCTCGCCCAGGTCCGTTCCGATGAGCGGCATTTCGGCGCTCTCGGTGCCGACGCCATGCGCCAGATAGAAATGCTCGATCCAGGGCCGGACTCCGTCGTTCGCATCAATGGCCGCAGCGCCGAGTTCGAGCCCGGACACGCCCGGCTTGAGCACGTCGAGTGCAGCGTCGACCACCGTGCGCCAACGCCGGAACTGGTTCTCCTGCCGCGGATCTGGACCAGGACCCGTGGTCCAGGTCCGGCCGTAGTCGGAGGCGTAGCCCTCCCAGCTGATCCCGGAGTCGACCCAGATGACGTCACCCTGGCGCAGGAAGCGGTCGGTGGTGACCGTCGGGTAGGCCAGATCCCCGTGCAGAGTCCACGGTCCGAGCTCGCGTGCCGGCGCCATCACCTGCCAGATCGGATCGATGCCGTTCGCGGAGGCGCCGAGTTCGAAGACTCGACGGAGGAACACCGCGCTCAGGTCGATCTGGCGAACGCCAGGCCGCAGAATCGCCAGCGCATCGGTCATCGCCAGCTCATTGAGCCGCTGCGCGTTGCGGATGCACGCGATCTCGTCGGGGGTCTTGATGAGCTTCGCCGCGCCGACCACATCGGAGGCATCGACCCAATCGAACCGCGGCAAGGCGCCCAACATCGCATGAGTCTGGTGGTCGACGCCGACGCGGGCCCCGGAAGCGAAATGGTCAGCGAGCGCCGCCGCGAACGCGTCGATGCCGTCGTCGAGATCCGGGAACAACGGGCCGTGCAGATGATCGCCGGGAAGGTCCGTTGGCGCCCCGTCGGCGTAGAGCGTGTAGAGGTGCGGCGCCGAATCTCCCTTGACTACAACCGCGACCGGGCGAAACAGCGCCGCGCGATCGCCGTCCTGGGCTGGCGCGGCCGCCCCGGTGGCATACGTCACCGCACTGGAGCCGAGCAGCACGAGGCCGTCGATGCCCTGGGTCTCGAGCTGATGCTGTAGACGCTCGAAACGTTCCCGCCGCATCCGCGGCAGATCGGGCATGTCGGGAATCGCCCGGCCGCCGATTGTCGCGCTATCGATGGGTGCCACCTCCTGCGGACTTAACTCCCTAAAAATGCAAAGATAGCCCAATGGGCCGTAGTGACGTCAGTGCCGACGCAGTCGTCGACTTCGATCACCATTCCGACGCGTTCAACCGCGACGAGCGAGCGATCAACGCCGGCCTGCGCGGCCGCTGCCCCGTCGCGTGGAACGAGAAGTACGGCGGCTTCTGGTACGTCTCCAGTTACGACGCGGTGGAACAGGTGGCGCGAGACGGCGACACGTTCGCGCACAGGTACGAACCGAACGCCGCCGACGGCGTGAATTACCAAGGCGAGATGGGTGTTCCGCGCCCCGAAGGTCAGCCGCCGCTCGGCATCGGCGAGGTCGACGGCCCCTACCATCTGGCCCTGCGGCGGGCGCTCACCCCGTTCTTCTCATCGGGTGCCGTCGAGAAGTTGCGGCCGTTCATGGAGCAATCGGTGCACTGGTTCCTCGACCAACGGATCGCCGACGGCCGGATGGACCTCGTGCTGGACTACGCCAGTCCGGTGCCGGCGATCCTCACGATGCGGTTGATGGGCCTGCCCTACGACAACTGGCAGCTCTACGCCAACCTCTTCCACTCCGTGATGGACGCCTCCGACAGCGACCAGTACAACAAGGTGATCGCCGAAGTCCCCGCGATGATCGACGGCCTGCTGAAGTTCGCGTCGACCCGACGGGCCGAGCCGGCTGACGATCTGACGAGCTTCCTGGTTCAGTTCGAATTCGACGGGCAGCGGCTGGACGACAACCAGCTCATCGACATCCTCTGGAACCTGATCGGCGGCGGCGTCGACACCACTACGTCACTGACCGCGCTGAGTCTGCTGCACCTCGGCACGCAGCCGGAGTTGCGGCAGCAGCTCATCGACCGGCCCGAGCTTTACCGCACTGCGGCCGACGAGTTCCTCCGGTACTGCTCCGTCAACAAGACGCTGAGCCGCACGGTGAGCCGCGACACCGTCCTTGGCGGACAACAACTTCGGCGCAACGACCAGGTGCTCATCAGTTGGCTAGCGGCCAACCACGACGAGCGGGCGTTCGAGCGAGCCGACGAAGTGGTGCTCGACCGGGCGCCCAACCGCCACGTCGCGTTCGGGCTCGGGCCACACCGCTGCATCGGCGCCCCGCTCGCGCGAGTCATGTTCGAGGTGATGGTGAAGGCGGTGCTCGACCGGATCCCTGACTATGTCGTCGACCTGGAGGGCGTGCACCGATACTCCGGCAATCCGAGCATGACCGGGTTGGGCAGGCTGCCGGTCACATTCACACCAGGGGCATCCCTAGGGACGTCGCGCCCGACTTAGAAGAGCGCGAACTGCTCGCCTCCGAGCGTGGTGTCGATGAATTCCTCGATACCGGTGCCGCCGACGACGGTGTCGAGGAACCGCATGAAGTCGTCGTCGCTGACGAGAGGGACGCCGAGCTCGTGGGCCTGATAGCCCTTGCCGTGTTCGGGTTCGGGTTCGTTGCAGATGACGAAGGACGTTTCGGGGTCGACGGCGTCGGTGTAGGCCAGGCCCACGTGCACGATCCGCTCGATGAGCTCCTCATGAGTGCGAGTGACCTCGGCCGACAGCGCCACCCGCATGCCCTGCACCAACGGCCGGCCCGCGACGTACCGCCCAGGATTCATGTACGGGCACGGCAGCCGCGAGGCCAGCATCTTCAACGGCCGCAGCTCGTCATGCGTGACCTGGCCACTCGGCCACTGCCGGCGCGCCACGGACCGTACCGGCAGCCAGACCTTGCGCTCCCTGGCACGGACCAGCACGGGCTTGAGGATCTGGGCGAGCACCATCGCGTCGTCCAGCGCGTCGTGGGGTTTCATCTGGGTGATGCCCCAATGCGCGGCCAACGTCGCCAGCTGGAGGTTCTCGGTGCCGAGTTCGAGCCGGCGGGCCAGCTCGACTGTGCACATCACGGTGTCGATCGGCAGCTCCGCCCCGACGAGCTCGGCCTCGGCGGCCAGGAACGAGTAGTCGAAGCCGACGTTGTGGGCGACGAGCGTGCGGTCTTTCAGCAAGTCGATGAGGGGCGCGACGATGTCGCCGAAGCAGGGCTGGCCTTCCAGCATTTCCGCGGTCAGGCCGTGCACGTGGGTGGGACCGGGGTCGACGCCGGGGTTCAGCAGTGTGTAGAGGCTTTGCTCGACGTTGCCGTCGTCGCCGAGGGCCAGGGCGGCGATGCTCACGATGCGGGCCTGTCCGGGGCGGAAGCCGGAGGTCTCGACGTCGACGACCGCCCAGCCCGCGCCGGTCTCGTTTGCCGGGCGGCCCCAGGTTTGGCTCACGTTTTGAGGATTGCACGCGGCGGTGACATCTCCGGATCGCTGGCTAGCGTGTCGGCTACCTAAAATGCCGGGGATGGTCACCACTCGTGGACGTGTCGCGCTCGCGGCCGGGACAGGCGCGCGATGGGCGTCGCGGGTCACCGGGCGTGGCGCAGGCGCGATGATCGGCGGCTTGGTGGCTCTGGCGCTCGACAAGTCCGTGCTCCGTCAGCTCGGCGAGGGCCGCCGCACGGTCGTCGTCACCGGGACCAACGGCAAGTCGACGACGACCCGGATGACCGCGGCAGCGCTGGGCACACTCGGATCCGTCGCGACCAACGCCGAAGGCGCGAACATGGACGCCGGTTTGGTCGCCGCGTTGGCGGGATCGCGTGACGCTTCGCTGGCGGCGCTGGAAGTCGATGAGATGCATGTGCCGCATGTCGCCGATGCCGTGGACCCGGCGGTCATCGTGCTGCTGAACCTGTCGCGCGATCAGCTGGACCGCGTCGGCGAGATCAACCACATCGAGCGGACGTTGCGCGGCGGGTTGGCCCGGCATCCGTCGACGGTGGTGGTGGCCAATTGCGACGACGTGCTGATGACGTCGGCGGCCTACGACAGCCCGCACGTGGTGTGGGTCGCTGCGGGCGGCGGCTGGGCCAACGACTCGGTGAGCTGTCCGCGGTCCGGCGAAATCATTGCGCGTGACGGCGGTCACTGGTACTCGACGGGCACGGACTTCAAGCGGCCCACCCCGCAGTGGTGGTATGACGACGCGAATATCTATGGGCCCGACGGGCTTTCGCTGCCGATGACGTTGGCGCTGCCCGGGACGGTGAACCGCGGCAATGCGACGCAGGCGGTGGCCGCGGCGGTGACGCTGGGCGCCGATCCGGCAGCCGCGGTGGCGGCGGTATCGGGTGTCGACGAGGTCGCAGGCCGTTACAGCACAGTGCAACTCGGCGCACATTCGGTGCGCATGCTGCTGGCGAAGAATCCGGCGGGCTGGCAGGAGGCACTGTCGATGGTCGACACCGACGCCGGCTCGGTGGTGATCTCGGTCAACGGTCAGGTGCCCGACGGCGAGGACCTGTCGTGGCTGTGGGACGTCAACTTCGAGCACTTCGTCGAGAAACCCGTGGTGGCGGCGGGCGAGCGCGGGACCGACCTGGCCGTACGCCTGGGATACGCGGGCGTCGAACATACGTTGGTGCACAACGCCGTTGAGGCCATCACCTCGTGCCCGCCGGGACACGTCGAGGTCGTCGCCAACTACACCGCGTTCCTGCAACTGAACCGGACGTTCGGGCGGTCAGGACGTGGCTGAGTCGACGGTGCGAATCGGGCTGGTGTTGCCGGACGTGATGGGCACGTACGGTGACGGCGGCAATTCCGTGGTGCTGCGGCAACGGTTGCGGCTGCGAGGATTTGACGCCGAGATCGTCGAGATCACGCTGTCGGATCCGGTGCCCTCGGAGCTCGACCTGTACACGCTGGGCGGAGCGGAGGATTACGCGCAACGGTTGGCGACCAAGCATTTAAAGCAATATCCCGGTTTGCAACAGGCGGCCGGCCGCGGTGCGCCGGTGTTGGCGATCTGTGCGGCGATCCAGGTGCTCGGGCATTGGTATGAGACGTCATCGGGTGAGCGCGTCGACGGGGTTGGCCTACTGGACGTGACGACGTCGCCGCAGCGCGAGCGGACCATCGGCGAGGTGGTGTCGCAGCCATTGGTCGAAGGTTTGACCGAGAAGCTGACGGGCTTCGAAAATCACCGCGGCGGAACGATTCTCGGATCCGCGGCGCAACCGCTGGCGAAGGTTATCAGTGGCGCCGGTAACCGCGCGGGTGACGGCATCGACGGCGCGGTGCAGGGCAGTGTGGTGGCAACGTATTTGCATGGGCCGTGCTTGGCCCGCAATCCGCAGCTGGCCGATCATCTGCTGTCGAAGGTCGTCGGCGAGCTCAAGCCGCTGGACATCGACGAGGTCGCCCAGCTGCGCCGCGAACGGTTGGCCGCCCCGCGACGGGTCTAGGGCTTCCAGCCGCGACGTACCAACGCCGTCCGCGCACGCTCGACGATGTCGGCAGGCCGATCCTCCTTGATTACTTGATCGACGATCCAGCCGAGCTCCCTTGCCCTGCGCAGGCTTCGAATGTCCTTGGTGTACTGCCAACGGTTGGTGCGGTGCTGATCCCCGTCATACTCGGACACGACCATGAATTCCTCCCAGCCCATGTCGGCCCACCGAACGAGCCGACCGCGACCCTGGACAATGGGTATCTGCGTTGTGGGCCTTGGCAATCCAGCGTCGATATAGAGCAGCCGCAGCCGCGTCTCCCTCGGTGAGGCGGCGCCCCCGTCGACAAGCGGCAGCGCCTTCCTGAGGGACTTGAGACCGCGCGCACCACGATGGCGATCGCCCAGCAGTAGCACGTCCTCGACGG